>DATBAM010000165.1:0-36401 GCA_036271535.1 Steroidobacteraceae bacterium | reverse complement strand
TGCTGCTGGCGGTCGCGCCCAGCGCGGCATTCGCGATATCGACAATCGACGAGCCGGCCACCGGTGACACGAATCCGCCAACCCCGACGTTGCTGTTGGCCCCGTCGATGGCCCAGTTCACGCCGAGGTCGGACGTCTTGTCGACCGTGACTTCGGCGATGATCGCCTCGACGTAGACCTGCGCGCGTCGGATATCGAGCTTGTCGATCACCGAGTTGACTGCCCGCATCGTGCGGGCGCCCGCCGTGATGACCAGGGCGTTGGTCGCCTTGTCGGCCCAGATCGTCGCGGTACCACCGGCAAGCGACAGGGTCGCGGGACCCGAGGGCGCCGCGGGTGCTGCCTGAGCGGCGGGCAACGGTGCGGTGTTACCCGCGGCATCGGGCTTCGGCTGATAGTTGCTGGGCGTTTTGGTCGCCGAGGTCGAGCCGCCGCTCGTACCCGACAGTTGCTCCTTCAGCCGCGTCGCCAGATCCTCGGCGTCGGAGTAGCGCAGATAGCGAACCTGCGTCTCGCTGTTGGCATCAACCGGCGTGTCCAGGTGTGCCACCAGCGCCTTGACGCGCAGGCGCGTGGATTCCTCGCCGCTCAACAGTATGCTGTTGGAGCGATCGTCGGCGACGATCTTGACCTGTCCGGCAGCTTCGCCGCCTTGTGCCATCAGCGAGGTCAGCACCCGCGCGGTGTCAGCAGCGGTGGCGCTGTGCAACGGGATGACGTCGAAATCCGGATTGCCGACCTCATCGATGCGCGCGATCACGCGCATGATGCGGTTCACGTTGCTGGCATGGTCCGACAGAATCAGGATGTTCGCACCGGTGACCGCCGAGAGTTGCGCGTTCTGCGGCATCAGCGGACGCAGCACTGGCACCAGCTGCGATGCCGATACGTTCTTGACGGCGAGCACCTGCGTTACGACCTCGTCGGAGCTGCCGCTGACGCGATCGGGCAGGTCGTCTCCCGGGTACTGGCGCATGTTGGCGTCGGGGACGATCTTGACGATGTTGCCGGCCGGGAGCGCCACGAAGCCGTGTACCTGCAGGATGGCCAGGAACGCCTCGTAAAACTGTGGCGGGGTCATCGGCGTCGATGACAGCATCGTCACCTGCGCATGCACGCGCGGGTCGACGATGAAGTTCTTTCCGGTCGCCATACTGACGGCTTCGATGATCTGGTTGATATCGGCGTCTTTGAAGTTGGGCGTGATCCGCTGCCCGGTGGGCTCGGCGGCTGAGGTCCATGCGCTCAGCGCTATGAGTGCGACCATCAGTACACTATGTATCCGTCTCCGCGCTGGCGGAGGGATCGATGCTCTATCGGACATCCGTTGGTTATTCCTGTAAGCGTCTATCGCTGACTATCGCAGACCCGCTATCGTTCCCTTACGGGCGGGTTTGCTGCATCTGCACCGCCCGGCGCGGCGCTCATATTGCCGCTATTCGCTGGCGGCGACCCGGGCACAGGCCCCAGATTCGGACCTCCCCGTCCAAATCCGCCGCCGTGCATCATCGGTGCTGGTCCGGCTGCCGCGCCCGGAGCGACCGCGGCATCGGAACCTGACTGAGCACCGTCGCTCGCGTCGGGGTCGAGATTGACCGCGGCCATGTTCAGGTTGACCTCCTGCGTCTGGCCGTTGCGGGAGACCGTGATCGTCGCAGACGCAGAAGAAGACAGCGTCTGCAGCACATCCATCGCGCGACCCGCGTCATCCAGCGCAGTGCCGTTGACCGCCTGGATCAGATCGCCCGGACGCAGGCCCAGCTGGGTAAATACGGCGCCGCCCTTGCCGCCGCCCGGGAAGATCCGGTATCCGCTGAGCTTGCCCTGATTGAAGACCGGCTGCACGCGCACCAGCCCAGCCAGCAGCGATGCATTGCCCGAGGTGACGGCCGTGCGCGAACTGGCTGGCGCGGCCATCGGCGGCGGCGCCCGGGACGGCAGGTTGCGGGGCAACCGCAAAGCCTCCAGCGTACCGTTGCGCTCGAGGATGACGTGGTCGGCGTAGACCTCGTGCAGCTTCGCGCCGCCCTGAATGGCGTCCCCGACCGCGTACAGCTTCGCCGAGGTCGCATTCGGTCCGATGATCGCCTGACCCCGCGAGGGGTCCTTGCCGGCAATCACACCGGCCAGGATCAGAGGAATGGTGGTATCGCGCACCTCGCCATTGACACTGACGTTGGAGACCCCAAATAGGTGAGAGTTGAGGATGACGGCCAGCTGCAGCTCGGGATTCAAAGTCGGGTGCAGCGCAGTGGACGGCGGCGCGGCGTCGGCCGGCGGCATCGCCTGAGGCTGAGCGAAGACGTGTGTCAGGATCAGCGCAGCATCGAGCGCAAGCAGCAGCAAGAGCGCGACGGCGGCGGCCTCCGGGCCCTTCGTTGCGAGTAGCCTGGTCACTGCCTGCCCTGATTTGCTGTCAGCCATCCAAGCCACGGAACTTGCCAATTGCGGCCCCCAAAGGAGCGTCGAGGTATGACATGATAGGCTTTCACTATTGACGCTCTCAAGTGTTTGTTTCCGCTTAATTCTTTTTCCTTGAAGCGTCGCTCATCGCAGACAGCCCGACCCGGAGTCTTACCTACACGAATGCTGCACAGTGGATTAGACTGGAATGACAGAAGCGCTGCGATGATGTTGCGCGCTCGTGATGGGGCCAACCGCCAGTGACCGAGCACCGTGAACCTAGTCGCCCGGATCATGGCGTCATCGTGGAGGAGGCGCCGCCTGAGACCGCTCAACCTCCACTCTATCGCGTTATTCTGCTGAACGATGATTACACGCCGATGGAATTCGTCGTCGATGTACTGGAAAAATTCTTCGCCATGGATCGGCCGACCGCCACGAGGGTAATGCTGGAGGTGCATACTCGGGGCAAAGGGGTTTGTGGAGTCTTTACATACGAAATCGCAGAGACCAAAGTCTCACAGGTGAGCAGTTACTCACGCGAGCATCAGCACCCGTTGCTGTGCACGCTCGAGGAAGCCTGAGGGGCATGACAGCGGGAGAAATCTAGCAGTGTTGTCGAGCGAGCTTGAGTTTTGTCTGAATCAGGCCTTCCACCAGGCGCGAACCGCGCGCCACGAATTCCTCACCGTCGAGCACCTGTTGCTCGCCATCCTGGACGCGCCGAAGGTCCGGGAAGTGCTCGAAGGCTGCGGTGCCGATCTGGATCGGCTCAGCACCGATCTGAAACAGCACGTCGAGAACAACACCCCACGCCTGTCACCGGGCGAAGAGCGCGAAGTGCAGCCGACGCTGGGATTCCAGCGCGTGCTCCAGCGCGCGGTCTTCCACGTGCAATCCAGTGGCAAGAAGGAAGTGGGCGTCGTCAACGTGCTGGTCGCGATCTTCAGCGAGAAGCAGAGTCACGCCGTGTTCCTGCTGGCGCGCGCGCAGGTGACGCGCCTCGACGTGGTCAATTTCATCTCGCATGGGCTGCCACGCTCGGGCGAGAACAAGACCGAAAAGGAACGCGATGAGGCCGGCGCCGAAGCCGAGCGCGACGGCGAGTCCGGCAGTGCGCTGGAGAAATTCGCGGTCAACCTGAACGCGCAGGCGCAGGAAGGACGGATCGATCCGCTCATCGGACGTAAGCTCGAGGTCGAACGCACGATCGAGATCCTCTGCCGCCGCCGCAAGAACAATCCGCTGTACGTCGGCGAGGCCGGTGTCGGCAAGACCGCGATTGCCGAAGGACTGGCCAGACTGATCGTCGAAGGCCGCGTTCCGGAAGTGCTCGCCGACTGCACGATCTATGCGCTCGACATGGGCTCGCTGATCGCCGGTACGAAGTATCGCGGCGATTTCGAGAAGCGCCTGAAGTCGGTGGTGAACGAACTGAAGAAACAGCCGGGCGCGATCCTGTTCATCGACGAGATTCACACGGTCATCGGCGCTGGTGCCGCTTCCGGCGGCGTCATGGATGCCTCCAATCTGATCAAGCCGGTGCTCGCCAACGGCGAGATCCGCTGCATCGGCAGCACGACCTATCAGGAATATCGCGGCATCTTCGAAAAAGATCACGCGCTGGCGCGCCGCTTCCAGAAGATCGATGTGGCGGAGCCGACGGTGGCCGAGACCGTCGAGATCCTGCAGGGGTTGAAGCCTAAGTTCGAAGAGCATCATGGCGTGCAGTATTCGGATGACGCGCTGCGTGTCGCAGCCGAACTGGCCGATCGCCATATCAACGAGCGTCATCTGCCAGACAAGGCGATCGACGTGGTCGATGAGGCTGGCGCGCGGTTGCGGCTGAAGCCTGCGGGTGAGCGTGAAACCCGCGTCGAGGTTTCGCACATCGAGGATGTGGTCGCGCGCATGGCGCGGATCCCGGCCAAGAATGTGTCGGCATCGGATCGCGATCTGCTGAAGAACCTCGAGCGCAACCTGAAGCTGGTCATTTTTGGTCAGAATCCGGCGATCGAGACGCTGGCGGCTGCCATCAAGATGGCGCGGTCGGGACTGGGCGATCAGCGCAAGCCGGTCGGCAGTTTCCTGTTTGCCGGTCCTACCGGTGTCGGCAAGACCGAGGTCACGCGCCAGCTGGCCATTGCGATGGGCATCGAGTTCGTGCGCTTCGACATGTCCGAATACATGGAGCGGCACACGGTATCCCGGCTCATCGGCGCGCCGCCAGGGTACGTCGGCTTCGACCAGGGCGGCCTGCTGACGGAGGCGATCGCCAAGCATCCGCACTGCGTGTTGCTGCTCGACGAAGTGGAGAAGGCGCATCCGGACGTGTTCAATCTGCTGCTGCAGGTGATGGATCACGGCACGCTGACGGACAACAACGGGCGCAAGGCTGATTTCCGGCACGTGATCATCGTCATGACCACCAACGCTGGCGCGCAGGAGATGAGCCGTGCGGCCATCGGCTTCACGCAGGCGGACAACACCAGCGATGGCATGGAGGCGATAAAGCGCCTGTTCTCGCCGGAATTCCGCAATCGCCTGGACGCGGTCATTCAATTCGCGCCGCTCGATCCGGTGACGATCGAGCGCGTGGTCGACAAGCTGCTGATCGAGATCGAGGCGCAGCTGGAGGCCAAGGGCGTGGTGCTGAACATCGAGGAGGCGGCACGCCGCTGGATCGGCAGTAAGGGCTACGATGTGAAGATGGGCGCACGTCCGATGGCGCGCGTGATTCAGGAATTCATCAAGCGCCCACTGGCCGAGGAATTGCTGTTCGGCAAGCTATCGCAGAACGGCGGTCAGGTGAGAGTGTCCGTCAACGCCGACGAGACCGGCCTGGCGCTCGAGTGCACGCCGGCATCGCAACCTGAAGTGACCGTCTGACGCGGCGGCCGCGCGCGAGATGCGCTAGCGGCCGCGGTAGACGATGCGTCCCTTCGACAGGTCGTACGGTGTCATCTCGACGGTGACCGCATCGCCGGTAAGGATGCGGATATAGTTCTTGCGCATTTTGCCGGAGATATGAGCGGTCACGACGTGGCCGTTCTTCAGCTTCACGCGGAAGGTCGTGTTCGGCAGGGTCTCGACGACCTCGCCCTCCATCTGTATTGCGTCTTCTTTCGGCATGCTGCGCTGCGTGGCTCAAGGGCGGCGAATTTACGCACAAAGCGGCTGCGGAATGCAATCTGGCCGTGGGTGATGCCCTGACTCACGCATCGTCGAGATAGCGCAGAAAATCGGTTCGGGGCATCGGACGACTTCCCAAACTGCGCAGATGAGCCGAGGGAAGCTGGCAGTCGATGAGCTCGATTCCCAACGTTTCACAGTGTTCCACGAGCCCGGCCAGGGCAGCCTTGGAGGCATCACGCTCGCGGCTGAACATCGATTCGCCGAAGTAGACCTTGCCCAGGCGCACGCCGTAGACGCCTCCGACCAGCCGTGGACCATGCCAGATCTCGTAGCTGTGGGCGAGGCCACGCTCGTGGAGCCGGCAGTAAGCCGCTTTCATCTCGGGCGTGATCCAGGTGCCCGGGCTGCGCGATCGGGGGGCCGCGCAGGCCGCGACCACGGCGGCGAAGTCCCGGTCGGCAACCCATTGAAATCCTCGCATCCGCAGTGAACGGGCCAGGCTGCGTGAGACGTGGAATTCTTCAGGCAGGATGACTTCCCGCGGGTCAGGGGACCACCACAAGACGGGCTGGCCAGGCGAGTACCAGGGGAAGATTCCGCGTCGATAGGCTGCGACCAGCCGCTCGATACGAAGGTCGCCGCCCGCGGCCAGCAATCCCGGCGGGTCCTCCAGGGCCGCTTCGAGCGGCGGGAAACGGTCGGGAGGATCGTCCGGCGACAGCCAGGTGATCATGGTCGCACTGTCACTGCGGCGGTTGCTGCAGCTCACCCTTGCGAAAGGGCACGTGCGCATCCGCCTGGCTCGCGTAGGCGTCGATTGCGTCGCCCTCGCGCTGCAGATAGGCACCGATGGCGCGCCGCAGCGGCAGATCGGCGATCCAGTGCGCGGACCAGGTCAGCGATGGCTCGAAACCGCGCGCAATCTTGTGCTCACCCTGGGTACCCGGCTCGAAGCGGGCAAGCTTCTGTTCGATGCAGTACTCGATGCCCTGGTAGTAGCAGGCCTCGAAATGCAGGCTGTGGAACTCGGCGGCAGAGCCCCAGTAGCGCCCGTAGAGTGTATCGGCAGAGCGAAAGAAAATGGCCGCCGCCACCGGCTGCCGCTCGCGCATCGCCAGCTTGACGATGAACTGATCGGGCAGGGTGCGAGCCACGCGGCTGAAGAAATCCACGTTGAGATACGGCGTATGACCGTGTCGCAGGAACGTGATCTCGTGGAAGCCGTGCAGGCGGGCGATCAGCTCGTCGTCCAGTTCGCCGCCTCGCAGCGTCACGAATTCGATGCCCTGCTCGACGACCCGTCGGCGTTCGCGCTTGGCTTTCTTGCGTTTTTCGGCCGAGAAAGTCTTCAGGAAATCGTCGAAATCGCCGTAGCCGCGATTGTGCCACTGGAAATGACAGTCGCGACGCATCAACCACTTCTCGCGATCGCACGCCACGCGCGCGGGCTCATCGAGAAACAGTGCGTGCACCGACGAGCAGCGCAGCGGTCTCGCACGCTCGCACAGTTCGGTCAGCAACCGGGTGCGCGCGGCGGCGGTATCGATGCCGCTCCGGCACAGCAGGCGAGGACCGGTCGTCGGCGTGAACGGCACCGCGCAGACGAGTTTCGGGTAGTAACGCATCCCGGCCTGCTCGGCCGCCCGCGCCCACGAAAAATCGAACACGAACTCGCCCCACGAGTGGCTCTTCTCGTAGACCGGGGCTGCCGCCACCAGACCGTCGGCATCCGTCAGCAGCAGGTGGCGCGGCGTCCAGCCGGTGTGTTCGGTCGCACAGCCGGAATTCTCGAGCGCCGCCAGGAATTCGTGGCGCAGAAACGGGTAGTCACCTGCGAGGGCGTTCCACTCGGCAGCGCCGATATCGTCGATGCGTGTGAGCAGCCGTGTCTGCAAGTGGGTGATCGAAGTCTCCTACGCGGCGTCGAACTGCTCTAGGTATCGATCGGCGTCGAGTGCGGCCATACAGCCGGAACCGGCCGACGTGATGGCCTGCCGGTAGACATGGTCGGCCACGTCACCGGCGGCGAAGACACCCGGCCGGCTGGTGGCAGTGGCGTTACCTTCACCACCGCCTTTGACGACCAGGTAGCCGCCGCGCATCTCGAGCTGGCTTTCGAACAAAGAGGTGTTGGGTGTGTGGCCGATGGCGATGAAGATGCCGGTGATGGCGATCTCGCGCGTGGAGTTGTCCTTGACCGAGCGAACCCGGACGCCGTGTACGCCGCTGTCGTCGCCCAGCACCTCATCGACGGCGTGATGCCACAGCAGGCTCACCTTGCCTTCCTTGACGCGCTCCATCAGCCGATCCTGCAGGATCTTTTCCGAGCGTAGCTTGTCGCGGCGGTGGACAAGGGTCACGTGTGCGGCCAGATTCGACAGGTACAGCGTCTCTTCGACCGCGGTGTTGCCGCCGCCGACGACTGCGACCCGGTGATTGCGGAAGAAGAAACCGTCACAGGTCGCGCAGGCCGATACACCCTTGCCACGGAATTTCTCTTCGGATGGCAGACCGAGATAACGTGCCGACGCGCCGGTGGCGATGATCAGCGCATCGCAACTGTAGTGTCCGGCTTCGCCCTCGAGCACCCACGGCTGCCGGGACAGGTTCGCCTTGACGATATGATCCATGACCATCTCGGTGGAGAAACGCTCCGCATGTGCCTTCATGCGCTCCATCAATGCGGGGCCCTGCAGTCCTTCGACATCGCCCGGCCAGTTGTCAACATCGGTGGTGGTCATCAGCTGGCCGCCCTGCTCGAGGCCGGTGATCAGCATCGGGGTCCGGTTCGCGCGCGCGGCATAGACCGCTGCAGCGTATCCGGCAGGGCCGGACCCGAGGATGATCAGGGGGCGATGAGTCGGAGCAGTCATGTACAATTTCCCAGTGCCATTGCAATCTTGCATGGTAAGTAAGCGCGACGCGCAGGCCAAGTCATATCCTTTAGTGAGGTTTGCTATTTCGTGACGGAGTCGACCGCGCCACGGACATCGCTACGGTTTTCCCTGACCGTCATGCGCGCCTTTCGGGAAAGCGGCGCCATTGCGCTCGCCGTGCTGGCACTGGTGATTTGCGTCGCCCTGCTGAGCTTCGATCCGCGCGATGCCGGATTCTCGACCACGGGCGACCATAGCGGCCAGATACATAATCGGGTCGGTCCGATCGGTGCGTGGCTCGCGAACGCACTGTATTTTCTTTTCGGCCGCCCGGCCTACCTGCTGCCGGCGATGTTCGGCATCGCGTCCTGGCGGCTGGCACGTGGTGTCCACGACAAGAAGAACAGCAATACCGATCCGTCCAATCTGAACGTCGCGATCCGTATCGCCGGTTTCGTGATCGTGCTCGTTGCCAGCTGCGCGCTGGCCGATCTGCATTGGGAGCCGGGCCAGCTGCCACAGAGTGCCGGCGGCATCGTCGGCAGTGCGGCCGGCGATTCACTGGCGATGGGGCTCAAGCTGCTCGGGGCGACACTGCTGCTGCTCGCCGCCTGGATGGCGGGTGTGTCGGTCGCGTTCGGCGTTTCCTGGTTCACGATCATGGATCGCGTCGGCGCCTGGACATGGGAGGCCGTTTCCTGGGCGCGCGAGCGATGGTTCACCAAGCGCGCGGTACAGGCCGGCAAGACGGCCAAGGCAGAACGCCAGCCGGCGCTGCAGGCCGAGCGTGAACGCCAGCGCGAGCGCGCACCGGTGAAGATCACGCCGCGCGTCATCGAGCCGCCGGCACCGTCGCCGGCCAAGAGCGAGCGAGTGGAGAAGGAACGGCAGGTCCCGCTGTTCGATCCGCCGCAATCGAAGGAACTGCCGCCGCTGAATCTGCTGGACGATCCGGGCCCGCACGAAGAGTCCTATTCCTCGGAAGCGCTCGAAGCGATGTCGCGGCTGGTGGAACTGAAACTCAAGGACTTCGGCGTCGATGTCGAGGTGACGGCCGTGCATCCGGGTCCGGTCATCACCCGGTTCGAGATGCTGCCTGCGCCCGGCGTCAAGGCCTCGCAGATCAGCGGGCTGTCCAAGGATCTGGCCCGGGCGCTGTCCACCGTCAGCGTGCGCGTGGTCGAGGTGATCCCCGGCAAGTCGGTCATGGGGCTGGAGATCCCGAACGAAAAACGCGAGATCGTGACGCTCGGCGAGATCATCAAATCGAAGGCTTACGACGATGTCTCCTCGCCGTTGACGCTCGCGCTGGGCAAGGACATCGGCGGCATACCGATGGTCGCGGACCTTGCGCGCATGCCGCACCTGCTGATCGCCGGTACGACCGGATCGGGCAAGTCGGTAGGCATCAACGCGATGGTGCTGAGCCTGCTGTACAAGGCTACCGCCGAGCACGTACGGCTCATCATGATCGATCCGAAGATGCTGGAGCTGTCGGTCTACGAAGGCATTCCGCATCTGTTGTCACCCGTCGTCACCGACATGAAGCAGGCAGCCAATGCGCTGCGCTGGTCGGTGGCGGAGATGGAGCGGCGCTACCAGCTGATGGCGGCGCTGGGCGTGCGCAACATTGCCGGCTACAACCGCAAGGTCAAGGACGCGATCGATGAAGGCAAGCCGATCATCGACCCGGTGATGATCGCGCGGGCCTCCAACGATCCGAGCATCGATCAGAGCCAGATTCCGAATCTCGAGCCGCTTCCCTATATAGTAGTCATCATCGACGAACTCGCCGACATGATGATGATCGTCGGCAAGAAGGTGGAAGAGCTGATTGCGCGTCTGGCGCAGAAGGCGCGCGCCTCGGGTATCCACCTGATACTCGCGACACAGCGTCCGTCGGTCGACGTCATCACCGGTCTCATCAAGGCAAACATACCGACCCGTATCGCATTCCAGGTGTCGGCCAAGGTCGACTCGCGCACGATTCTCGATCAGATGGGCGCGGAGTCGCTGCTCGGCCATGGCGACATGTTGTATCTGCCACCAGGTACGTCGATGCCGACCCGTATTCATGGCGCCTTCGTTTCCGATCAGGAAGTGCACCGCGTCGTCGAAGCATTGAAGAAGTCGGCAGCACCGAACTACATCGAGGAAGTTCTCAGAGGCCCGTCCACGCCGATTCCGGGATTTGCATCGGATGACGATGAGATGGGCGGCGAAGGCGGCGGCGACGCGGAGCAGGATGCGCTGTACGACGAGGCGGTCAAGATCGTCACCACCGAGCGCAAGCCTTCGATCTCGTACGTGCAACGCCGACTGAAGGTCGGATACAACCGGGCCGCGCGCATGCTGGAGGCGATGGAGGCCGCGGGAGTCGTAGGCCCGTTACAGGCCAACGGCAGCCGCGAAGTGCTGGCACCCCCACCCGCGTGACGATATGAGACGACTGCTCGCCACTGCATTTTTCGCTCTGCTGATCACCTGTCTTATCCCTGTCTGGCCGGCGAGGGCGGCTGAGGGCACCGCTACAACCTCGCTCGATCGCTATCTCAACGGACTGACCAGTCTCAAGGCGAGCTTCACGCAGACTGTCACCGATGCGCAGGGCAAGAAGACCGATGGTGGCAACGGTACTTTCCTGGTTCAACGGCCCGGTAAGTTCCGCTGGGACTACCAGCCGGCCGGCGCGGGCGATGACGCCCGGAGTAAGGGTGGTCAGCTGCTGGTAGCCGATGGCCAGAACGTCTGGTTCTACGATCGCGAACTGTCGCAGGTGACCGTCAAGCCCGTGACACAGGCGCTGTCGGCCACGCCGGTGATGCTGCTGTCAGGGTCGCCGCAACAGCTGCACGAGGCGTTCGATGTCGTGGCCGACGGCTCGCAGGGCGGCATGGACTGGGTCAAGGTGACGCCGCGAAGCAGCGATAGCGATTTCACGCAGGCTCGTCTGGGATTTGCTCACAACCAGCTCGTGCGCATGCAGGTGAACGACCGTCTGGGCCAGACAGTGCAGATGGATTTCGCACACAGCGAGCGCAATGCGCGCGTGAGCCCGGAGGATCTGCAGTTCAAGCCGCCGGCCGGTGTGGATGTCATCGGCACGCCGCAATAGAGCGCGCCGTGGTCCGGCGTAGCACTCCGCAACAGCCACTGGAACTGGCGCCTCGCGGGCGCGACTGGCGCCCGCTCGCGGACCGGATGCGCCCGACACGACTGGAACAGTTCGTCGGCCAGTCGCATCTGCTGGCACCGGGCAAGCCGCTCTACGAGGCCATTACCGCCGGACAGCCGCACTCGCTGATCCTGTGGGGGCCGCCGGGCGTCGGTAAGACAACGCTGGCACGCCTGATCGCCGATCGTTCGCAGTCGCATTTCATCGCGCTGTCAGCAGTCCAGGCGGGTATCAAGGACATCCGCGAGTCGGTCGCGGAAGCGCAGGAGCAGGCAGCGGGTTCCGGGCGTCCGACGGTGTTGTTCCTCGACGAGGTGCACCGGTTCAACAAGGCGCAGCAGGACGCATTCCTGCCACATGTCGAGAACGGCACGCTGACCTTCATCGGCGCGACCACCGAGAATCCCTCGTTCGAAATCATCGGCGCATTGTTGTCCCGCGCCCGCGTCTACGTGCTCAAGGCATTGAGCGCCGAGGATCTGCGCACGCTGCTGACGAGCGCGCTTGCCGACCGCGAACGCGGCCTGGGCGCACAGGAACTCACGATCGAAGACGCGGCCGCGGACCTGCTGGTGCACGGGGCCGATGGCGATGCGCGTCGTGCATTGGGCATGCTGGAACTGGCGGCCGAGGTTGCCGCTGCGGTGGACAGCCGCATCATCACGACCGCGATCGCGCAGGAGATCGCCAGCGGTGGCCGGCGCCGGTTCGATAAAGGCGGCGATCAGTTCTACGACCAGATCTCGGCGTTGCACAAGGCCGTTCGCGGCAGCGATCCGGATGCGTCTCTGTACTGGCTTGCCCGCATGCTCGACGGCGGCTGCGATCCGCACTATCTGGCACGACGCATCACGCGCATGGCGATCGAAGACATCGGCCTGGCCGATCCGCGTGTCCTGCCGCTGGTGCTCGATGCCTGGCAGACCTATGAGCGGCTGGGCAGCCCCGAGGGCGAACTGGCGCTGGCGCAGGCAATCGTCTACCTCGCGGTGGCGGCGAAGAGCAATGCGGTCTACACCGCACTGGCCGAGGCCCGCGCGGACGTCGAGCGCTATGGCTCGCTCGACGTGCCGGCGCGGTTTCGCAATGCGCCGACCAGACTGATGAAGGATCTGGGTCACGGCCAGGGCTATCGCTACGCGCACGACGAGCCCGACGCGTTTGCGGCCGGGGAGCGCTACTTTCCCGACGACATGCCGGACCGTCGCTATTATCATCCGACGCCTCGCGGCCTGGAGCAGCGCATCGGCGAGACGCTGGAACGGCTGCGCAAACCTGCGCCTGGTGAAGGGAATAAATGATCGATCCAAAACTGTTGCGTTCGGCACCGGAAGAGGTCGCGCGCACACTCGCGCGTCGCGGCTATAAGCTCGATGTCGATGCCCTGAAGGAAATCGAGGAGCGCCGCCGCCATTGGCAGCTGGAGACCGACCGGCTGCGTGCCGCGCGTAATGCCCACGCGAAGAGTGTCGGGCAGGCGCGTGGTCGCGGTGAAGATATCGCGCCGCTGACCGCAAAGGGCGACGAGCTGGCGCGGGAGCTCGAGCAGGCGGAGCTGCGCTTCAACGAAGTACAGGCCGAGGTCGAACGCTGGTCGCTGGGGCTGCCGAACCTGCCGCATGCGTCCGTGCCGGACGGTCTCGACGAGAGCGCCAACGTCGAGGTCGGCCGCGTCGGCGCGCCGCGCGAGTTCTCGTTCAAGGTTCGCGATCACGTGGAACTCGGCGAACGCCTCAAGCAGATCGATTTCGAGGCGGCCAGCCGAATCGCCGGCTCGCGCTTCGTCGTGATGCGCGGGCCGATTGCACGTCTGCATCGCGCACTGGCGCAGTTCATGCTCGATCTGCATACCGGCGAGCATGGCTACACCGAGATCTATGCACCCTATCTCGCCGGCCAGCAGGCACTGCTCGGTACGGGTCAGCTGCCGAAGTTCGAACAGGATCTCTTTGCGTTGCGCGGAGAGCAGAACCTGTATCTGATTCCGACGTCCGAAGTGTCGATGACCAATCTAGTGCGCGAGCAGATCATCGAAGCCGCGTCGCTCCCGCTGAAGTTCACCGCGCACACACCGTGCTTCCGTTCCGAGGCGGGGTCCGCGGGCCGCGATACGCGCGGCATGATCCGCCAGCACCAGTTCGACAAGGTCGAACTGGTGCAGATCGTGAGGCCTGCGGACTCGTATACCGCGCTGGAAAGTCTGCGCGCCAACGCCGAAGCAGTGCTGCAGAAGCTCGAACTGCCGTACCGCGTGATGGCGCTGTGTGGTGGCGACATCGGATTCTCGGTCACCAAGACCTACGATCTCGAGGTGTGGCTGCCATCCCAGCAGAAGTACCGCGAGATCTCCTCGTGCAGCAACACCGAAGCATTCCAGGCGCGCCGAATGCAGGCACGGTGGCGCAATCCCGAGACCGGTAAGCCGGAACCGGTGCACACGCTCAATGGATCCGGCGTGGCCGTCGGTCGTGCGCTCATCGCCGTCATGGAAAACTATCAGCGCGAGGATGGCGGCATCGATGTACCGCAGGTCCTGCGTCCTTACATGGGCGGCCTTGCGCATATCGGTCTGGTTTCCGCATGAACAGGCCCTAGATGACGGACCGGTCGTTCACTGTGCGGATGAATCTCCTCGCGCAGCGCCTGTTATCGATGACCGATCTCACCAGCCTCAATGACACCGATGACGAACAGACGATCCGCAAACTGTTGAAGTCAGCCGCGACCCCGGCGGGCAAGGTGGCGGCGGTTTGCTGTTTCGCCCGCTTCATTCCCATAGCCGCGCCCGCGCTGCAGGAGCTGGGGATTCCGCTGGCGATAGTGACGAACTTTCCGGCGGGAGGCGCCGATGTCGAGGCAGCCAGGGCGGAAACCGAGGCGGCTGTCGCGGTCGGCGCCAACGAGATCGACGTGGTGTTTCCCTACCGCTCGCTGCTGAGCGGTGATCAGAAGACGTGTGCGGCGCTGGTGCGCGCCTGTCGCGAGGCCTGCGGCAGGAAAGTGCTGTTGAAGGTGATATTGGAAACGGGCCGGATCAGTCGCGACAACGACATCCGCCGCGCCGCGCAGATTGCCGGCGATGAAGGCGCGGACTTTCTCAAGACCTCGACCGGCAAGACCAGACCGGGTGCGACGCAAGAGGCGGTCACGGTTTTGCTGGATGTCATGGCGCTGTATCACAAGCGCGGGAAAAGCCTCGGGCTCAAGGTCTCCGGCGGCGTGCGCACCATCGAAATGGCAAGGACATACCTCGATATGTTCGAGGATTGTTTTGGTACCGGATCGGCCAATCCTGGCAATTTCCGCATCGGCGCCTCGTCCCTGGTAAGGGATATTCTGAGCGTCCTGGGCTAGGCCTGGCCCCGAGCCCTCGGGACTCGCGGTGCGAGCGAGACCTGCATCGCAACGCGCCGTCGTGTCGCTTGCCTTCGGCCGCCCAACCCGCCAAGTTGGCGTCAGCGCGCAGGCCCTTGCCCTGCCGGTTATTTACGTGCAGGAAGATCACCTCGAAGCAGTGCCACGCTGGATCGATACGTTATGCGTGGGTCTCGCGATTTATGTCGCCTTCTGCGCGGCCTGGATGCTGACCGGTGCAGGCGGCCCCACGGCGATGCACTACGTGGGCTTGCTGGCGGATGTCCCGCCGCTGGCCGTCTCGACGATCCTCGCCGTTGCGGCGGCACGTGGACTCCCGGTCGGTCCCCGACGCAACGCATGGCGCTGCATCGCCGGTGCGCTGGCGATATACCTGGCAGGCGAAACGATCGGCGTTGCGCAATGGATGCGTGGCCACGATCCGTTCCCTGGGCCTGCCGACCTGTTTTACCTGGCGTTTTATGTTGTGTTGCTGGGCGGCCTCGGTTTCATGATCCGAGCCGCGACCGCCAGTGTGCGCTGGGTGCAGTTCTCACTGGATGCGCTGATCCTGATCCTGGGCTTCGGTGCCTTCTTCTGGTTCCTCGTCATCCGTCCCACCGCATCGGGCAGTGAGCTCGATGTCATCAAGCACGCACTGAGCCAGGCATACATCGCACTCAACTGCGTGGTGGTGCTCAGCATCGGGGTGCTGCTGGTGGCGGGCGATGCCGGCAGTCATCGCGGGCAGCGCGTCACGCTGCTGCTGGCGCTTGGGTTCGCGACCATGTTCCTCGGTGACATCCTGTGGGCGGTCGCCAAGATCCGGGGCAGCTACTTGCCGGGCGCGCTGCAGGACGTGCTGTATGTCATCTGCTACGTCCCGCTGGCGATGGCCGCACGCGCGCAGCTGCGTCCCGAGACGGTCGGGATGAAACGCGGCGCATCGCAGTCGCTGGTGCAGTCGCTGCCGTATGCAGCGATGCTGGCGGCGTTCCTGGTGCTGGGAGGGTTTGCCGTCGGCGAGATAGGAACGCCCACCAGCGTCATGACGATCGTGGTGTTTGCGCTCGCGATGCTGGTGATGGTGCGGCAGGGCGTCGTGCTGCGTGAGAACGCGCTCAGTCGCGAACGCCGGGCGGCACGGCTGGTGGAGGCTCGCTACGCTTCGCTGATCGCCAATGCGTCGGACGCGATCATGATCGTCACCCTCGACGGCTACGTTCGGTTTGCGTCGCCCGCGTCGGAGCAGACGCTGGGCGTGAAGCCGCACGAGGCCGACGGCAGCAACCTGCTGCAACTGTGGGGCGGCGGCGACGGCGAGCGCCTGCGGGCGTTCCTGTACGAGGTGGCCGCCACGCACGAGCGGACCATCGGCCCGGTAGAATTCCGCATCGAACGGGGCAACACGTCACACGTGTTCGAGATCGTCGGCAGCAATCTGCTGGCGGACCCCGCGGTACAGGGCCTGGCACTGAATCTGCGCGACATCAGCGAGCGCAAGGCTCTCGAAGAGCAGCTGCGCCAGCTGGCGTTTCACGATTCGCTCACGCTGCTCGCCAATCGCGGCCTGTTCCGCGACCGGGTGCAGCACGCCGTGACCCTGGCGCAGCGGGGCCATCACCAGGCCGTGGTCATGTTTCTCGATCTGGACAACTTCAAGAACATCAACGATTCGCTGGGCCACGATGCGGGCGACCGACTGCTGCAGGCGGTAGCGCAGCGGCTGATCAAGGCGACCCGCAGCTCCGACACGGTGGCGCGGCTCGGCGGCGATGAATTCGCCATCCTGCTGGAAGGAACGACGTCGGTCGCCGACGTCGAGAGTCTGGCCACCACACTGATCGAGCAGCTGGCACAGCCATTCACGGTCAGTGCCACCGAAGTGCGCGTTTCGGCCAGCATCGGCGTCGCCTTCTCGTCCGCCGAGGTGAGCGCCGAAGCGCTCCTGAGCAGAGCCGACATCGCGATGTATCACGCCAAGGCGGCCGGCAAGGGCCAGTTCGTGACCTTCCAGCCGCAGATGCAGGAAACGCTGTTGCAGCGACTGCGACTCGAGGCGGACATCAGCCGCGCGATCGGTGATGGCGAGATCTTCCTGGAGTACCAGCCGGTGGTCGATCTCGGTACCCGAAGCCTCCTGGGCGTCGAAGCGCTGGTGCGCTGGCGTCATCCGGAACTGGGCGTGCTGCTCCCAAGCCAGTTCATCCAGATCGCGGAGGAGTGCGGACAGATCGTACGACTCGGTCGCTGGGTGCTGAACAACGCCTGCAGCCAGCTGATGGCGTGGCGCGGATCCATCGCGGGCGGCGCAGGTCTGCGCGTCAACGTCAATGTCTCCGGGCGTCATCTGCAGTTCGGCGATCTCGTGAATGACGTCGCGCAGGCACTCAGGGATTCCGGGCTCGAGGCGGAGAACCTTGTCATCGAGCTGACGGAGACGACCATCATGCACAACACCGAAGCCAATCTCGGCAAGCTGCACGAACTGAAGGCGCTCGGCGTGCGGCTGGCGATCGACGATTTCGGCACCGGGTATTCATCACTGTCCTATCTGCACCGTTTTCCGATCGACATCCTGAAGATCGACCAGTCCTTCGTCGGCCGACTGACCAACTCCGAGAGCGGCCCGGAACTGGCGCGAGCCGTGATCACGCTGGCCGACACGCTTGGACTGGATACCGTGGCAGAGGGCATCGAGATCGACACCCAGGTCGAAGCGCTGCTCAATCTCGGTTGCGTTGCCGGGCAGGGCTACCTGTTTTCGATTCCAGGCTCGCTCGAGCGCCTTTCCCAGAACGACATCGTAGCCCGGCGTAACGCGCTCTGGACCGCTGCCGCCGATCGCGAGAAGCTGTCCCCCTCAGGACGCTTCGCTGCGCTCCGGCAGTCTCTGCCGGCCGCCTGAGAGACTCCTCTCGTAAAACAGTGCGTTACAGCGGGCACCGCTGACGGGTAAAATGCCTGCCACCCGCGAACCATCAGCAAGTCATCTCCGGAAGGGTGGCAGAGCGGTTGATTGCACCAGTCTTGAAAACTGGAGACCCTTTACGGGGTTCGTGAGTTCGAATCTCACCCCTTCCGCCAATTGCCAGAGCACCATCCTGTCGCGAGAACATTTCTTACTCGCGAGAAAGTTGATGGAGCAACGATCAGCTATAAGTCTTTTAGCTGATCGCCGGAAGAGCTGATAAGTTGCGAGGCGATAGGTTACGTCTGCTTCGCCGCGGCGGCTTCGGGCAATACGCTGCGTTCACGCCTGCACTTTCCGGTGCTGAGTATCCTTGGCATCCTCATCGCGCCACTGAATCGCATCGTTCAGAATTCCGCTGCGCACTCGAACCTTTGGATTGGCGATGCCTATGTGATCGGCGTTGTGGCGCTTGTCTTCGGCGTCTCCTCCATCACGTACAAGCTGATCGAGAAGCCGTGGCAGGAGTACGCGCGCCGTAAGCCCTCTTCGCTGGTGTCCGCCCGGGCGGCGTCTTCCCGCGCCGTGTCTTAGGCGACACCGGTGAAGAATGCGGGATTGAGCTGCAGTTTGGCGGTGTCGATCTGAGTCCGGCCGGCCAGCGTGAACGTGCGCTGCCTGAAGCGCCAGCCATCGCTTCGTCGGACGAGTGCATCGTCGTAACGCCCAAAGATCACGTTCATGGCACTTGAGCCGCGCCGGATCCCCAGCTCGATCGTCGACCAGCGCGCCTGCGCTGCGTCACCGTTTACGTCGATGAGTCCGCCATGGGCAATCATCCGCAGCAGGTCGAAGGCCGCAAAACTCTGGCGCATGCCGGCCTCGATGGCGTCGCGACCTGACGTCTGGTTGCCGACGATATCGACGACGCCGTCCTCGGTATAGATCGACGCCGCCCGGGTTGCGTCGAGACGCGTGATCGCATCGCTGTAGAAATCAGTGATACGCCGAATGGCGTCTTCGTCTGCCAGACGCTGCAAAGTCGGGTCCATGCCGGCATTTATCCCGATATCGACTGCTCAGTCCAGCGGCGCCGGCACCCGGGCATGGTGAGAGCCTACTGGTCCTGTCGCCAGGGGTAGATCGAGGGCATATCGCTGGATACCTTACTGGCGAATCTGGCGGGTCTTTTTTCCAGGAATGCCTGGACGCCTTCCTTGCCGTCGCGCTTGGCGAGGTGGTGAATGACCAGAGAATCGATCCGGTGCGCTTCGAGCGGACTCGACAGGGCGCTGTTGCGCCAGAGCATCTGTCGTGTCATCGCAATCGCGACCGGCGAGCGGTTGTCGATCAGGCGATGCGCCAGGCGGCGCGCCTCGGGTAGCAGTTCATCGTCGCCTACGACGGCCCGTACCAGTCCGCTGCGCTGCGCTTCGTCGGCGGCGACCAGGTCGGCCGTCAATGTCCACTCCAACGCGCGCTCGATGCCAACCAGTCGTGGCAGAAACCAGCTCGAGCAGGCTTCGGGCACGATGCCGATACGGCCAAAGACGAAGCCGAAGCGCGCGCTGGTGGCGCAGAGCCGGAAGTCGGCCGCCAGCGTCATCGTTGCCCCGATGCCCACAGCGTCGCCGTTGATGGCCGCGATGACTGGCTTATTGCAGGCGAAGATCGACAACGTGACGCGCCCACCCGTATCACGTACTCCGTGAACGAAGTCCGGGTCCTCGAACCGCTCGCAGATATCGTTCAACGACGGATCGAGCGCCTCGTTGAGACCGAAGACGTTGCCGCCGACCGACAGGTCCATGCCGACGCAGAACGACGGTCCGGTGCCCGTCAGAATCACCGCGCCGACCTCATCGTCGCGACTTGCCTGCCGGAATACATCCTCCAGTTCGTCCGACATCTCGACGGTGAAAGCGTTTCGCCGCTGCGGCCGGTTCAACCGGACTTCCAGCAGCCGCTGATTCAGTTCGGTCTCGATGGTTGCGTAAGTTTTCATTGGCTGTCCTACGGATTGCGACGAAAAGGAGGCGAGAGGATAGCCCTGCCGACCCGACTATACTGGACACCTCTTTTGATCAGCGGAGCAACCGCATGAACATGCCGCGACGAATTTGTCTGTGTGCGCTGCTGCTCGCGTGTACCGCGACCGTCGTGGCGGCTGCGGACAGCCCGGCGCCAAGCGCCGATGCCGAGTTCCTGGCAGGTACCGATCGCCAGGCGGTTCCCGGGGACGATTTCTATGCGTTCGCCAACGGCGAGTGGTTGCGGACCCATGAGATCCCACCCGACCGTTCCAACTACAGCAACTTTGCCGTGCTGGACGATCAGAACCAGCAACGCATCGCAGATCTCATTCGTGACATCGGCCAGTCCAAAGGCTCCGCTGACACTGAAAAGCGCAAGATCGCAGACTACTACGACAGCTTCATGGACGAGTCGCGAGTCGAATCGCAGGGCCTGACCGGCCTGCGCCCGACGCTCGACCGGATAACGGGGATCCGCGACCGCACCGCATTGGCGAGTTTTCTCGGCGGAACCCTGCGGGCCGATGTCGATGTCCTGAATTCGACCAATCTGGTGACGACGCGGCTGTTCGGTCTGTGGATCGCACAGGATCTGGATGACCCGTCGCGCTACGTACCGTTCATTCTACAAGGCGGCCTCGGCATGCCCGACCGTGACTACTATCAGAAAGACTCGCCGGAGATGGTCAAGGACCGTGCGAGCTATCAGTCCTATATCGCCACGATCCTCAAGCTCGCGGGCGAGAGCGATGCAGACGCGAGCGCCAATGCCGAACGGGTGATGAAGCTCGAGCAGCGCATCGCGCAGGTGCATACCAGCCGCGAAGCCAGCGAGGATGTGAAGCTGGGCGACAATCACTGGACGCGTGACCAGTTCGATGAACGCGCGCCAGGAATCGACTGGAATACCTATTTTGCCGCGGCCGGACTCGAACGTCAGCGCAGTTTCGTGGTCTGGCAGCCCAGGAGCTTCGCTGGCATCGCGGCTCTGGTCGGCAGCGAGCCCATCGATACCTGGAAGAGCTGGCTGACCTTTCACACGTTGTCGGACTATGCGCCGTACCTGCCAAAAGCCTTCGTCGATGCGCATTTTGCTTTCTACGGCACCACGCTCACCGGCACGCCGGTGAATCGCGAGCGCTGGAAGCGCGCGATCTCTTCCACCAACGTTGCGCTCGGCGATGCCGTGGGCAAGCTGTACGTTCAGCGCTACTTCCCGCCTGAGGCCAAGGCTCGGATCGAGGATCTGGTGCACCATCTCATCGAGGCGTTCGCGGCTCGCATCGACCAGCTGCAATGGATGGCGCCGCAGACCAGACAGAAGGCGCGGGCGAAACTGGCGACACTCAAAATCTCGGTCGGCTATCCCGAACACTGGCGCGACTACTCGACGCTGGAGATCCGGGCGGGCGATCTGCTCGGCAACGTCCAGCGAGCCGAGCTGTTCGATTACCGTCGCAATCTCGCCAAGCTGACTGCGCCGGTCGATCGCACCGAGTGGGTCCTGCTGCCGCAGGAAATCAACGCCGTGAACCTGCCGGCGATGAACGCGCTGAATTTTCCGGCCGCCATTCTGCAGCCGCCGTACTTCGATCCGAAGCGGCCGGCATCACTCAACTATGGAGAGATCGGTGCAATCATCGGGCACGAGATCAGCCACAGTTTCGACGATCAGGGCGCGCTATTCGACTCTACCGGACGCCTGCAGAACTGGTGGACCGATGCGGACTATGCGCACTTTCGCGCGTCGGCCAAGCAATTGGTGGCGCAGTACAGCGCCTATCGTCCGTTCGATGACCTGTCGGTCAATGGTCAGCAGACCTTGAGCGAAAACATCGCCGATCTGGCGGGACTGGCATGTGCCTACAGTGCCTATCATCTGATGCTCGATGGTCACCCGGCCGCGGATGTCGACGGTCTGAGCGGCGATCAGCAATTCTTCGTCGGGTTCGAGCAGGCGTGGCGCGGCAAGGTGCGCGATGCGGCCTTGCGCAGGCAGATCATCACGGACGGACACGCGCCCTCGCAGTACCGTGGACTGACGGTACGCAATCTCGATGCCTGGTATGCGGCGTTCGATGTCAAACCGGGTCAGAAGTTGTATCTGGCGCCCGATCAACGGGTTCGAATGTGGTAATGCAGCTGCTGCGGGGAGGGCCCGCAGCACGTCTGTCATGAAACGCTCGTTTCCAATAAGGTGGTCGGATAAATACCAGGCGTTCCCGAGGGGTCACCATGGCAAAGGCCGCCACGCTTTCGTCCAGCACGATTCAGGTTTTCAATCCCACCACTGAAGAATTGATCGGCGAAGTGCCCGATGCGGATCAGGCCGCGGTCGATCGCGCCGTGGCGCGTGCGCGCGAAACATTCGAAGCAGGAGTCTGGCACCGGCTGCCAGCGGCGCGACGCGCCGAGGTGCTCTGGAAAGCGGGTGACATCATCAAGCAGCGCGCCGATGAAATCGCGCAGATCGAATCCCAGGACAACGGCATGTCGCGCCAGCATGCACGCAATCTGGTGATGGGTAGCGCCGAGGTCCTGTACTACTACGCCGGCTGGTGCACCAAGATCCAGGGATACTCGGTCGACATCGTCACCGAGGGCGGTATCACCGGCAAGTTCTCCGAATATCACGGCTTCACGTCGATGGAGCCGATCGGTGTCGTCGGCTTGATCGTGCCGTGGAACGGTCCGTTCTATGTCGCGATCAACAAGCTGGCACCGGCGCTGGCTGCGGGCTGCAGCTGCGTGTTGAAGCCGGCCGAGGAGACGCCGCTGAGCGCGCTGAAGCTCGAAAGCATCTTCCGCGAGGCCGGCGTTCCGGACGGCGTGGTGAACGTGCTCACCGGCAACGGCGAGAGCACCGGCGCTGCGATCGTCGCTCACCCGGGTGTCGACAAGATAGGTTTCACCGGCTCGACCGAGGTCGGCAAACTGATCGTCAGGGGCGCGGCCGGCAACCTCAAAAAGGTCACGCTCGAACTGGGTGGCAAATCGCCGCTGATCGCGTTCGACGATGCCGACATGAAGCGCGCGATTCCGGGCGCCGCGTTCGGCCTGCTGGTCAACTCCGGCCAGAACTGCTGCTGCACCTCGCGCATGTACGTGCAGCGCGGTATCTACAACGAATTCGTCGACGGCCTGGTCGCGACCGCCAAATCGATGCGCATGGGCGGCGGCGACGAAGAGAATGTCGATCTGGGCCCGTTGATCAGCGACAAGCAGCGTCAGCGGGTACTCGGCATCATCAACGACGGCACGCGCGAAGGCGCCGAGGTGCTGACCGGCGGCAAGGCGCTCGATCGTCGTGGCTATTTCGTGGCGCCCACCATCATCGCCAAGACGCGTCCCACGATGCGTCTGATCCGCGAGGAGATCTTCGGGCCGGTCGGCTCGGTGATTCCCTTCGATGATGAAGAGGAGATCATCAAGCCTGCCAACGACACCGAATACGGTCTGGCGGCGACGATCTGGACCCAGGACATCTCGCGCGCTCACCGTGTCGGTCGTCAGATCCGCGCCGGCGTCATCTGGGTGAACTGCGCGCTCGCTGCCGATCAGTCGATGCCGATGGGTGGCTACAAGCAGTCAGGCTGGGGCTACGAGCGAGGCTTGAAAGGGCTGGAAGAATATCTGCACATGAAGTCGACTTTCGTCGGCCTCTAGTGCGCGGCTAGCCCATCGACTGCCCGTAGAGCGAACGCAGGGCTTTCTTGTCTGGCTTGTGCAGTGGCGTCAGCGGGATTGCATCCACGAACTGAATCGCCTTGGGCGCCTGAAACGAGCCCTTACGCTCGGCGATCATCGACATCAGCGTCTGCGGCTCGACCGTCTGGTTCGGCCGCAGTACCACCAGCGCCTTGACGGCCTCGCCCCATTTGGGGTGCGGCACGCCGATGATCGCGACCTGCGCGACGGCCGGGTGCATACCTAAGATATCCTCGAGTTCGCGCGGGTAGACGTTGAATCCGCCGGTGACGATCATGTCGCGGGTGCGATCGATGATTCGGAGGAACCCGTCCGGGTCGCGTACCGCGACGTCACCGGTGTGCAGCCAGCCGCCGCGGAACGCCTCGGCGGTCAGCTGCGGATTGTCGCGATAACCGTCCATCACCAAGGGGCCTTGCACGCAGATTTCCCCCGGGTCGCCAGGGGCTACCGGGCGGTCGTTGGCATCGAGCAGCTCGACCCGTACCCAGGGGGACGGGCGCCCACAGCTCGCGAGGCGACGCAGGTCGTTGACGTCGTGCTCGGCCTTGCGCAGGTGCGTGATCGCCATCGGCGCTTCCGCCTGACCATAGAATTGCGAAAACACCGGACCGATGCGCTCGATTGCTTCCTTGAGCCGCGCCGGCGCGATCGACGATGCGCCATAGAACACCGTTTCCAGCGAAGACAGGTCGAACTCGCCGAAGCGCGGGTGATCCAGCAGCGCGTAGATCATCGTGGGCACGAGCATCATGCAGTTGATGCGATAGTCCTGAATCGCCTGCATCACCGCGGCCGGCTCGAACGCCGGCAACACCATCATCGTTCCATTCTTGAGCAGGGTCGGCAGGAACAGCGCCGCGCCAGCGTGGCTCAGCGGTGTACAGGCCAGCACCTTCGGCGGATTGGGCCACTCCCAGTCGCTCATCATGATCGACAGGGTCGTAACCCCGGTGCGATGCACGCTCGCCAGCGCCTTCGGTTTGCCGGTCGTGCCGCCCGAGTAGCCGAGGCGCTGGATGTCATGCGGACCCACCCGGGGTGCAACCAGCGGCTCGGGGTTGAACCCCGCAGCCAGCCGGCACACGTCCTCGGCGAGCGGACTGTCGCCCATCGCCAGCAATCGCAGCGACGGCACCTGCTGTCTGAGCTCGCTGGCGCGTGTTGCATGCCGGGACGGGTCGAACAGCAGGATCTCCATCCTGGAGTCGGTGACGGCATGCAGGTGGTCGGACAGGCCGCCGAGCGGATGGATCGGCACGGACACCGCCGCCAGCAGCTGAATGGCGTGGCCGAGATGCAATACTTCGGGCCGGTTGGCCGACAGCATGCCGACGCGGCTGCCGGGCTGAATGCCGAGGCTCGCCAGCGCCTGCACGAACTGGCTGGTCGCGTCGCGTACCTCGCCGACGGTCATCAGCGGCCCCCCCAGCAGCTGCAGCAGAGGCCGGCGCGGGTCCTGGCCGAGGGCATTGACCAGCAGGTCCGGAACGTACAACGGTCGGTGGAGATCGACGGCGCCCCCATCAGTGTCCAGAGAGTCAGAGCCCATCGCGGATACACCTCATGTCGCGCTCAGATACAGGGCGCAACCGCCTGTGGCATATCATAATGACATCCCCCGGTACCTTGGCATACGATCCGCCATTGACTCGATCCGGTAATATTAGCGACTTACGCGTGCAAACTCAGACTGGTTCCCACATGAACGCAGAGATGCAACCTTCCGACCTGTCCACTCCGGCCCGGGGCGATGCGGCGAACGAAGGTGTCGTCAGCTCCCGCAGCGCCAAGCTGCGGCAGATGCTGCAGAGTGATCAGCTCGAATTCATCATGGAAGCGCACAACGGCCTGTCGGCCCGGATCGTGCGCGAGGCTGGCTTCAAGGGCATCTGGGGCTCGGGATTATCGATCTCCGCGCAGTTCGGCGTTCGTGACAACAACGAGGCCAGCTGGACGCAGGTGGTCGACATGCTGGAGTTCATGGCCGATGCCAGCGACCTGCCGATACTGCTGGACGGCGATACCGGTTACGGCAATTTCAACAACATGCGGCGCCTGGTGCGAAAGCTCGAGCAGCGCGGCATTGCCGGGGTCTGCATCGAGGACAAGCAGTTTCCGAAGACCAACAGCTTTCTGAACGGCGAGCGGCAGCCGCTGGCGGACATCGCCGAATTCGCCGGCAAGATTGCCGCCGGCAAGGACACGCAGCACGACCCGAATTTTTCTATCGTCGCCCGCGTCGAGGCACTGATCGCCGGTTGGGGTATGGACGAGGCGCTCAAGCGTGCGGAGGCCTATCGCCGCGCCGGTGCCGATGCGATCCTGATCCACAGCAAGCTGTCGAAGCCGGACGAGATCGTGACCTTCGCGCGCGAGTGGGCCGGCCGTCTGCCGCTGGTCATCGTGCCGACGAAGTACTACAGCACTCCGACCGACGTGTTCCGTCAGGCCGGTATCAGCATGGTGATCTGGGCCAATCATCTGGTGCGTGCGGCAGCGGCGGCGATGCAGAGCGTGGCGCACGAGATCCAGTCCAATCAGACGCTGGTGAACGTCGAGGACCGCGTGGCGTCGGTCAACGAGATCTTCCGGCTGCAGGACGCCGATGAGTACACCGCCGCCGAGCGGCTCTACCTGTCGGGCGCGGACGTATCGCGCTGCGCGGTGGTGCTGGCCGCGACCCGCGGGCGCGGCCTCGAATCCCTCACCGAGGACAAACCGAAGGTGATGCTGCCGATCGCCGGCAAGCCGCTGCTGCGCTGGCTGGTCGACAGTTTCAAGAAAGAACACATAAACGAGATCACCGTGGTCGGCGGCTATCGCGCCGATGCGATCGAGACCGCCGGCATCAAGCTCGCGATCAACCAGCGCTATGCGCAGACGGGTGAGCTCGGTTCGCTCGCCTGCGCGATGGACGGACTGGAGACGGATACCGTCATTTCTTACGGCGATATCATCTTCAAGAGCTATGTGCTGCGGGCGCTGGTGGAGAGCAAGGCCGACTTCTCGATGGTGGTCGACTCGTCGCCGACATCGGCAGGCGATCTGACGATCCGGGATTTTGCCTACTGCTCGCGTCCGGACGATCGCGGGCTGTTCGGTACGCCCGTCACTCTCGAACGGATCGTCAGTCGCAAAGCCACCGACGAGCACACCAGCAACGGCACGACGCCATCCGGTGGCGGCGTGGGTCGCTGGATCGGCCTGATGAAAGTCGGCCGCAACGGACTGGCAGGACTGCAGTCAGTGATGGCGCGACTGGCGCAGCAGCCAGGCTTCGACACACTCGATATGCCAGCGCTGATGAACGCCCTGATCGCCGACGGTGCGCAGATCGAGGTGCTCTACGTCCACGGTCACTGGCGGGGCGTCAACGATCTCGACGATCTGCGGCAGGCAGTCGATTTCGCCTACGCGCAGACGCCATTCGGTGCACCACCGGCCGACACCAACGCCAAGACATGATCGAGGCGCGCGACTTCGTGGAGGCTGCGCGCGAGCGCGGCTTCGAGTGGTATGCGGGCGTACCTTGCTCGTATCTCACGCCATTCATCAATTACGTTTTGCAGGATGAATCGCTGCACTACGTGTCGGTGGCCAACGAGGGCGATGCGGTCGCGCTGATCGCAGGCGTGACATTGGGAGGCCGTCGCGGCATCTCGATGATGCAGAACTCGGGCCTCGGCAATGCCGTCAGCCCGCTGACATCGCTGACCTGGACCTTCAACCTGCCGCAGTTGCTGATCGTCACGTGGCGAGGTCAGCCGGGTGTTGCCGATGAACCGCAGCATCAGCTGATGGGTCCGATCACGCCAGCGATGCTGGAGACGATGCAGATTCCATGGGAGCTGTTTCCGCAGACTCGCGAGGCGATTGCCCCCGCGCTGGAACGGGCAGTGGCGCACATGCAGACGCATGGCCGACCCTATGCGCTGGTGATGCAGAAGGGGACCGTGTCGCCGTACGCGCTGCGACCTGGCGCCGGTGGCGCGGGCGGGCGCAACGCCCGAAACGCGTTGGCCGCGGTAGTCGACACCCAGGTCCGCGCCGTTGACGAGCGGCCATCGCGGCACGACGCGTTGCGCGAAGTCATCGCACATACCCCGCTCGCATCGACGGTGGTGCTGGCATCGACCGGCTTCTGCGGTCGCGAGCTGTATGCGATCGAGGATCGTGCCAATCAGCTCTACATGGTGGGATCGATGGGCTGCGTGGTGCCGCTGGCACTCGGACTCGCACTCGCGCGCCCGGACCTGCGCGTCATGGCCATCGACGGCGATGGGGCGGCGTTGATGCGCCTGGGCGCGTTCGCGACCGTCGGCGCCTATGCACCGCCGAACCTGCAACATCTGCTGCTGGACAACGGCGTACACGATTCCACCGGCGGTCAGGCAACCGTGTCGGCGCATACGTCGTTCGCGCACATCGCTGCCGCCTGCGGTTACGCAACGGCGTTCGAGACCCAGGACATCACGCGCCTCGCCGGGTGGCTGGACGCTGCGCCGGTCGGCGGTCCGCGTTTCGCGCGGTTGATGATCCGTTCAGGCACCCCTGACGGGCTGCCGCGTCCGTCCGTCACGCCGGCGCAGGTCGCCAGCCGCCTGATGCGGCATCTGGGCGCGGCCGCCGCCGCCCGCGCGGGGCTCTGATGCTGCTGCTCAATCCGGGACCGGTGACGCTGTCCGAGCGCGTGCGACGGAGCCTGCTGCAACCCGATCTGTGCCACCGCGAGGACGAGTTCTTCGCGCTGCAGGACGAGGCCCGGACACGGCTGCTGTCGGTCTATGGACTGGATCCGGCCCACTGGAGCGCGGTGCTGATGACCGGCTCCGGCACCGCGGCGGTGGAGAGCATGGTGGCGGCCCTGGTGCCCGAGCAGGGCCGGCTGCTGAACCTCGAGAATGGTGTCTACGGCGAGCGCATCGCCGACATCTGTACGCAGTATCGCGTCCCGCACGAGCGCATCGTCGGCGCCTGGATGGAGCCGATCGATCTGCAGGCAGTCGCTGCCCGGCTGGACGAGCAACCCTTTACCCATATGGCGATCGTGCACCATGAGACGACCACTGGCCGTCTCAATGCGCTGAAGCCGTTGCAGGCGCTGTGCCGGGAGCGGAAAGTCCAGTTGATCGTCGATGGTGTCAGCAGCTTCGGTGCCGAGGCGATCGACTTCGACGATCCGTCCCTGAACGCGGTAGCGGCGACCGCCAACAAATGTCTGCATGGCGTGCCGGGCGCATCGTTCGTGATCGTCCGCCGCAGTGCGCTGGAGCAGGCTGCGAGCCGTACCTATTATCTGAACCTGGGCCGATTGGCGCGGCTGCAGGACCGGCGTAATACGCCCTTTACCCCGTCAGTGCATGCGTACTATGCGATGGTCGAGGCGCTGCGCGAGTTCGAGGATGAGGGTGGCAGAGCCGCGCGTCACGCGCGCTATGCAGCGCTGGCCGAACAGGTACGCGGCGGGCTCGCGGCGCTCGGCATCGAACCGGTGATCGCGCCGTCCGATTCGTCGGTAGTGCTGCGTTCGTACCGGCTGCCGCGTGGGCGTACCTACGTCGAGCTGCACGATGTGCTCAAGGCGGCAGGCTTCGTCATCTATGCCGGGCAGGGCGACCTGTCGAAGACGCTGTTCCGACTCTCGACGATGGGGCAGGTGACGGCGGCCGATATGACCCGGCTGCTCGACTGTATCCGTCGGCATGTCCCGTGATGCGAGTTTCTGGCTGAGTCGTGATGTCGGGCGTCGTTGACGCTCACCGTGGCTTCGTCTCATCCTGCTCGAAACATCAGCCGGGGGGCTCATCGATGACCATTTCACGCAGGACCGCGCTTTCATTGTTGTCGGCTGGAACGGCGTCGGCCGTACTCGGTCGCGCGGGCAGCACGCTCGCGGCGGGTGCCGCAGGTGCCACGGATGCCACGGGTGCGGGCCCGCCGATCCTGGCGACACCGCAGCAGGTGGAGGCCGAGAAGACGCTGTTGCGGCTGCTCAAGGAGCCTCGCCTCAAGCAGGTCCAGGCGGTGGTCCGCAGCAAATGGGCAGCGACGCCGCGTGGACAGACCCCTGATGGCGCGGCAAGGCTGGATGAAGCCATGGCCCAGTGGACGAATTCGCTGATCTTCGGCGAGCTGTCGCAGTATCAGGCGACGCCCGCGTTTCTCTGGGCAACCGACGACACGCCACGCACCTGGCTCGGTCACACGATCGGCGGTGTCGGCACCTCGGGTGACAATCCCGACTCGGTCTATCGCACGTCCATCATCGATGGCGACAGTCAGTACGAGATCATCGGCAAGTTCGATCCGCAGCGCAGGCCGACGCAGCTGGTGCTGGAAGTCGATACGACCTTGATGACGAAGATGCCGAAGATCGACTATTCGAAGAATTCGGATCTGGTCTCCACGGTCTCGATGCTGACGGACCGCGACCTGGTCGTCGATGCGGATGGCTCATTCCGTATCACGGTCGGCGGCGAGGCCACGGGCCCCAATCACATGGCGACCAAGCCGGGTTGGCTGACGCTGGGCACGCGCGACATCATTCCGGACTGGGACCGGCAGCGGCCGAGCAGCCTGCACGTTCACCAGATCGCCGGCAAAGTCGTGAAGCCGGCCAGCTACGCGCAGATCGCGGAGCACCTCTACGCCGATCTGGACGACTACATCCAGTTCTGGGCGGCGTTCCCGGACATGTGGTTCGGTGGCCTGCACGGTAACAAGATCGCCGAGCCCAAGGGGCGCAACGGCGGCTGGGGTTTCGTCGATGGGCTGTCGTTCGATCTGGCCGAGGCGGACGATGCCGTGCTGGTGACGCTCGATCCGGCCAGGGCGGCCTATACCGGCTTCCAGATCAATGACCCATGGATGATCGCGCCGGATGCGAAGAAATATCAGGTCTGCCTGAGTTCGGCCCAGGCTGCCGCCAATCCCGACGGCACGCGCACATACGTGATTTCGATGAGCGACCCGGGCGTGGCGAACTGGCTCGATACCGCAGGGCTCCACCAGGGGCTGGCCATCATGCGCTGGCAGTCGGTCGCAAAAGACACGACCAAGCAGAGCCTGGTACGCGACTTTCGCGTCATCAAGCACCGCGACCTCGAGAAGATGGCGGACTTGCCGCGCGTCACGCCGGCCGAGCGTCAGGCCGCGATCGCCGCGCGTGCCCGCGGCTACTCGAACCGGGCCAGCTGAAGGCGATGCGCTAGCGGGTCGAGATGTCGATGCTGCCGCCCGAGGTGTGCAGCACGATCTGATCGCCACCGCCATTGATCTGGCCTTTCAGCCGATCCGGATCCGACGTGTCGGTCCGGCTCATTGTCAGCTTCGAGCTGACGCCGCCGCCGATGGTACGGGCATCGATGTCGGCCCGGGCAGCGGCAGGCAGGCTTAGGCTGATCGGGCCCCCGGAGGTGGAGGCGTTTATCCCGTGATTCGCACGCACGTCGATGCGGATGCCGCCGCCGGAGGTCTGGCTGCGGATCGCGCCATCGACATCGCTGACGTCGATGCTGCCGCCGGAGGTATGCAGATCGAGATCGCCGGTGACATGCGCGACGGTGATGCCACCCCCGGAGGTATTCAGCGCCACGGCGCCGGTGATGTCCCGGGCAGCGACCGAGCCGCCGGCGCTCTTCTCGCGTACCGCAGCCGTCAGATCGCGAACCTCGATGACGCCGCCTCCGGTGGTCAGATCCACTGCGCAATCGCGCGGAACTTCGATGACGAAGTGGACTTCGGGCCCCGACAGACGCAACCAGCCTCCGGTGGGCGCGTGGGAATCCACTTCGATGCTGGAGCCGTGCTGCTTCGCGTCTATCCGGACGCTGTCAGCTTTGGCTCCGGCGATATCGGCATGGATGGTCACTTCGCGTCCGTCGTGTCCTGCGACGCTGACCGAACCGGCGGTCGTGTCCAGGGTCAGCTCACTGCCCGTTGGCGCGCTGAACCGCTGATCGAAGGTTCGGTCCGCTGCCCATGCGGTACCGGTGACCACCGCAAGGATGATCAGACCCAACAGGGTCTTGTGGCTGCTGAAAGGCATTATGTTCTCCTCGTGAGCGCCGGCATATGAGAGCCGGTATAGCGCGAGAACACCGTGCGCGGCGGAAAGTTGCAGGGCGACCCCACTTTGGCGACGGATCTGGCACCATCGTGTTCGCGCGCTGCGGGGCCGCTCAACAGGGGACGATCGATGGACAAGAACGATATTTTGCTGACCGACCAGGTGGCCGTCGTCACCGGCGGCGGTGGCGGCATAGGCCGGGCGATCGCGCTAGCCTTCGCGTCGGTCGGAGCGGATGTCGTCATTGGCGATATCGTTCCGGAACGTTGCGAAGAGACCGCTGCCCGGATTCGTGAGATGGGCCGCCGCGCAGTCGCGGTGCCCACCGATGTGCTGAGTACCGACCAGGTGCGGGCCCTGATCGAGCGTGCGGCCAGTGAATTCGGACGCCTGGATATCCTGGTGAACAACGCCGGCGGCGTCGCGCCCCGGCCGTTCGCGCAGCAGTCCGAACGGTCATGGCGCAAGCACATCGATCTGAACCTGGTGAGCGCGCTGGCGGCGACGTCTGCGGCGATCCCGCTGATGATCAAAGGCGGGCGGGGTGGATCCATCCTTACCGTCACCAGCATAGAGGGCTCGCGCGCGGCGCCGATGTACGCGGTCTATTCCGCCTGCAAGGCAGGACTCAACAATTTCACCCGCACGCTGGCCGTGGAGCTGGCGGAGCACAACATTCGCGTCAACGTCATCGCGCCCGACATGACCGAGACACCTGGCATTCGCGGCAATCACGCGGGTCCGGTCGATCCATCCAAATGGACGCCCTGGACCGACGAGCAGAAGGCGGTCATTGCGCGCCGTATCCCGTTGGGCAGACCCGGCATCGATGTCGAGTGTGGCAACGCGGCCGTCTATCTGGCCTCGAAGATGAGCAGCTACGTGACCGGCATCATCCTGCCGGTGGACGGTGGCACCTGGGCTTCGGGTGGCTGGGTGCGCAGCCGCGCCGACACCAGCAAGTGGGTGCTGAGTGAGTGATCCGCGTGAACGAGCGCCTGGCTGCCTGAGTGGTTTTCAAGAAGACTGAACGAGAGAGACGCGTGAAAGTAAATCTATCGATGCCGTTCGACCGTATTCAGTACGGTGCCGAGTTCCTGAGTGCCGAGGCCATCACCGTGATATCGCAGGCGGCGGAGCGGCTGGGCTTCGATGCGGCCTGCGATACCGACCACCCGGTACCGACCGGCCGCTGGCTCGATGCGGGCGGCCACCATGCGCAGGATCCGTTCGTGATCCTGAGCTACGTCGCGGCGGCCACACGCACGCTGCGGCTGCAGACCGGCATCCTGGTATTGCCCTATCGCAACCCGTTCATCACCGCGCGCGCGGTGGCGACGCTCGATCTGCTCTCCAACGGTCGCGTGACGCTCGGCCTGGGCGCCGGTTATCTGAAGGCCGAGTACAAGGCGCTCGGTGTGGACTTCGATCGCCGCAACGAGATCATGGATGAGTACATGAAGGCCATGAAGGCGGCCTGGACCGCGGACGAATTCACCTTCGAGGGCACCGGCTATCAGGCGCTCGGCAACCGCATACTGCCGCGCCCGGTGCAGAAGCCCCATCCGCCGCTGCTGGTCGGCGGCAACTCCAAACGCGCCATCCGGCGCGCAGCAGAACTCGGCGATGGCTGGAATCCCTTCATGAACACGGCGACCGTCTCGGCCAGCACGCGTACCGCGCAGATGTCCGATGAAATGGATATCGCCGAGGGGATCAAATACCTGCATGAGCACTGCGACAAGATCGGCCGCACGGCGCGACCCGAGATCGTGCTCGGCGCCGTCAATCATCCTGGCGATACGTGGAACGCTCAGGGGTTGCTCGAGCGCATCGATAAGCTGCGCGAGCTGGGCGTCACCACCGTGGGCGCGACGATCGATGGCAAGACGCGAGCCGAGTGGCTGCAGAATGCCGAACGCTACAGCGCCGAAATCATTGCGAAGCTCAAGTGAAGCAAAACGAAACATTGTCCCTGGTAAAAGGTCCCCCGCTGCAGGACGGTGATAGCGAGGGTGCACTGACGCTGCCGGCCTGCCTGAAGCAGGCGTGGGAGCGCTATAACACGCACGAAGCGCTGGTGCTGCGCACGGCGGACGAAGTCGTGCGATGGAGCTATGACGATCTGTGGGAGCGCGCCTGCCAGATCGGTCGGGCGCTGATCGCCTGCGGCGTCGGCAAGGGCACGCGCGTCGGCGTGCTGATGACCAATCGCCCCGAGTACGTGGCGGCATTCTTCGGCGTGTCGATGAGCGGCGCGCTGCTGGTGCCGCTGAGCACGTTCTCCACACCGCCCGAGCTGGCTTACCTGCTCGAGGCTTCAGCGGTCACCGTGCTGCTGGTCGAGGAACAGGTTCTATCGAAGAACTTTGTCACGCTGCTGCGCGAGCTGGAGCCCGACATCGCCGTGAAGAAACCGGGCGAACTGCAGTCGCTCCGCTTCCCGTTCCTGCGCTACCTCGCCGTCGTCGGCAAGACACCTGCTTCGGGCACGATCGAGAGCTGGGACCGGTTCCTTGCCCGTGGCGAGGCGGTGCCGCCAGCGTTGCTAGCTGCCGCGGCCGCCACCGCGCTGCCGAGCGATCCGGCCGGATTATTTTTCTCTTCCGGATCGACCAGCAAGCCCAAAGGGGTGCTGAACTCTCACCGGGGTATCGTGCTGCAATTCTGGCGACACGCCCATTCGTTTTGCCTGAAGCCTGGCGCCTACGACGTGCGGGCATGGGCGGCGAACGGCTTCTTCTGGTCCGGCAACTGCGCAATGGTCATGGGAGCGACGCTGGTCCTTGGCGGCACGCTGGTGCTGCAGCGGATATTCGATCCCGCCGAAGCATTGCAACTGATGCAGGACGAGAAGGTCACCTTTCCGCATGCGTGGCCGCATCAGTGGACGCAGCTCGAGGGTGCGCCGAACTTCAAGGACGTGAACCTGAGCAGCATCAAATATCTGGATGCCAGCAAGCCGCTGGCGCGCCACCCGACGATCAAGACCACCTGGGTCGAGCCGCGGTGGGCCTATGGCAGCACCGAAACTTTTACCATCAGCACGCAGTTTCCGAGCGATACGCCGCCGGAAGTGGCAGGAGAGAGCAGCGGTGCGCCGCTACCCGGCAACACCATCAAGATCGTCGATCCCGAGACCGGTGAAACCCAGCCGATTGGCGAGCGTGGGGAGATCGCCGTCAAGGGCCCGACATTGATGCTGGGCTATCTGGGCACACCGCTGGATGAGACGCTGGACGATCACGGCTTCTTCCACACGGGCGATGGTGGCTACATCGACGATCGGGGCCGACTGTTCTGGGAAGGGCGTTTGACCGACATCATCAAGACGGGCGGCGCCAATGTGTCACCGCTGGAAGTCGACGAGGTGATGGCGCAGCATCCGAAGATCAAGATCGGCAAGACGGTCGGCATTGCGCACGAGACTCTGGGCGAGATGGTGGTGGCCTGCGTCGTTCCTCACGAGGGTGAACAACTCGATGAGGAGTCGGTGCGCAAATACCTGCGTGAGCGGCTCGCGAGCTACAAGGTGCCGCGGCGCGTGATGTTCCTGAAGGAGGGACAGGTGGCGGTGACCTCGACCGCGAAGGTCAAGACCAGCGATCTGCGCAAGCTGGTGACGACGTGGCTGAAAGAGACGACACCGTCGACGTGACCGGCCCTGGCGATGGGATCGATTCTGGTGACGCGCCCGTCCGCGACGAGGAGGAGCCGCTCGATCCGCAGCGGGTGATCATCGATCCACACCATCATCTGTGGGATCACAGCGGCCTGCCGCAGGTAGTGCCCGGTACGCGGCCGTTCCTGGTGCAGGACATGCTGGCAACGATCCGCTCGTCGGGCCACAACGTCACGCACACGGTGTACGTGGAGTGTCACTCGATGTATCGCCAGGATGGGCCGATCGACATGCGGCCGGTGGGTGAAACCGAATTCGCCAACGGCATGGCAGCGATGGCAGCCAGCGGCCGCTACGGCAACACGCGTGTCGCGCACGGTATCGTCGGCAACGCGGATCTGAGATTGGGAACGCGCGTGCGCCCGGTGCTCGAGGCGCATCTGGCCGCCGGCAACGGCCGTCTTCGTGGCGTACGCATGGCATCGGCCTATGTGCCCGGAACGATGTTCGGCTTTCCGACCGACGCCGCAGCGGAAGGCGTGTTGCGCGACCCTGCGCTGCAGGCCGGCGCGCGTCTGCTGCCTTCGCTAGGACTGACGCTCGACCTGTGGTGTTTCCACACGCAGCTGGCGCAGTTCGCGTCGCTCGCCAGCGCCTGTCCCGAGACACTGATCGTGCTCGATCACCTGGGCACTCCGGCCCTGTTCAACGCGCCCGCCCACGAGCATCGCGAGATCATCGCGAGCTGGCGCTCCGGCATCATCGAACTCGCGCGCCGACCCAACGTGCGCATCAAACTCGGCGGCCTGGCGTCGAATTTCAACCAGCCGCTCGGTGGCCCGCCCGCCGCCACCTCGTCGATCCAGCTCGCCCGCGACTGGAAAGTGTTCATCGAGACCTGCATCGAGGCATTCGGCGCGGCACGGTGCATGTTCGAGAGCAACTATCCGACCGATACCCTGTGTACCTATGGTGCGATGTGGAATGCATTCAAGCGCATCACCGCGGGTTGCTCGGAGGCAGAGAAGGAGCGTTTGTTCAGCGGCACGGCGCGGGAAGTCTATCGCCTGAACTGATCCCTGCTACGCTTGAGGGCATGACGAGCGTCACCTG
>DATBAM010000164.1:0-6803 GCA_036271535.1 Steroidobacteraceae bacterium | reverse complement strand
CCTTCATCGAATTCGGTGGTGGTACCGTTCGGGAGCCCGGCATTGCAGCTTCCGCCGGCGACGCCATTGCCGGTCGTGACCTGCGGAGGGGCCAGCACACGATCGTAGGCGACGTCATAGAAAGCGCCGACGGACTTTCGATGGACATCAGTCCCGGGAAGGAATCCGACGGCTTCGAAGTCGACGTGCGCGTGTAGTTCAACCCGTGCGATGCCAGCTCGCTCAACGCCGGGCATGACCCATTGCGGCGGCAGTTCTCGAAGTCCACCGCATGCATCCCATCGATGCTCAGCAGCAGAACGTGCTGATATCTGCCGCCATCCTCCGACGCCGCAACCAGCGGCAGCCCGACGGCCATCGTCAGGCCAAGCGTTCGCAGCCATGATCTCCCCTGCATGATCCTTCTCCTCTATTCGCAACCGTAGATACTTTGCGGTGCCAAGTTGAGACGCGACCGCCGGCCGACCTTAGGGCTTCATTGTGACGATCGTTTGAACGCGGACGCGGATACAGCAGTGGCGGCACGGGATGCATTGCGAGCCACTCGTCAAGCAGTTTCGCTCCCGCTCACGTCTGACGGATCTGGACGTCTGTTACGGGAATGTCACATCGTACCGCTTGCTTTGTTGCGCGCACCCGTCGCATCCTCCGCAGAAACGAAGCCATAGTGCCCAGGGAGACATGCTGCGCATGGCAAAGACAGCAAAAGCGGGCGCGCCGCGCAGGGTGCCATTGACGATCATGCTGAATCCTGAGAACCAGGATTTCGTCGATGCGTGCGTCGATCTGAAGGAATTCGACTCCGTCGATAAGGTGTTCGATGCGGCGATCACCTTCTACCGGCGACATGTCGACGCGTTGAAAGCCTACGCGGACGAGCAGAGCCTGAAGGGCTATTCGCGCTCGGAGATCATGGCCTCGGTCGAGTGCGAGACGCTGCTAATCAAGGCGCTGGCAGCCCGCTCCAGGCGCCGCTGAGCGTCATTGTCCTAGGGCACCGGATCCAGGAACAACAGTTTCAGCGAACCGGGAACGATTGCTCGATGCGCCGACCCGGGCGCTTGATCAGGGGCCACCTCGGCTGCGGCGACGTACAGCCGGCCGCTCACAGGATCGATCGCCATCGTCCGGGCAGACACTGCCGTACCGATGCTGCCGGCGGCAGCGTACGTCTGGCCGTCGATTTCGCGTATGACCGTGATAGTGCCGTCGCGTCCGTTCGAACTGAAGACCAGCTTGCGCACCGGATCGAATGCTGCGGCGTCCGTGCCGCTGCCGATCGGAAGCGTCGAAACGACCTTACCACTTTGCGCATCAACGACCACGAGCACATTGTTGACGCAGCTTACGAACAGTCGTTGTAATGCGGGGTCGATTGCCAGCCCGTGCGGCTTGGTGCATTCCGGAAGCGGCCATCGTGCGGTGACCGAGTTGCCGCGTGTATCGACTCGCACCAACTCCTGACGCTCGGCGCCGTTCACGTAAAGATTGCCGCGGCCGTCGGCGACCGCAAATTCCAGGCCTCCCTGGATGGCGATCTCGGCCAGCGCGCGATCCGCGGCCGGGTCGATCACCGTCAGCGTGCCGGTACCGCCGTTGACCACGAACACGTGCTTGCTGAACGGATCGAATACCACCGCGTCGGCATCGGCGGCCGCCTTGATGTGACGCTCGACCGCGAGCGTCCGCAGGTCGAACGACACCGCCTCGCCCGCCTTACCGTCGTCCGTATACCCTCGTCCGCTCGACCCCGCGATCGCGATCCCGTGCGGGCCGCCGGGCAGCCCTCGAATGTGTCCCGCGACGGCGCCATCGTCGGCGCTGACGACAGTGACCTCGTCGCCATGAGCGATGAAGACCCGGCGCGAAGCCGGATCGAAGACGACGTAGTCCCATCGATCGGGCGCGCCGAGGGTTACCGTCTTCGAGACGCGGTAGATTGGGACCGGGTCCGAGGCACGTGCGGCATGGGGGTCCAGCCATAGAACTGACGACGCCAGGGTGGCCAGAAACAGCGCGGACGGGCGGCACGGGCGGCAAGGGCGGCGCCCGATTTGTTTCGACATGATGCCTTGGCTCCTCACTGATCAGCAGGTCGGTGACGCCGCGCCGCCCAATCCCTGCACCCAGTCGCCGAGGCGACCCGCTGGCACAGAGGATGACGGCGGCTTGAGGGCACTGAAGTAGACGACATAGGTCGTCGACAATGTGTTGCCCGACTCCACCGACGGGCGCATGGTGTTCTCGAGAATATCCCGCTCGCTGCGTGAGAATTGCTGCGCGAGGATTTCGGCAAGGGTCGGGGCCAGTGGATGAGGCGACAGATCCAGGAACAGCGCCCAGGACTTCACCGGTGCGCACTGCATGTCGACATGCAGTTCCATGTGCATGCGGGTGAAGCCGCAGCTGCGAACGAACTCCCACAGCGTGCGTTCGGAGAAGTTTGTCATCGGCCGCTCGGCGATCGCGGCAGGCGTGTCCGGATACTGCGACGACTTCCAGCGGTGGATGAGGCGCAGCAACACGCTGTGCGCACCGGCATCGCTGCGTTCGGCCATGAGCCGCAATGCGGCCGTCTCGATCGCGTCGTACTGAAATACCGGCTCTGCCAGCGCGATGCGGCCGCCAACCTTCAGCACGCGCCAGAACTCCCGCAGCGCGGCTGGCTTGTCGACGACGTAGGCAAGCGCGGCACGCGTGGCGACCACGTCGATGCTGCCATCGGCGATTTCCGGCATGCAGTCGGCGGCGCATCGGTGAAATACACATTGCTGATGGACTTCGCGGCGCCATGCCTCGGCCTGCGAGCGCGTCAGCAGTTCACGCGATATATCGGTCAGCACCGCCTTCAATTCCGGTCCCACCCGCTCGATCGCGCGCAAGGCCACCGCACCCTCGCCCGAGCCGACATCCAGCAGTGTCATGCCGGGCTGGAGCTGCGCCAAGTCCAGGACGCGATCCACATATCGCCGCACGTCCGCATGAAGCTCGTTTTCAAACGCGGCATCATGCGCATGCCGCCTGTGAAGCAACCAGCTGGCCCAGATATCGGGGCCTTCATGTGTCTCGGACATTTCATAAGCTTTACACTGCAAAGCTACTGAACACAAGCCGCACAGGCATAACGCATCGCGGCGCCTTCATGCCGGCACCACGTCGGACGGTGTAACATCGGCACCCCATCCACGACATACCCGGATACTCCATGGCGAACGCGGGATCCCCTCCATCGATCACGACCCTGCAGACCCACATTCTCGAGCAGCAGGTCGATTACCCGGAAGCATCCGGACTCTTCAGCTGGATCATGTCCGCGCTCTCGATCTCCGCCAAGATCATTGCCGACCGTCTGCGCCGGGCGCGCCTCGAGGATGTTCTGGGTGGGTTGGGCGTCGACAACGTCCAGGGCGAGCAGCAGCAGAAACTGGACGTCATCGCCAACGATGTGCTGTTGCGTGCGCTGGGCGGACGCCAGGGCGTCGCGGTCATCGCATCGGAAGAGAACGAGCAGGCGATCAATCTCAAACGCGCCAGCGATGGCGATCGGCGCTATTGCGTGCTGTTCGATCCGCTGGATGGTTCCTCCAATCTGGACGTCTGTGGCGGTGTCGGCACGATATTCAGCATCCTGCGATACGAGCCGGGTGCCAGAAGCGCGAACGAGTCGCTGCTTCAGCCCGGATCACGGCAGGTGGCCGCAGGCTATGTAATGTATGGCTCTTCGACCGTCTTCGTGCTGACGATCGGGAAAGGCGTCGACATGTTCGTGCTCGATCCGGCGATCGGCGCGTTCATGCGCGTCGAGCAGGGCGTGCGCATTCCGAAGGCATCGAAGTCTTACTCGCTCAACGAAGGCAATCGCAAGAGTCTTCCTGCCGGATATCAGAACTACCTCGATTGGGCCCAGGGCAATGGCTACTCCAGCCGCTACGCTGGCGCGATGGTTGCAGACGTCCACCGCATCCTGCTCAAGGGCGGCGTCTTCATGTACCCGCCTACGGCCAAGGCGCCGGATGGCAAGTTGCGCCTGATGTACGAAGGCAATCCGATGGCGATGATCATCGAGCAGGCCGGTGGCAAGGCGCTGGCTGCGCCCGGGCGGCGTGTCCTCGACGTAACGCCGGCAGCTATCCATCAGCGCACGCCGATATGCCTCGGTAGTCCCGATGAGGTCGATCGCGTCATGGAGATGGTCGCCGCGGGCGGCTGAACGGCAGTAGCAGGCAGGCCAGGCAACGGATGGACGCCACGCAACGCGCGTTGACGAGCGACAGCCTGCAGGACTTCCTGCAGCTCTTTGGCAACGTGTTCGAACACTCGACGTGGCTCGTCGAGCGCGCGTGGGCGGTGCGACCGTTTGCCGATGGTCAGGCTTTGTACCAGGCGCTGCGGTCGGTACTGCAGTCGATGAATCACGAGGAACGGCTGCGCCTGGTGCGCGCGCATCCCGAACTCGCCGGAAAAGTCGCGATCGCAAAAAATTTGACCGGTGAGTCGAGCGCGGAGCAGGCCAGCGCGGGACTCGACCGGCTGACACCGACGCAGTTCGAACGCTTTCATGCGCTCAATGAGGCCTACCGCCGTCGCCACGCTTTCCCGTTCATCATCTGCGTACGCCTGCACGACAAGACCGGCATCCTCTCGGCCATGCAGCGACGCGTGGACCGCAGCAGCCCGGATGAGTTGGACGAGGCGATCGAGCAGATCAGCCAGATCTGCCGACTGCGAGTCGAGGCGATCACAGGCGAAAGCCTGCAGCCCTGACATAATGCGTCGGCGTGTGTGAAGCGCTCTTCGCTTTCCATATCCATCCCCGCACCTGCGAGCGATCTGCGAACGGCATCCACGTTCCTGGACTCTTGCTGCGCGATCATTGCTCGTGAAAGGAGCCGCAATGTCGCGGGAGTCTGTAACGAACGAGTACCCAAGCGGCTACGGGTACTTGCAGGAGTAGGGAGTCATGAAACGGACGGTTATGCTCATCGCCACGCTGGCTATTGCACCGGTTGCGCTGGCTGACAGATGGGTGCAGGTAGGATCGTTCGAGGCAGGCGCCTACACCGGCGTCGTCGCACAGATGGACACGGCGACGATCACCAATAACACTGCAAGCGATGGCAGCATGGTTGTCACGGTGCGCTACCAGCGCCCGGACGGTCAGCCGTTCTCGGATTCTGCTCACAAGCAGTATTCGCAGATCAAAGAGACCTATCGCGTCTTCTGCTCGTCGCATCGCTACGAGGATGCCTGGTCGAAGCTCGTCTACGCCGACGGCAAGTCGGAAGACTCCCAGAAGTGGGATGTCTCGCGCGGTCAGATCTCCCTGGTTGCGACGCTCGATAACGTCGTGCAGCAGGTGTGCAAATCGCCCACCGCCACGCCGACGGTCGCCAAGCTCAACCCGTAAGACTGCTGGCTTCGCACTGACGACGACTGCGGGCCCGACGGCCGCTCGTCTGCAACCGGCCGCGTGCTGGTACGCTACCGCCCAGGTAGTGGCCCATACGGCGGGAGCATGTCAGCCAGACCACGCGTCATCATCATCGGCGGCGGCTTTGCGGGCCTCTGGGCCGTCCGCAGGCTGTGGCACACTCCGATCGACATCCTGCTGATCGATCGCTCCAACCATCATACTTTCCAGCCGCTGCTCTATCAGGTCGCGACCGCCGGCCTCGCTTCCCCCTCCATCGCAGCGCCGTTGCGGCATATTCTGCGAAATCAGCGCAACGTCACCGTCCTGCTGGGAGAGGTGACAGCGATCGATGTCGACACCCGCGAGGTTCGCGTCGCGGACGCACGCTATGCGTACGACTTCCTGCTGCTGGCGTCGGGTGTCGCGCACGCCTATTTCGGCCACGATGATTGGGCGCCGTATGCCCCCGGCCTGAAGACGCTGGAGGACGCGCTGACGATACGGGCCCGTATCCTGACCGCCTTCGAGCGGGCCGAGTCCTGCGAGGATGCTGCCGAGCGCGACGCGTGGCTGACTTTCGTCATCGTTGGGGCGGGCCCCACCGGCGTGGAACTCGCCGGTACGCTGGTCGAGATCGCCCGCCATACGCTGAAGCGCGAATTCCGACGTATCGATCCTGCCACGGCGCGCGTGCTGCTGCTCGAGGCGGGACAGCGTGTACTGCCCGCCTATCCGGCCGTGCTGTCTCAAAGCGCCCAGCGCCAGCTCGAACGCCTCGGCGTCACGGTGCATACCGGGCGGGCGGTCACAGCGGTGGACCGGCTGGGCGTCGACGCAGGCGATCGACGCATTGCCGCCCGCACCGTTCTCTGGGCCGCCGGCGTTGCCGCTTCCCCGCTGGGCCGCGCACTGGGGGTCGGCGTGGATCGTGCGGGACGCGTACCGGTACAGCCGGACCTCAGCATCCCGGGACATCCGGAAGTATTCGTGGCCGGTGATCTGGCGAGCCTGAGCACTCCCGCCGGACCGGTGCCGGGCATTGCGCCAGCGGCCAAGCAGATGGGCAACTACATCGCCGCTACTCTACAGGCTCGCCTCAAAGGCAGATCCGTGGCCCCGTTTCACTACCGGCACTACGGCCTGCTGGCGACGATCGGCCGCAAGGCGGCCGTGGTGGACTTGGGAAGCCTGCGGTTCTCCGGGCTGTTTGCCTGGTGGTTCTGGCTGCTGGCGCACATCTTCTTCCTGATCGGATTCCGCAACCGCCTGGTGGTGCTGATCGACTGGGCCGGCGCTTACTGGACCTACCGCCGTAACGCCAGGATCATCATCTCCGGGCCATCGCCGTAGCGCTTCCATCGACCGTCATTCGGCCTGCAGCGGTTTCGAT
>DATBAM010000163.1:0-11086 GCA_036271535.1 Steroidobacteraceae bacterium | reverse complement strand
AAGGTGACGCTGGCAAAATTAGCGATGCAGGAAGCCGACATTGCCGCCGAGGATCGCAGCGTCAAACCGACGGTGCAGATGCATGTCACGCCGCTGAATGTCAGCGTGCAGAACATCACCAGCCAGGGGACCGAACCACTGACGTTCGATGTCGATACGGCCCTCAACGAGCACGGTCATCTGCATACGGCAGGTCAATTCACGCTGACACCGATGGCGGCGCAACTCGGCATCGAACTCAAGGATCTGGATCTGTCGGCGTTCCAGCCCTATCTGGCGCCTCGGGGGCAGGTCGCGGTATTGCACGGCGAGGCGGGGACCGACCTCAAGATCGACTATGCGGCGACCCCCGCAAAGAAAGGCAGGCCGCAGTTGCTGGTGACCGGTACGGCGCTGGTCTCGAACGTGGCAACGCGTGATGTCGTCACCGGCGCGGATTTCCTCAACTGGAAAGCGCTCGAACTGTCGGGCATTCATTACCAGATGAATCCCACGGCCGTGTCGCTGGACCGGATACACATCCGGGGACTGTTCACACACGTCGTGGTGGCGAAGAACGGCACCATCAATCTCAAGGATGTGACCACAGCGCCAGGCGCCGCGCCGCCACCAGGGAGTGCGCAACCGGTGAGCGACAAGGCACCGGTATCACCCGCGGTGAAATCGAAGGGCGTTAAGAAAGGGCGGGTCAAGCCAGCGGCCGCTGCGCCACCGCCCACCTCGTCACCGCCATCGATGCCGATCAGCGTCAAGCGCATCGACATCGATCAGAGCGTGCTGAACTTCGCCGACGACTCGATCGAGCCCAATTTTTCGGCCGGCATATTGAATCTGCACGGGTCGATCGTCGGACTGTCGTCCGCACCGAAGGCGCGAGCCAAAATCACACTGGACGGACAGGTCGATCAGTTCTCGCCGGTGCAGATCCGCGGCGAGACGACTGCGTTCGTTCCCATGGTTTATACGGACGTCGGGTTGAGCTTCCACAACATGGAACTCACGACCTTCAATCCCTACTCGGGCAAGTACGCCGGCTACAATATCGAGCAGGGGAAGTTGTCCACCGATCTGCATTATCACATCGAGAATCGCAAGCTCGATGCGACCCACCACATCGTGATCGACCAGCTCGAGTTCGGCAAGCCGACGGACAGCAAGCAGGCGGTGCCGCTGCCGATCAAGCTGGCGGTGGCGATACTCAAGGATCGCAACGGCGTCATCACGCTCGATCTGCCGGAAATCACCGGCACGGTCGACGACCCGAATTTCAAAGTCGGTCCGCTGATCTGGACCTTCGTCAAGGATCTGCTCGTGAAGGTGATCACCGCGCCGTTCGCCGCGATCGGTCATCTGTTTGGCGGTGGCCCCGAGATGAAGTTCATCGAGTTCCCGGTCGGGGCCGCGACGCTGCCGGACAGCGAGACCGACAAGCTCGACAAGCTGTCGAAGGCACTGGTCGAGCGGCCCAAGCTGAAGCTCGATGTGCCGCTGCACGCACTGGTGGCGGCAGACGACGACGCGCTGGCGAAATCGGCGCTCGAGCAGGCGGTCACCGATACCGCCAATGGAAAGAAGAAGTCAGCGAAGCCCGTGAGCGGCGACAACGCCGATCCGGCCGCGCGCCTGAAGGCACTGACCGCCCTCTACAAGCAGAAGTTCGACAAAGATCCTGAATTCCCCAAGGACGAGGACAAGTCGAAGAAGTCGGCCGATCGTGATGCCGACCGTGTGACGTTCCTTCAGCAGCAGCTACTGCCGCAGTTCAAGCCGACCGATGATCAGCGCGCCGAGCTTGGCAAGCAGCGCGCGACGGCCGTGCAGGCCGCACTGCTGGCCAACAAGGGACTCGAGCCCGAGCGCGTCTTCCTGACCGATGATCAGAGCGTCGGGGAAGACGCCGGCAAGGTCAAAATGGAACTGAAGCTGGAGTAGCCACTGGCCTTGAGGAGGCTCAAGAGCCTGCCAGCCGACGCAGCTCGTACAGCAATTCCAATGCTGCCCGCGGTGTCAGCGAATCCGGATCGATCGTCGATACCCGCTCGCGCAGTTGCACCAACCGTGGATCCGGTATGACCGGCACGACGGGCGCGGGGGCCGCGAACAACGGCAGCTCCGCCTGCGCGCGGACGCCCTCGAGCTGCTTCATGTACTGGCGCGCATGAGCGATCACTTCCTTCGGCACGCCGGCGAGCGCGGCCACCTGCAGGCCGAAACTGCGATTGGCGGGGCCTTCCTTCACGGCGTGCAGGAAGACCAGTGAATCGCCGTGCTCGGTCGCGTCCAGATGCACGTTCGCACACGCAGACAGTTCCTGCGCCAGTCCGATCAGCTCGAAATAGTGGGTAGCGAACAACGTGAAAGGACGCAGGCGCTCGGCAATGTGGCGAGCCGTCGCGTACGCGAGCGACAGGCCATCGAAGGTGCTCGTGCCGCGCCCGATCTCGTCCATCAGCACCAGGCTGCGCGAGGTGGCGTTGTTCAGGATGTTCGCGGTCTCGGTCATCTCCACCATGAAGGTCGAGCGGCCGCCGGCGAGATCGTCGGCGGCACCGATGCGGGTGAAGACGCGGTCGATGGGGCCGATCTCTGCGCGAGTCGCGGGCACGAAACTGCCGAGATGGGCCAGTACCACGATCAGCGCCATCGATCGCATATAGGTGGACTTGCCACCCATGTTCGGACCCGTGATGACCAGCATGCGGCGCTGCTCGTCCATGTGCAGATCGTTCGGGACGAACGGTGAGTCGATGCAGCGTTCGACCACCGGATGGCGCGCGCCTTCGATGACCAGCCGCGGCTCGTCGATCAGAACCGGCGCGACCCATCCGTACTGGGTCGCACGCCGTGCGAGTGACCCGAGTGCATCGACTTCCGCGAGGGCGTTGGCGGTGGTCTGCAACGCCGCCAGCGACTCGATCAGTCGGGTCAGCAGCTGGTCGTAGAGCTCACGCTCGCGCCCGAGTGCGCGCTCGCGCGCACCCAGCACTTTGTCTTCGAAACTCTTGAGCTCGGGCGTCAGGAAGCGTTCGCTGTTCTTCACCGTCTGGCGGCGGACGTAATCCGGCGGCACGCGCTCGGCGTCGCGACGGGGAATCTCTATGTAGAAGCCCGATACGCGGTTGTAGGCCAGTTTCAGACTGCTGATGCCGCTGCGCTCGCGCTCACGCTGCTCGAGCTGCAGCAGGAACGCGTTGGTGTTGCCGGCAATCTGCCGCAGTTCGTCCAGCTCCGCATCGTAGCCTGCGGCGATGACACCGCCATCGCGCAGCCACAGCGACGGGGCGGCATCGATCGCGCGCGACAATAGGTCGTGCTCTTCCTCGTGCGGACAAATCTGGCAACGCAGCGCCGTAAGCCCCGGCGAATCGAACTGCCCCAGCAGCGCCCGCAGCGCTGGCGTCGAACCCAGCGAAGCGCGCAATTGCACCAGGTCGCGCGGCCGCGACGAGCGCAGTGCCACCCGCGCCAGGATTCGCTCCAGATCGCCAATGCCCGCCAGCTGATCCTGCAGTGTTTCGTAGCGTCTTCCGTCGCTCAGGGCCGCTATCGCCTGGTAGCGTTCGCGCAAAACCGAGTGCGAGCGCAGCGGACGATTCAGCCAGCGGCGCAGCGCCCGCGAGCCCATTGCGGTGACGCTTCCGTCCAGCACCGCGAACAGGGTGGCCTGTTCGACCCCGGAAAGACTCTGATCGAGCTCCAGATTGCGGCGCGTGATGGCGTCCAGGATCAGCGCATCGCCGCGATTCTCGACCCTCATGGCGCGAATGTGCGGGAGCGCCGATTTCTGCGTGTCGCGGACGTACTGGAGAAGGGCGCCTGCCGCCCGGATCGCCAACGGCAGTTCATCCACCCCGAATCCGGCCAGCCCCAGTGTGCCCAGCTGATCCGTCAGCGTTCGCGAGGCGCTCGACAGTTCGAAGTGCCACGGCGCGCGCGTACGAACGACCGGCGCGTGGCTCAAGCGACTCACGCTCTCACGCGACTGATCCTCCGGCAGCAGCAGCTCGTTGACGCGCAGGCGCTCGAGTTCGGCCTCGATTGCCGTGGGATCCTCGGCCTCCAGCACGCTGAAGCGGCCGGAGGACAGCTCGAGCCACGCGAGGCCGAAGCGCGAGCGTTCCCGTACCAGGGCCGCCAGCAGGGTTTCGCGGCGTTGCTCCAGCATTGCCTCGTCGGTCACCGTGCCGGGCGTGACGACACGCACGACCCGTCGCTCCATCGGCCCGCGGGATTTGCCGGGATCGCCGATCTGCTCGCAGATCGCCACGGATTGCCCCCGGCGTACCAGTTTTGCCAGGTAAGCGTCGAGGCTCTGTACCGGGACCCCCGCCATGGGTACCGGTGCTCCCGCGGACTGTCCACGGCTGGTGAGCGCGATGTCGAGCAGGCCTGCGGTTACACGAGCGTCTTCGTAGAACGTCTCGTAGAAATCGCCCATGCGATAAAACAGCAGCGCGTCGGCATGCTGCGACTTGAGTCGCAGGTACTGCTGCATCATCGGGGTGTGGTCTGGCCGTGTGGTGTCGTTCATAGGTTCGAATGCGGGATCGTAGCAAACCGACGCGATCCAAACGCCAAAGGCGCTAAGATCGAGCGAGCTATCTCGGGAGGTGTGCCGCATGGGCTTTCGGCTCTTCAGTGACGATCTCAAAGAAGCCGATTTTCTGACCTCGGCTCAGGTGTTCAATGGCTTCGGCCACCGAGGCGCGAACATTTCGCCGCACCTCGGCTGGAGCGACCCGCCGCAGGGTACGCAAAGCTTCGTCATCACGTTGTTCGATCCCGATGCGCCGACCGGCTCGGGATGGTGGCATTGGATCGTGGCGAACATTCCGGGTTCCTGTCGTGTCCTCCCGCGTGGCGCGGGCAGCGGCCAGGCGGCGATGCCGCCCGGTGTGGTCCAGGGACGCAACGACTTCGGCGTCTCGGCGTTCGGCGGTGCCGCTCCCAATCCCGGGCCGCCCCACCGCTACGTTTTCACGATCAACGCGTTGAAAGTCGATCTGATCGACGTGACGCCGGACAGCAGCGGCGCCATGGTCGGCTTCGTGGTCAACAGCCATCGTATCGGCAGCGCGACGCTCACGACACGCTATGGCGCGTGAAGGCAACGACATCCCCGACGATGTGGCGCTCAGATCGCTGGCCGAGCGGGCCGGGGGCCTGCTGCTGGCGCGTCGTCACCGCGTCGCCACTGCCGAGTCCTGCACCGGCGGCTGGGTGGCAAAGTGCCTCACCGATGTGCCCGGCAGTTCGCAGTGGTTCGATCGTGGCTACGTAACGTATTCCAATGAGGCGAAGCAGGTGTCGCTGGGGGTGTCGACGCAGACACTCGAGCGACACGGTGCGGTCAGCCAGCCGGTGGCGGAACAGATGGCGGCGGGGGCACTGGCGGCAAGCGGGGCGGCGCTCGCGGTCGCCATTACCGGTATTGCAGGCCCGGACGGCGGCACTGCCGACAAGCCCGTCGGCCTCGTCTGGTTCGCGCTTGCGGGGCGCCAGGCGGCTCCTATCGCACGGCAGCATCGGTTTTCCGGGGATCGGGACGGTATCCGCAGGGCAGCCGTTGCCGCTGCTCTGCGGATGATCATCACAGCCGCCTGACGCAGGAGCGTTGGCACGTGCGCCGGCTGTTCTTCGCCGCTCGTCCTGCCGGGTGCACCTCCCGAGCGCTCGCAAATGCCGTGGCCTTCGCCGCCGGCTCGCTGCCAGGCCGGCCGGTCGAGGTCGCTGACTGGCATGTCACCCTGAGTTTTCTCGGCCCGGTCGACGATGTCCGGATCGAGCCACTGTGCCGCCAATCGGCGGCGATCGAGATCGCTCCATTCGAGCTGGCGTTCGACCGGCTCGAGTATTGGCGTCGCGCGAAAGTACTCGTTGCCAGCGCATCGCAGGAGGCATCGGATCCGACCGGGCGTGATCTGGCCGAAACGTTGATGAGACTGGCGCAGGGGCTGGCGATCAAACCCGATGACAAGCCCTGGGTTCCGCATCTGACGTTGAGTCGCGGCGTGGCGTCTCATGAAGTGCCGCCGTCGCTGACTGACGGTGCGCTGCTGCTGCCGGCGGTGCCGTGGTCGGTCGAGAGCTTCCATCTGGTCGAGAGCCGGTCGGTCGGCGGGCGACGCTATCAAACACTGGCGAGCTGGCCGCTGCGGGCGCTTTGAGCGGGCACCGTATTTTTATCGCTTCAGCTCCGTTTTGGCGCCGCGCCCACAGCTTCGTTGTGGGATAATTACAGAACTTTCCCCCGTTGAGGTCGCCGCGCATGGAACCACGCATGGATGATAACCGTAAGAAGGCGCTCGTCGCCGCCCTCGGGCAAATCGAGAAGCAATTCGGCAAGGGCTCGGTCATGCGTCTGGGCGATGCGTCGGCGTCTTACGATGTCGAAGCCGTCTCGACCGGCTCGCTCGGTCTCGACATCGCACTGGGTATCGGTGGCCTGCCGCGCGGTCGCGTGGTCGAGATCTACGGGCCGGAGTCATCGGGCAAGACCACGTTGACCCTGCAGGTCGTCGCCGAGGTTCAGCGCAACGGCGGCACGGCGGCTTTCGTCGATGCCGAGCACGCGCTCGATCCGGCGTACGCGGGCAAGCTTGGCGTCAATGTGCAGGACCTGCTGGTTTCTCAGCCGGATACCGGTGAACAGGCACTCGAGATCACGGATATGCTGGTGCGTTCCGGTGCCGTCGACATCATCGTCATCGACTCGGTGGCGGCGCTGACGCCCAAGGCCGAGATCGAGGGCGAGATGGGGGAGATGCAGATGGGTCTGCATGCACGTCTGATGTCGCAGGCGCTGCGAAAGCTCACCGGCAATATCAAGCGCTCCAATACCATCGTCATCTTCATCAACCAGATCCGCATGAAGATCGGTGTGATGTTCGGTAGTCCCGAGACCACCACCGGTGGCAACGCGTTGAAGTTCTATGCCTCGGTCCGTCTGGATATCCGCCGCATCGGTGCGATCAAGAACGGCGAGGAAGTGGTCGGCAACCAGACCCGCGTGAAGGTCGTCAAGAACAAGGTGGCGCCGCCGTTCCGCGAAGCGGAATTCGAGATCATGTATGGCGCTGGCATTTCCCGCGAAGGCGAGATCATCGACCTGGGATCCGAGAACGGCATCATCGACAAGGCCGGTGCCTGGTATAGCTACAACGGCGAGCGAATCGGCCAGGGCAAGGACAACGTGCGACTGTATCTGCAGCAGCACAAGGAAATTGCCGCTGAGATCGAGGCCAAGGTGCGCCAGAAGCTGTTGCCGCCGAAGAGTGTTGAGGAAAAGACAGCCTAAGGGACGCGTCCCGGACGACCAGTCTACCGACGCTGCTGCAGCGTTTGCCGCGGCGGTGAGGTGGTTGTCGCGACGCGACTATTGCTGCGCGGAACTCACCGCGCGGCTTGCTGCCAAGGGTTTCGAGTCCGGCACCGTTGCGGCCTGCCTTGAAGATCTGCGCGCGCGGCACTATCTCGACGATGAGCGCTACGCACGACAGTTCGTCGATGCGCACGCGCGCCGCGGCCACGGGCCAGTGCGCATCCGGCACGACCTGTCGGCGCTGGGCCTGAGTAGCGAGGCTGCGGATCGTGCGCTCGATGAGCATGGCGGCTGGGCTGATCACGCCCGCGAGGCGCGCGAGCGCCGGTTCGGGGCTCAATTGCCCGGGGACTGGAACGAGAAAGCGCGGCAATCCCGATTTTTGCAGTATCGGGGCTTTTCCAACGATGATATCCGCCTGGTAATGGGGACCGACGTCTCCGCGGACAGTTAGGGCTACATGAAAGACCGACGCAATCCCATGAGCGCTGCCCAGGTGCGGCGCACGTTTCTTCAGTATTTCGGCGAGCAGGGACACACGATCGTGCCGTCCTCGTCGCTCGTGCCCGGAAACGACCCGACGCTGCTTTTCACGAACGCCGGCATGGTGCAGTTCAAGGACGTGTTCCTGGGCAAGGAGAAGCGCGATTACGTGCGCGCGGCATCGAGCCAGCGGTGTGTGCGCGCCGGTGGCAAGCACAACGATCTGGAGAATGTGGGTTATACGGCGCGGCACCTGACTTTCTTCGAGATGCTGGGCAATTTCAGCTTCGGTGACTATTTCAAGCGCGACGCGATCCGCTTCCACTGGGAGTTGGTCACCGGCAGGGACTGGTTCGGTGTCGATCCTCAGCGATTGATGGTGACGGTCTATCACACCGACGACGAAGCATTCGATTTGTGGCACCAATTGATTGGCCTGCCAAAGGAACGCATCGTGCGCATCGGCGACAAGCCGGGCGGCGGGTCGGACAACTTCTGGCAGATGGGAGATACCGGTCCCTGCGGTCCCTGCACCGAGATTTTCTACGACCATGGTCCGGCGGTAGCGGGCGGTCCGCCCGGCTCCCCCGACGAGGATGGCGACAGGTGGGTCGAGATCTGCAATCTCGTCTTCATGCAGTTCGATCGCGATGCCGATGGCACGCTCAAGCCGCTGCCGAAGCCGTCGGTCGATACTGGCATGGGGCTCGAGCGCATGACGACGGTCATGCAGCAGGTGCACTCGAATTTCGAAATCGACATGTTTCAGCGATTGATCCAGGCGGCAGCGCAGGCGGTCGACACCCGGGATGTCGCGTCGAATTCGCTGCAGGTCATCGCGGACCATATTCGCGCCTGCAGCTTCCTCGTCGTCGATGGCGTGATGCCCTCCAACGAAGGTCGGGGCTATGTGCTCCGTCGCATCATCCGGCGCGCCATCCGTCATGGTCACAAGCTGGGTCAGGAACAGCCGTTCTTCTACAAGCTGGTGCCGGCGCTCGTCGAGGTCATGGGCGATGCTTTCCCGGAGCTTTCAGAGTCTGCCGGTCGCGTGAGCACGGCGCTCAGGCAGGAAGAAGAGCGATTCCGTGAGACGCTGACAGCCGGTATGGCGCAATTCGAAAGCCGTATGCGCGAACACAGTGGCAGCGTCGTGCCGGGCAATCTCGTCTTTCTGCTTCACGATACTTATGGGTTTCCACCCGATCTGACGGCAGACATTGCGCGGGAGCGCAAACTGACGGTCGACATGCAAGGGTACGAACGCGATATGCGGGCGCAGCGAGAGCGTGCACGCGCAGCCAGCAAGTTCGGCGTCGACCTGCGAGCTGGCGCCGAGGTGACCGAGCGGACCGATTTTTTAGGCCACGATGCGGTGGAGACACAGGGACGTGTCGTAGCGTTGCTGCGGGACGGCGCGCGAGTGGAAGCTCTACAGGCGGGCGAACGCGGAGAAGTCATCCTGGATCGCACCGCGTTTTACGCGGAATCGGGCGGGCAGGTTGGCGATTCCGGTGAGTTGCGTACCGAGAGCGGTGGTCGCTTCACGGTCGAGGACACCCAAAAGCGGGGAGCGGCGCACTCACACTCGGGTCATATAGCAGCCGGAACGCTCCGGGTCGGCGATGAGGTCAAGGTGGAAGTCGACGCGTCGCGACGCAATGCCATCCGGCTGAATCATTCGGCAACACATTTATTGCATGCCGCGCTCCGGAAGGTATTGGGTACTCACGTCACCCAGAAGGGCTCACTGGTGGCGCCGGATCGGCTGCGCTTCGATTTCTCGCACCCGCAGCCCGTTACGCCGGAACAACTATCGCGTGTCGAGCACCTCGTCAATGACGAGATCCGCGCCAACGCGGAAGCCGCCACGCGCGTTATGGAATATGACGAAGCGATTGCCGCTGGAGCGATGGCGCTGTTCGGCGAGAAATATGAGAAGCGCGTGCGCGTTCTGTCACTCGGCACTTTTTCGACCGAGCTGTGCGGCGGCACGCACGTTAAGCGCGCTGGCGACATCGGCTTGTTCCACATTGCCGGCGAGTCCGGTGTTGCGGCCGGCATCCGCCGCATCGAAGCGCTGACCGGTCAGGGTGCGCTGGACTATTTCGATCGAGCCGATTCCACGCTGGTAAGCATCGCTGAGCTGGTACATGGATCGCGCGACGATGTCGCTGCCAAGGTTCGCGAAGCGCTAGAGCGGATACGGGCGCTCGAGCGCGAGAACCGCGGGCTCAAGGACAAGCTGGCATTAGGGCAGGGTACTGACCTGGCGGCTTCCGCCGTCGACATTGGTGGCGTCAAGGTGCTGGCGGCCCGTGTGCCGGACGCCGACGCCGGATCGTTGCGTTCCGCGGTCGACCAGCTCAAAGGCAAGCTGGGATCGGCTGTGATCGTGCTCGGATCGGCGGCGGACTCCAAGGTGATATTGGTTGCAGGTGTAACGACCGATGTGACGGCCAGGATCAAGGCGGGGGAACTTATCGGTCCCGTTGCGGCCCAAGTGGGAGGCAAGGGCGGCGGTCGCGCCGACTTTGCGCAGGCAGGTGGCACACAACCCGCGGCGTTGGACCAAGCGCTGAACAGCGTGATCCCTTGGATTCGGTCACGTCTGACACCAGATTGATGAAGTTTAACGTGCGCTTTGCGCGCGCGAGGCCGAGACTTTTAAAATGCATCATGTTTTACTGGGGAACGGTGAATTGCGGACTCGAGGCGTGATGATTACGGAGGATTTCTGACGTGTTAATTCTTACGCGTAGAGTCGGCGAGACGGTCATGATTGGTGATGAAGTTGCCGTCACGGTACTTCGAGTGAAAGGAAACCAGGTGCGCCTGGGAGTCAATGCACCGAAATCGGTCTCGGTGCAGCGCGAGGAAATCTTCCAGCGCATCAAGCTCGAGGGCGACGCGCTACAGAGTGCGCAGAGCAGCGCGGAGTCGGAAGAGGCTGAGCCAGCTCATTCTCCCTGAGCGAAGCCCGAGCTGACAGGGCGCCGGGCGTCTCGAGTCTGTTCCCTGTTTTGAAAGCCTTACGAAGGCTTTTGCCCTGTTGTTCCCCCTTGCGTATGATGGCGCCCGCTGGCGGCGGCAGACGCTGGCATGCGGGAGAGATGGCCGAGTGGTCGAAGGCGCACCCCTGCTAAGGGTGTAAGGGTCAAAAGCCCTTCGAGGGTTCGAATCCCTCTCTCTCCGCCAATTTGTCTGATGGCACCAACTCATCGAACGCTCGGAGTCTTGAAGGCATCCCGTAGTGGCAGACGGACTCAGGCGCAAGCTCGC
>DATBAM010000162.1:0-3558 GCA_036271535.1 Steroidobacteraceae bacterium | reverse complement strand
GGCTATCTCTTGGCGCAGCGAAGACCACACGGGCCAGCGATCCCCGAGATCGAGCGACTCCAGGTACCCGGTCTCCAGCCGCGCCGGCCTTGCCGCGATCGGATCGTGCTCATGCGCCAGCTGATCGCCGATGTGCAACAGCGCACTCAGCCCCAAGCCCGACTCGCCACTCTGGCTGGGCGCGTGGTGCCAGAGCACCGCCTCGACAATCGACTCCGGAAAGGCCCACAGTCCGAGCAGATACGCGCCCGCAGCGGCGTGTTGTCTGATCATCTGAATCTCAGTATCGCCTCGCCAGCGCTGACGCGATTGCTCGTCGGACGGCGCATGACGGGTGGCAAACACCAAGCGTCCGACGTCGTGAAGCACCCCACTCAGGAAGGCGCGTTCGGCCATCGCCGCCGGCAACCCTTCATGCAGGGCGACGGCCCGCGCCCAGGCGGCTGTTTGAAACGAATGCTGACCAAGCCGCTCCAGACTGAAGCCTGGCACCAGCTCCACGCAGCCCGTGTCGTAGAGTTCCTTTCCCAACACGAGCGCTGAAATGGCATCCATCCCGAGGAAAGATACGGCTCGTTCGATACTCTGGACGGGATCGCGGCAGCCGAAAAAGCCCGAGTTGGCGAGCTTGACCACCTTGGCGGTTAACGCTACGTCCCGCTCCAGCACATCGACCACGTCACTGATTGACGCGTCGGGGCCGGCCAGCCGCTCGCGCAGCTGCTGATAGGTAAGAGGCGGTGTTGGCAACGTATCGACGCTGCCGACGATCGCGGCCAGACTATCGTTGTTCAGCACCCGCTTGAGATGGGTGGCTCGCGTGATCGCAGCTTGCAATATCGGCGCGCTACAGGGTTTGGACAGATAGCGATGTGCGCTGCGTGTCGCGCGTATGCTGGCCTCGGTCTCTGACTGTCCAGAGAGGACGAATCGAATCGTCTCTGGATACAAACGCATGACGTGAGCTAGAAACTGCGAGCCGTCCATCTCTGGCATGCGCATGTCCGATACCACCACGTCCGCGGGCTGCTGCGCGAGCTGCTGCAGCGCATCAGCGCCGGTGGACGCGAAACGCATCGACCAATCGCTGCGCATGCCATGCATGCTGCGACGCAAGCCATCCAGCACGCGCGACTCGTCGTCGACGAACATCAGGCGGATCATTGCTCGATACTCCGCATCGCCCCATCCGTAGGTGATTTCGTGTTGTACGCCGCCGCTTTGAGCAACACCTATGACCGCCGTCACAATCGTCAATTGGACGTCGACCCCGACCGATCATCGCGCTCAGAGGCTTACCGATTTGGCACAGAATACGGTTAGACGCGATGTGCGTGAGAATTACCTGGAGGGCGCGCAGATACCCGACAGGCCCCCCGCACACTCTTCCATTTGCACCGTTACTATCTAGCTCCGCGCTCCAGTGCGTGGAAGGTGAGAGGGCGCGTCCTGCAAAGCATCGGTACCTTCCGGGAGCGAGAACAGGAAGCAGGCACCCTGATCAGGCACTGCACTGGCCCAAATTCGGCCTCCGTGGCGAGTGATGATCCGCTGCACGATCGCAAGTCCGACACCTGTACCCGTAAATTCGTCCTGTTTGTGTAGACGCTGGAACACGCCGAACAGCTTGTCGACGTATCGCATGTCAAATCCCGCGCCATTGTCCCGGACTTCGTAGATGCGCTCGCCGTTCTCCAATCGTCCGGCGATGTCAACGCGCGGTGCGGTGCGCTTGGCGCTGTACTTGAGTGCATTGCCAATGAGGTTACACCAGACCTGGCGCAGCACTGTTGCGTCGCCGTCACACGTGGGCAGGTTCGTGATGGTAAGGGTCACTTGTGGACCGCAATAGCTCGCCATGACCTCGGCGGCGGCGCTGTTGGCGAGGGCCGTCATGTCAATGCTGGTACGCGAGATCGGCTGCCTTTCGGCCCTGGAAAACGCCAATAGACCCATAATCAATTGATCCATCCGTTCGCAGGATTGTCCGATCGTCCTTATCATATCGAGGCTGTCCTCAGACAGGAGCGGTGCGCAGTCTGCTTCCAACAGCTGTATGAACCCTTTCATTGCCAGTACCGGAGAGCGTAAATCGTGTGAAATCGAATAGGAGAATGCCTCAAGCGAACGATAGGCCGCCGCTAACTCCAGGGCGTGGAGCCGCTCGCGTTGCAGGAGAGCGGCGTTGTCCCGCCGAAGCCGTTGTGTGTCCAACGCGCGCTCAATGACGGCGAGGATGGTGTTCAGCTTGAAGGGCTTGAGAATGTAGTCCAGCGCACCGCTCTTCATGGCCTGCACTGCGGTATCGATGGTACCGTGGCCCGTCATGATGAGCGCCTCAAGCATCGGATCGATGAGACGCACCGCGCTGATGAACTCTATGCCGTCCATCTCTGGCATCATCAGGTCCGTCAGCACTAGATCATATTGCCCTGGCCGCAGGTCCACGAGTGCCAGCCGCGCCGAGGAGAACCCGCGCACCTCGTACTGCTCGAGTTCCAGCGTGTCGCACAGCGCTCGCAGCTGAGCGGCCTCGTCATCCACAATGAGAAGTCTCGGGCGCGGTGCTTTCATGCTGCGAGCTCCTCGAAGGCCGCTCGCAATTCCTGCAGGCGCGGCGGTTTGCTCAGGACCTTGGAGATGTGCGCCGGGGTCTCATTGTTGGCAATGAACCTCTGACCCCACCCTGTCAACAAGATGATGGGTGTTTTCTCCGACAGCGCCTTGATTGCTGCCGCCACGCGGCGCCCATCCACATTGGGCATACCAAGATCCGTGATCACGATATCGAAATGCTCGAGGCCGTGCAGCGAGGCCGCGAAGGCATCGATGCCGGCCTGGCCACCGTGAGTGGCAACGGTCTCATGCCCGTCCTGCTGCAGCGTGTCCTGAAGCGACTTGATAATCAGCGGATCGTCATCTACCAGTAGGACTCGCAGTCGCCGGCTGATGGTCCGCACCGTTCTGGTGGCGTCAAGCTTGACCATCGAAGAAGTGTCGGCGCCGAAGAGCAGGCGCACCGTCGTGCCTTGACCCACCCTGCTGGCGATCTCGATCTCGGCGCTGTGCCGCTGGATCATTCCGTAGACCATGGCAAGGCCCAGGCCTGTGCCGCGCTCTCCCTTGGTCGTATAGAACGGCTCAAGGCAGCGCCGCCGCGTATCCTCGTCCATTCCGACTCCGCTGTCAGCGACTTCAACGATCACCCGAGTGCCCTCGCCGCGCGCATCGCTTCGTGTGCGCAGGACGATCGTACCGCCCTGCGGCATGGCATCCACCGCATTGAAGATAAGGTTTGTCAGCGCATCACGGATCTCATGCTCGGCGCCCATGATGGCCGGCAGTGATTCTTCGAGGTCACATCGAACCTCGACCATGACGCCTCCGAGCTGTCGTTGGTCGCTCCAGCGTGGCTTGGTCAATTCGAGCACTTGCTGTACGGCGCGGTTGAGCTCGACACGCCCCAGGGTCAGCTGAGCCTCGCGTTCGCGATAGAATTCACGCATGCGCGCCACCGTACGCGCCACGTCGTCGATGGCACGCTGGATGGTCACCAGG
>DATBAM010000161.1:0-5924 GCA_036271535.1 Steroidobacteraceae bacterium | reverse complement strand
CGTGAAGTCTTTCGAGCTGAGTATTCCTGCCGGCCAACGCGTCGGCCTGGTCGGACCGAGCGGCGCTGGCAAGACCACGCTCATGGGGCTGCTGTTGAGGATGCACGATGTCGTCGAAGGATCTATCCGCATCGATGATCTGGACATTCGAGACGTTACCCAGGAGAGCCTGCGACACGCCATCGCACTGATTCCTCAGGACACGACCCTCTTTCATCGCAGCCTCCTCGAGAACATCCGATATGGGAGGCCAGATGCGAGCAACCAGCAGGTGGAGTCGGCCGCGCGCCGGGCGCACGCCCACGAATTCATTTCGGAACTGGACCACGGGTACGACACCCTGGTCGGTGAGCGCGGCACCAAACTCTCCGGTGGGCAGCGGCAGCGAATTGCGATCGCGCGCGCGATTCTCAAGGACGCTCCGATTCTGCTGCTCGATGAAGCTACCAGTGCGCTCGACAGTCACAGCGAGAACATCATCCAGGCCGCGATGCACGAGGCCATGGCGGGCAAAACCGTCATTGCGATCGCCCATCGTCTGAGCACCGTGATGGATATGGACCGGCTCATCGTGCTGGATCGCGGGTCGGTCGTAGCCGACGGATCGCACGCTGATCTGCTGCGTCAGGGCGGGCTCTACGCTGAGCTCTGGCGCCGCCAATCGGGCGACTTCAAGCGCCGTGCTGCCGACATTGATCACACAACGGCCGAGGATCTGGAGGATGAGGCCCTCGACATCGACATCCTCGCTCCAGCGGTCGGCGCCGAGCGGGAGCATTTGCAGTAGCAGACTCTGGGCAGAATACGTCACTATCTATATGAAACAATGGGTTGGGACCGACTTTCCCGCTGACGAAGTGATGACGCCAGGTACCTTTCGTATTTTTCGTACGAAACGTATAATAAATGCGCTTTCACCGTGGAGTAGCCATGAGCCGCATGCAGCTCGACGAGTCGGTAGAGGCCATTACTGCCGTCAGCATCACAGAACTGAAAGAGCGCGCACGCGAGGTCATCGACCTCGTGTCCGAGCGCAACGCCATTGCGATTCTGAGGCACAAGGTTGCCGACGCTGTGCTGATCTCGGCCTCCGACTACGTCGAATTCATGAAGCTCAAGCGCGAGCGCCTGGATTTTTTGACCCAGCGTTATGACGAGATGATGGTGCGGATGCAGACGGCGCAATCGGCGACCGGTGTGGATGCACTTTTCGACGCCACGTCCGAGGCACTTGGTCAGGCAGCGGTCGCCGCTGCCCATCGTGGCTGACACGGTTCCGACGATCGCAGTGCTTGCGGGCACGAACGGAGCAGGCAAGAGCAGCATCGGTGGCGCGATGCTCGAGAGCGCCGGCGCTCCTTTTTTCAACCCGGATCGCGAGACGCGAGCGCTCATGGCGGGCAATCCGGGCATGCCCTTGCCTGAAGCGAATGCCCAAGCCTGGCGGATCGGCAGAGACCGTCTGGCGGAGGCGATCGCGAATCGTCAAAGCTTCAACTTCGAAACGACACTCGGCGGTACAACTATCGCTCGCATGCTCGCCGACGCTCACAAATCGGGCCTGCGCGTTCGGATGTGGTACTGCGGGCTACGCGACGTCGATCTGCACCGATCGCGTGTGCAGGCGCGCGTGAGCCGAGGGGGTCATGACATTCCGGAAGCCAAGATTCGTGAGCGGTTCGACGCGAGCAGGAACAATCTATGCACCCTGCTGCCGTCGCTGGACGAACTCCTGCTGTACGATAACAGCATCGAGGCCGACCCCAACGACGCGCAGGCACCCCGACCAGTCAGACTGCTGCATTATCGCGATGGCCGCGTCCTTTTTTGTGCCGCCTCGATGCCCGACTGGGCAAAGCCTATCGTCGCACTGTCATTGGCTCAACGTGCCCTACCAGCGGCTAGCGCTCACCACGAGAAAGACTAGCCACGCCAGATGTCTGCCCCGCGACATGATCAGAATCATGCCGCCGGTCACCACGAATCATTTCCAATGCCTCCTTCACTACAGGGGTTCCAGCGATGTACAAGGTCCTGCATTTCATCAAGCGAAAAAGCCATTTGACGCATGAACAGTTCAAAGAACACTTCGAACGCTCGCATGCCGCCATGGCACTCAAATTTTGCGGCCACTGTTTCTCCGAATACCGGCGCAACTACGTGAACAATGTCTGGACGGGAGGTGACTCGCGCAAGGAAGGCAGTGGCTACGGTGAGAGAGAATGGGAATGGGATCTGATTTCGGAATGGATTCTGCCTGATGAGGCCGCCTTGCAGGAAATCTACCGGATCATGCAGACCCCGGGTATCGACGAATTGTTCCATACCGACGAGGACCGCTTCATCGACCGTACTGCGACCGTGACCGTTCCTTGCACCGTTTGCGACGTTGGCACGGCATTCAATGCCAAGGGAACCGTATTCGATACTCCTACCGGAGAGCCTTCCTGGGCGTGAGTACAAATCGAAGCGGCAGATCGACCGCTTTGCTCAACCCGATACGCGCAGTCACGACCACCTTGCCTGCGGCACGGCCATCATCCACGACCCGAATGGTCGACGATGGTCGGGTAACATCAATGTCATGGTCCCGGCTGCGCGTGATCTGAAATGCCTGGCATAGCCGTCCCGGACCTCCCGCCAACTGCCGTGCCGATCTGACGGTGGGCAGACCCCGATGCACCGCCATCCTGGAAATTCCCTCCATCGGCTCGAGTGCCCGAATGAGAACGCCACCGGCGCGGCCCTTCGAATGGCATGAGAAGTTCAGACAATAGTGCAGACCATAGATGAGGTACACGTAGGTACGCCCTGGCGGTCCGAATAGCACCGCGTTGCGCGGTGACTGGCCCCGATAGGCGTGCGAGGCAGGATCAGCCTCGCCAAGGTACGCTTCGGTCTCGGTAATGCGCCCGACGAGTCGCTGGCCTGCGAGACGCCGTACGATGAGCTTTCCCAGTAACGCGCGCGCGACGATCTCCGGCGAGCGTTCGTAGAATGATCGAGGCACTATCGAACGGCGCCCCCGCGGCTGTTGCTTCATGTACCTGTATCGCGCGCAGCCGGAAAAGACACTCGGATCTCAAATCCCCTATCGGTCCGCGTGGCCCGGAGCGTGCCGCGCGCTGCGCGCACCAGGCGATCAACCAGCGCCAGTCCGAGCCCTGCGTGCCCGCTCCCTGGCGTGGCGCGCAGCCGGTCGAACGGACGCAACGCCCGGTCCCATTCCTGGTCCTGAATACCCGGTCCTGCGTCGGCTACGCAAAGTTCAACCTCGTTGGTTGCCGTCGCCGTCGTGACTTCGACCGGAGGGCGGCCGTGCTCGAGTGCGTTCTGCACCAGATTGAATACGATGTGGCGAACGCCGGCAACATTCAGCAGATGCACGTCAGGAGCGCCGTATCGCAGCTGCAGGCGTGAATCGTGTGCGAGTGGGCCCAGCGCCTCGGCGACCGCGCCGTCGAGCGACGCCCTGACCGGTATCTCGCGATAGCCGGCGCGAACATAGTGCAGGAACACGCCTACCATCCGGTCCATTTCTTCGATCTCGGCGGTGATCTGCTCGCGTAACGCAGTATCCGCGGTGGCCAACAGCTCCACGGCAACGCGCATCCGGGCAAGCGGCGAGCGCAGATCGTGCGAGATGCCAGCGAGCATGAGTTCTCGTTCCTCGTTCAAAGCCGTGAGACGGTTGGACATCGAACGTAACGCCGCTGCCAACGCCCGAACTTCGCCCGGGCCCGACGTCTGCTCCGGCAGCAGCTCTCCTTCCTCGATCCGGTCGGCCGCGCGCGCCAGTTGCGCCAGTGGTCGAGTCAACCGACGGGCAGACCACGCGGCCGCGGCCAGTACCAGCACTGCGGTCGCGACCATGACCGCCACGAAGGCGGCCGGTGCCTCGGGCCGTGCGAGCCGCACCGACAGCAACAGCCAGCCGTCGTCCGTGGCCGACATCCGGATCGCCACCTGCGCCGGGGCGCGTGCATGACTGATCACGACGTCGGCAGCATTCAGCCGCGAGCGCAGCTGAGAGCGCAGTCGTTCCAGATAGACACCGTACGCGAAGCCGCGAAATCGTGACAACGTATCCGGCGGCTCCTGCGCTGACCAGGCAACCTCTGGGGGCGGCGGCAGGCCGGCGCGGCGCGCCGAGTCGGCAATGACTGCTCGTTGTACCAGAACGTCGGCAGTCAGATCGGCCGTCGGTACGACCACGGCCCACATCACCGCCTGCCAGACGATGATCGAGTACACCAGCAATGTGAAGGCGATCAGGCACGCCGTCCGTCCGAACAGACTTCGCGGGACGAGCCTCACGGTGACTCGTCCGGCACGAACACGTAGCCCGCCCCCCAGACGGTCTGTAGATATCGGGGCTTCGTCGGGTCCGTTTCGATCAGTCGACGCAGTCTTGAGATCTGTACATCGATACTGCGGTCGAAAGCCTCGCGCGATCTGCCGCGCGCTAGTGTCAGCAGCCTCTCGCGCGACAGCGTCTCGCGCGGGTGCGTCACCAGTGCGTGCAGGACCGCAAACTCGCCGGTGGTGAGCGCGATCGGCTCGCCATCGCCTGCAAGAATGCGAGTGGCCGTATGCAGGCAAAAGCGTCCAAAGCGGACTTCGGTACCAACAGACGCTGGAGCGCCCGGTGGCACCTGCACCCGACGACGCAGCACGGCTTTGATACGGGCGACCAGCTCGCGTGGATTACAGGGCTTGGGCAGATAGTCGTCCGCTCCCAGCTCGAGCCCGATAATTCGATCGATGTCATCACCCTTCGCGGTGAGCATCACGATCGGCAACGTATTACCGCCAGCCCTCAGATCGCGGCAGATATCGAGCCCGTTGCCATCGGGCAGTGATAGATCGAGCACCATCAGCTCGATCGGCCACGCCTGCAGGGCCTGCTTCATCTGCTGTCCATTGCCGGCAGTGCGCACCGCGAAGCCCTCCCTCCCCAGATAAGTCTCCAGCAATGTCCGCAGTCGCAGGTCGTCATCGACCAGCAGCAGCAGCGGTTTATTTTCGCTCATGCCTCATTGTGCATCGAGGCACCTCCCAGCAGTTGTAACAAATCGTTTCCAGGGCCCGGATCCGCAACACCTGCTTGCGATTGCCTGTGCACCGCGCGGCTTACGCAGCGCTGAATCGCTTACCGTCCTCACGGACGATCGATCGCAAATACCCCTCTACTGGAAGGAGATTATGTATGAAGACCAACCGTCACTCGTTCGCTCTGTCGCTGGCCGTGACAACCCTCGCCATGATGACGCTCTCGGTGCAGGCCGAAGCGCGTACGCCCCGCTCGGCTGGCTCTACCGTGACTCGCACCGGCCCGTATGGCAATTCCTCGACCCGGCAGTCGAGCCTCGGAACCAATGGTCAGGGCGGCTACAGCGCTGGTTCGACCCTCACCGGGCCTGCCGGGCGCACCACGACGCGTCAGCAGTCGGGTTCGTATAACGCGGCCACGCAGACCTATACCCGCTCCGGGACGACCACCTATCCGAATGGTCAGCAATCCAACTTCAGCACATCGGTTCAGGCGACGGGTGACGGTTATACCCGCTCCAGCACTCGCAACGGTCCTGCCGGCAACAGCGTGAACACGCAGGGCCAGGGCAGCTACAACCCGACGACTGGCACTCTGAACCAGAGCCGCGTGACCACCGGGCCGCTGGGTAACAGCAGCAACGAGTCACGCACAGTCCAGGCCCAATAGACACAGGAGCGGTACCATGAGAGCCGTTCACGCCTGGATGCTGATCGTCCCTGGCGGCCTGATTCTGGCCGCCATGCTCGAGGCGCTCTGGCTGCAGCGACGCGACGGCTACTATGACTGGAAAGCCTGGCTGACATCCTTGGGCGATCTGGTACTGCGAGCAGCTGTACGCCTGCTGCCACTGGGAATGGCAGCAGGTGCG
>DATBAM010000160.1:0-2689 GCA_036271535.1 Steroidobacteraceae bacterium | reverse complement strand
TCCGAATACGCGCGGGCGCCGGACATCAATCTGCAGCACTTCAATCTCGATCAGCTGGTCAGCGAGGTGGCGGAGCTCTACCGGCTGCAGGATCCTTCCATCGGCATAAGGCTGGATCTTGCGCCCACGTTGCCGGAGCTGGAAGCCGATCGCGGGCGTGTGCGCCAGATCCTGGCAAATCTGATCACCAACGGACTGGAGGCGCTGCAGGGCGTCCCCAACGGTTCGCTCGAAGTCAGCACCCGGGAGATGCGCACCGACAGCAGCTCGAGCATCATGATCTGCGTGCGCGACAACGGGCCCGGGTTCCGGACGGAAATCCTGGGCAGGGTGTTCGATCCCTATGTGACCGGTAAGCCTAAGGGTACCGGGCTGGGTCTGGCGATCGTCAAACGCATCGTCGAAGAGCATGGTGGTCGCATCGAGGCCGAGAATGGGCCCGAGGGCGGCGCGAGGATACTGGTATTTCTTCCCATCAGCGCTCAGGATCGAACTGTGCTTGCAGGGGAGCGGCGCATGGAACTGCGTAGGGAGCGCGCATGACCACAAATAAAATATTAGTCGTTGACGACGAGTTGGACATCCGGAGGCTCCTGCAGGAGATCCTCACCGAGGAAGGCTACGACGTCGAAGTAGCCGCCGATGCCGGCCAGGCGCGGGCAGCGCGTGCTCGCCAGACGCCGGACCTGGTGCTGCTGGACATCTGGATGCCTGACACGGATGGCATCTCGCTGCTGCGGGAGTGGTCCAACGACGCCGGCGAATCCTGTCCGGTGGTCATGATGTCCGGACATGGAACGGTCGAGACGGCGGTCGAGGCAACGAGGCTCGGGGCATACGACTTCGTCGAGAAGCCGCTGTCGCTGGCAAAGCTGCTGCGAACCGTCGAACGCGCGCTCGACGCCCGCGCCAGGCGACCGAGCGGCAAGTTCGCCGCGCCTGGCAGCAGCGGTGTGGCCGCACCGATCGGTCGCAGCCGGACGATGACGCAGCTGCGCAGTGAACTGACCCGCATGGCCGCCTTCAACACACCGTTGCTGCTGCTCGGCGAGTCGGGGTGCGACCGGGAGATGCTGGCGCGATTCGTTCATCAGTCGGGACCGACGGCCGGTGGGCCCTTCGTCGTGCTCGACAGTCGCACGCTGAGCGACGACAACGCGGCGACGCGGTTACTGGGTCCGGAAGAATCGCAGCCCGGCCTCATCGAGCAGGCCCGCAAAGGCACGCTCTATATCGGCGACGTCGAGGATCTGCCCGACGAGACGCAGCGGCTGCTGAGCGGCGTGCTGGAAACCGGCCGCTACACGCGCATCACCGGCGGCGATTCCATCCTGCTGGAGGCACGCATCATCTCGTCGGCGCGCCCCGGCATCGTCAATCATGTCGCGGCCGATGCTTTTCGCCGCGATCTGTACGCACAGTTGTCGGCGCTCGTGGTGCGCGTGCCGGCCCTGCGCGACTACGCCGAAGATGTGCCGGAGCTGCTGCGACAGTACGTCGATGAACTGACCGAATCGGAAGGGCTGCGCTTCCGGCGGTTCAGCGTCGCCGCGCAGAACCGGCTACGCAACTATCCGTGGCCCGACAATGTTCGTGAGCTGCGCAACCTGACCCGCCGCTTCCTGCACAATCCGGGGCAGGAAGAAATCGGTCTGGAGGAAGTCGAGCGCGAGCTGCAGGCGCAGACGCCGGCCAATGAACCGCTGGTCAAACACGATCTGCTTGCGCTGCCGCTGCGCGAAGCGCGAGAACAGTTCGAGCGCGCCTACCTGCAGCAGCAGCTGCTGTTGTGCAATGGCAAAGTGGGACTGCTGGCGAAACGCGTCGACATGGAACGCACGCACCTGTACCGCAAACTGCGCTCGCTCGGCATCGAGATCGGGCACGGTGCCGACGATTAAGAAAGTGAGGCGCTCGGCGAACTCGAACGCTCCTGCGAGCGCCGCGCCGGTAGCTGGCTGATCGGCGATGCCCTGAGCCAGGCCGATATCACCTGTACCTGCGCCTAAACTTTTCTTCATGGTGCCCGGCCCGCTGAAGGCGTGGCACGGCGTTACCGCGCGTTCGGCAGCCTTGCCGGTCGTTGCGAAGCGCTCGAACCTTTCAAGATCACGCACATGCCGTTCTTCACGCCCTGAAGACCCTGGGCGCAGCGTTATTCGTCGACCCGAATCACCAGCGAATCCAGATCGCTCTTGCGCAACTGCGCACGCAGATGGTTGAGACGTCCGAGATCCTTCACCGGTCCGATGCGTACGCGATGCCAGACATCGTTGTCGACCGCCACCCGTTGTACGGTCGAGTCGATACCCAGCTTCGAGAGCTGTGAGTGGATGCGGTCGGCGACGTCGGCGTCGCGATAGGAACCGACCTGCAAAAAGTACGTGCCGGGCCGGTCGATCTGCGCGGTCGGCGGCATCGCCGTGCCGCGCTCTTTCTCCGGTACCACGACCTCGAACTTCGGCAGCATCTGATAGAAGTCGTACTTGCTCTCGCCAGGAGGAGCATCGCCGCTGGTGTCGACCGGTGGATCGGCGCCGTTGGCATCGTTCACCGCTGCGTGACGCGGCGTGGGTTGTTGCGGCTGGGTCGACGCGTCGGGCGCCCGATGGTCGGTCAGGTAGACGACGCCGGCAATGCACAGGCCGGCGCCAAAGCCGATGGCGAGCCCCCACAGCCGGCTTACGTC
>DATBAM010000159.1:0-10195 GCA_036271535.1 Steroidobacteraceae bacterium | reverse complement strand
GGGTCCGGCATGAGAATCATGTCGGACTCGTTGATGCCCTTCCACCCGGCGATCGACGAGCCGTCGAACATCTTGCCATCGGTGAAGAAGTCTTCGGTCACATAGCGCGAAGGAATGCTGACGTGCTGTTCCTTGCCCCGGGTGTCGGTGAACCGAAGGTCGGCCCACTTAACCTCTTTTTCTTTGATCAGTTTGAGAACGTCGTCGCTTGCACTCATGTTTGGATCTACTCCGTTGAACCGGGCGTACGTCACCTAAGTCGAGTCACGTACGCCCGGTGCTTTCAGCTTGCCGTTAGAACTTGTAGTAGGCCTCGGCCCACAGCTGCGTCGACTTCGAGGTGGTCGCCGCCGAGTTGTCGGTCGGCGCGTCGTAGCGGCCTTCGAGGCGCACTTCGACACTCTTGATCGGGTCGTAGCCCAGGGTCGCGGTGATTTCCTTCAGGTCGACGCCGTGATCGTGTGGCGCGCCGGAGAGGTAACCATCCTTATCCGCGAGATACTCGGGGCGCAGCGACACGTGGAACTGGTCGTTGAGCGCCAGGGTTCCGTACAGCGCGACGCCGTACCACTTGGCGGAAGGTGAAGTGCTGGTGTTCTGAACCCAGCCGTAGTCGACACTGGCACCGACGCTGAGCGTATCGGTAGCGGTCCAGGTGACCACGCTGTCGAACAAACCGCTGTTTCCAGTCACGCCATAATTGGCGAGAAATTCACGGCCGTAGTAGATCTGCGCGGTCGCGCTCAGTGTCTTGCTCGGGGTGAAGGCAACGGCCGCCTCCAGGGTCTTGCCGCTACCCGTGGAGACGTCCTCGCTGGCGAACCAGCCATTGTTGACGCCCAGGATCACGTTCAACGTGCTGGTGGCCGCATACGTCAGCCGCAGACCGGTGTTGGTCACCGGTTCGGCGGCGAACAGCAGCGAGCGCGTCACCTGGCTGTTGGTGGTCGGGTTCCAGGTTTCCGCGCCGGCGAGCGTCGCGAATTTACCTGCCTGAACGGTCAGTGGGCCGACGACGTACTGCAGATAGGCCTGCATCAGATAGAAGCTGGGTGCGCCGGTGAAGCCATTCTGCTGTTCGGTTTTGCTGGAGGACACCGCGACACCGGTCGCGTCATAGGGGCTTTCGCCGTCGAGAACGTTCACCATTGCCCCGAATCCGCTGGTGGGCAGATACGACAGCGTCAACGCTGCCTGCTGGAGCGCGAAGGTGTTGTAGTCGGTATTGGTTTGCTGGATATGCTGATAGGCGAACGTGGTATCCACGTAGCCGGTAGCTGTTATGCCCGATGCCGTCAGGATGTCCGATACCGAGGGCAGCGCCGGTTTGGCAGCTGCGTCGGCCGGCGGTGCATCTTCCGCGGCAGCAGTACCTGCTGCGGACACCAGGCCCAGTGAAATGATCCAAGCGTAAGAACGATCAGTCCGCATTAGAGCGACTCCCTTTTATTTGAAAACTTTCATCCGCATTGAGATAGCTAACGTCATTCACTTGAATACTCACGTGCCCCTTATCCATCCGTGGAGGCACGGTGATCGTTGTTAGTGACATCCCGCTGCAGTCAGTGAAACGTTGGAGTGCACGCTCCGTGCCAAGCTCGTCGTATGAAGCCAACAGCGGGACGCGGGATGGGAGACAGGGAGAGAGTCTTCCAGAGAAAAACTGAGGAGTTACGCATGACTCCTGAGTGTCAGCATCGATGTAGAAATTTGTTGGCGGACCGCGCCGCGCACTTTTGCTGGAGAGCCCCGCGAGAGCGCAAACCGTTGCCGCCCCGTCCGCACCAGTTTTGTGCACTTGCATGGGGCGTCACCGCATTGTGACCGCACCGAAATAGAGCGACGCTGGGACCCGTTGCCCGATCAGTGGAAATCGCGCGATGCGCGGGTGAGACCAAGCCAGGCGGACGCATCGCGCAATCGGTGGGCGACCACATGGGCTACCCGATTTCGCCGCTGCAGAACCCCATCGACGACCAGTACGCTGGATTCGAGTGCGGAGCGGCGCTGGGCCTGGAATACCTTGGGCCACAGGATGATATTCACGATACCGGTCTCATCCTCCAGCGATGCAAAGACAACGCCCGAGGCCGTTGCCGGCTGCTGCATGTGTGTAACCAGGCCGCCGACCCGCACCCGACGTCCATCGGCCAGTTCCTGAAGATCGCGGCTGCTGGAAAATCCGCGGCGCATCAGCGAGGGGCGCAGCAGTGCCAGCGGATGCCTGCCGGTAGTCAGTCCCAGATGCCGGTAGTCGGCGAGGATGTCCTGCTCCTCGGAAGGGCGAGGCAGTATCGCAGGCGACTCGGCGGCGGACAGCCCCGCGACGAGTGCCGGTAGACGTTCGACGCCGAGTGCCTTCCAGTTGGCCTCATGCCGATGAGTGCTCAGCGTGCTCAACGCGCCGGCCGCAGCCAGCGCCTGTACCGCCCGCTGCGGCAGCCCGGCACGAGCGGCCAGATCATCGATGCTGGTGAACGGCCGAATCAGACGTTGCTCGATGATGTGATCGGCCTCGGCACGCGCAAGGCCACGGACCAGGCGCAATCCGAGACGCAGATCCGGCCGACGCAAATACGGCGCTGTCGCGTCCGTGAATTCGAGTGTGCAGTCCCATTCGCTGCAGCCGACATCGGCGGCAAGCACCGTCACCTGCTGTCGTCGCACTTCCTGCGTGATCTGTGCCGGCGCATAAAAGCCCATCGGCTGACTGTTGATCAGTGCGGCGGCAAAGGCCGCGGGTTCATGGCATTTGAGCCACGACGAGACGTAGGTGAGCAGCGCGAACGAGGCGGCGTGGGACTCCGGGAAGCCGTACTCGCCGAAGCCTGCGATCTGCTTGTAGATCTGGTCGGCAAATTCGGGCGAATAACCGTTCTTTGCCATGCCGGTCATCAATCGGTCGCGATAAGGCTGCATACCTCCCTTGCGTTTCCAGGCCGCCATCGCGCGTCGCAGACCGTCGGCCTCGCCCGGGGTGAAGTCGGCCGCCACCACGGCAATCTGCATCACCTGTTCCTGGAAAATAGGTACCCCGAGCGTACGTTCCAGGACGATCTTGAGTTGTGGACTGGGATAAGTGACCGAGTTTCGATCTTCACGTCGCTGCAGATAGGGATGCACCATATCGCCCTGGATCGGTCCGGGACGGACGATCGCGACTTCGATCACCAGATCGTAGAAATTGCGCGGCTGCAGACGTGGCAGCATGCTCATCTGTGCGCGTGACTCGATCTGAAACACACCGATGGTTTCGGCGCGACAGATCATGTCGTAGGTGCCGGCATCATTGTGTGGGATGCCCGCTATGCTCAGCTGTCTGCCGCTGTAGGCTTCGACCAGATCGAAACAACGATGCAGCGCTGTCAGCATGCCCAGCGCCAGCACATCGACCTTCAGCAGCCCCAGGGTTTCCAGATCGTCCTTGTCCCATTGAATGACGGTTCGATCCGGCATCGATGCATTTTCGATCGGCACCAGCGCACTGAGAGGTTCGCCCGAGATCACGAAGCCGCCGACATGCTGTGACAGATGGCGCGGGAAGCCGATTAATTCGCGTACCAGCGGTTGCATGAGCTCGAGCCTTTCACCGATCGCCGCCCCGTCGTCGGCGAACCGGCGTTGGATTTCTCCAGGCGGATCCCACCACACATGCATGCGCGTCAGCCGGTTGATGGCGGCATCGTCGACGCCGAGCGCACGTGCCACATCGCGAACTGCGCTCTTGGTGCGATAGCAGATCACGGTGGCGGCCAGGGCTGCGCGCTCGCGCCCGTATTTGTCGTAGATATATTGAACGACTTCCTCGCGCCGCTCGTGCTCGAAATCGACATCGATATCGGGCGGCTCGTTGCGCTCGCGGCTGATGAAACGTTCGAACAGCAGCTGCATGCGTGCCGGATCGATCTCGGTTATCCCAAGGGCAAAGCAGACCGCCGAGTTGGCGGCCGAACCGCGGCCCTGGCAAAGAATGTTCTTGCGGCGGGCATATTCGACCAGATCATGGACAGTGAGAAAGAAATGTTCGTAGCGCAGCTCGGCAATCAGGGCCAGTTCCTGCTCGATCGTGCGCATCACTCCCGCCGGCGCACCCTGGGGCCAGCGTCGTTGCAGGCCGCGGCGGGTCAACGCCGCCAGGTGTTCGGTTGCGGAGAGTCCGGCCGGCACCAGTTCGGGTGGATACTCGTAGCGCAGTTGTGAGAGTGAGAAGGTGCAGCGTTCGGCGATGGCCAGCGTTTCGGTCAGCAACTCGGGCGGATACAGACTGCGCAAATCCTGCAGGCTGCGCAGGTGTCGCTCGGCGTTCGGAAACAAACGCCAGCCGGCGGTATCGATCGTGCAGCCGTGACGGATCGCGGTCATCACATCCTGCAGCGGACGGCGTTCGCGGACATGCATGTGGACATCACCGCTAGCCACTGCCGGCAGGCCGCTATCCTGCGCCAATGCCAGAGCGGCCTGCAGTCGTGATGCCTGGTCGGCGGTGCGGTGCAGTTCGATTGCCAGCCAGCTGCGGCCGGGGAAAAAGTCCCGCAGCCAGCGGGCCTGGGACGCGCGGCTCTCGGGGTCCGCGGCCCATAGCGCGAGGCAATCCTGCAGGCCGGATTCGAAGTCCTCTCGTGCGAGCCGGTACTCGCCTTTCTTCGAACGGCGCCGGCCGAGTGTGATGAGCTGGCAGAGCTGCCCATACGCGTGCTGCGAGGGCGCGAGTAACACCAGCTTCAAGCCGCAGCTGGTACGAAATTCAGCGCCGATGATCAGTTTGAAATCCGGTGCTTCGAGTGCGCGCACCGCATCGTGTGCCCGGACGACGCCCGCGAGGGAACACTCGTCGGTGAGCGCCAGCGCGCGGTAACCCAGATGATGAGCCTGGGTGATCAGCTCGGCCGGATGGGAAGCACCGCGAAGGAAGCTGAAATTGCTGAGCGCATGCAGTTCGGCATAGCTGCGCAGTCCGACATGACTGCTCATGACCACAGACCCTGCAGATACCAGCTGCCGTCAGAAAGATCCCGGAACACCCACAGACGCGCGCCGTCCTCGCCACGCGCCACGTAGTAATCACGGATCACATCGGCGCGATCCCACCAGCCGGATTCGATCCGCTCGGGTCCCGAGAGAAGATGGGGAGGGGGCGGGATCGGCTGCGGATCCAGCTTCAGAAAACAGGGTCGGCGGGAGGTACCCGGCGGCGTCGGCGTCGATGTGGAAGGCGAGGATGCAGATAGCGCGGATATAGAGCGCGTGGATGCAATCTGCCGGCTCATCTGCCAGGCGCGTTCCGGTCGATGATCGGCTGTTGCAGCCAGGCCCTGCACCTGCTCGTTGCCGAGACGGGCGCGCAGCCGGTCGAGCAGCAGCTGGAACTGCTGCAGCTGTTCGGCAGGACTGCCGAAGAAGTCCTGCTGCACGATGGAAGGCGCCGTGAACTCGAGCGCTTCCAGCTGCAGACCCAGGACGGGCGCGGGCAGTACGAGTTGATGCAGCCGCTCGCGGGCGAGCTGCAGAAACAACGCGGCATCGCGCGCGGGTGCTGACAGGCCGATCGCCAGATCGCTCGCCGGACGCTGATGGTGTTCGAGCCGCAGCGTGAAACGCAGTACCGAACAATCACGTCCGCGCAGGTAGCCCTGAAATTCCTGCAGCAATCGCTGCAGTGGAAAAAGCAGTGCGGTGGTATCGCGCAGCTCGCAGCCGAACTCGCATCGTGCCCGCCAGACCGGTGGCAACTGCCAGGCCGGACGTGGATCGCTGGCCTGTCCCAGCAGCCGTCGCAGATACAACGTCAGCTGCGGACCGAAGCGGCGCGCGAGTGCGGCAGGCGGCAACGCCAGTACCTGTCCGATGCGCTGCAATCCGGCGGATTGCAATGCATAACCTATCTCGGGCGCCATATCGAGCAGCGTCAACGACAGCGGTTCGAGTCGCATGCGCAGCTGCGCGGGTGTGAATACACAGCGCTGTCGCTGTACGCGGGTCAGGAGAGCCGCGCCAAGGGGCGAGGGTGCCAGCGCGCAGACATGGGTGTAGCCAAGGTCCGTGAGTCCGGAGTCGATGCGCTTCAGCAGTACGCCGTGACCGCCGAACAACTCGCGGCTCGCGCCGATCTCCACCCAGAGCAGGGCCGAAGCATTGCTTTGCTCCAGCCGATAGTTGACCTGGCTGCTCCATTGATAGCACCAGGCAGCCAGACGTTCGATCGCCTCGACCGCATTGGCGGCCTGCGACTCATGCCGCAGCTGCGGCAGATGAATGCACAGCCAGAGCATCGGAGTTCGTGCAGCGAAGGCGCATGCCGGCGCGTCCGCCGCGCGATTTCTGGATGTCGACGATGAGACCGCCTGACGGATCCTCATGCAGCCGCAAGCGCAGCGCGGCGGGTGATGGTTCGAGTGCCGCTGCCGGAGGACGATAGAGAAAGCCAGTGCTGCCGCCAGCCTCGGCCGCCAGCTGCAGCCGACGCACATTCCGGTCGACGAGGCAGGCCGGCCAGCTCAAGGCTGCGCCGACGGCCGGACAACGCAAAGCCTGTTCGGTGGCCCACAACGTCTGCTGCAGCGTGCTGGTATGGATCATCAGCACGCGTTCGAGCGGCAGGCCACGCTGCATCAGCGCCGGCGGGTAAGGCAGATAGGGTGGGGCGATCAGGATCACGTAGCGGCCCTGGCGCGCCAGATTCGATAAGGCCGGCATCAGCAGTCCCAGTTCGCCGATGCCGACGGCGTCGCTCATCAACTCTGCTACCGCGCCACTCGGCCAGCCGCCGCCCGGCAGGTGCGCATCCAGTTCGACGAATCCGGAAGGCAATGCGTCCCGGGGCCCATGCCGGCGCTGGCCGTGCCGGCAAAGTTCGGCAAGCTGCTCAAAAGGAACGGGGGCGGGTTTCACGTCGACTCCACTGCAAACTCATGGGACTCGATACTGTATATAAAACCAGTATAGAGCTGCGCGCCCGCAGTGGGTAGTCGAATTTTAAAGCGCTGCTTCCGGAATCTCGCTGCTGGCGGCCGCAAACCCCCAGCTCAGGAACCAATTATCGATTTCGCTCAATGGCATAGGCTTGCCGTAAAGGAAGCCCTGGAATTGCGCCGCGCCGAGCGCCGTCAATTGACGGCGCTGCCGCTCGGTCTCGACCCCTTCGATGACGACATCCATCCCGAAGCTGCGGCCGATCGACAATGCGGCGGCAATGATCGTCTCGCCGCCCGTCCCGAGGGTGGCGACGAACGAACGGTCGACCTTCAGCGAATCGGCCGGAAAGCGTTGTAGATAGGACAGCGAAGAATACCCGGTACCGAAATCATCGATCGCTACCGTGATACCGCGTGCCCGCAGTTCGGTCACGATCGCCAGTGCCCGGTCTGCATCGCCGGCAACCACCGATTCGGTGAGCTCCAGCTCCAGTTCGCGTGGATGCAGCTGCGCGTCATGCAATGCCGCGTCCACCTGCTGCAGGAAACCCTCGTGCAACAACTGATGCATCGAAACGTTCACCGCCACCCGCGCGCAATAACGTCCCACCAGCGAGCGTGCCTCCCGGCAGGCACGGCGAAGGATCCATTGACCCAGGCGCGGCATGTCGCCGCTCTCTTCCGCCAGATTGATGAACTGCGCAGGCGAGATCGGTCCGAGCGTCGGATGCTGCCAGCGCGCCAACGCTTCGAGCTTGCGCACGGTTCGATTCTGGCTATCGATTACCGGTTGATAGTTCAGATGCAATGCATCGTTGTCGATCGCTTCGCGCAGTGACAGCAGCAGCTGATAGCGATATTCGATGCGGTGCGCCCAGTCCGAGCGGAACAGGCACGAGGTGCCGCCGCCCTGAAGCTTGGCATGACGCGCGGCGATGCCGGCGAACTTGATCGCCGTACCGGCATCGCCGGTGTGGACAGGTATGCCCGCGATGCCGATGCAGGCGCGGGGACGCATTGCGACACGGTTCAGTGAGATCGGGACAGCGAGTTTCGCGAGTAGCGCATCGGCGCCGGCAAGCACCGCGGCTTCGTCGCTGAAGTCGGTTGTCGCGAGCACGGCGAACTCTTCTTCGCTCCAGCGCGCAATGCACAGCGCGGCCGGGCAGCACTCACGCAGCCGGCGCGCTGTGAGCTGCAGCACCTGATCGCCCGACATGTGACCTTGGACTGCATTGATGTCATTCAGATTCTCCAGATGGATGAACAGCACGCCGAGCGAGCTGCTCTCGTCTTCGCCATCAAGTTCACTACAACTCTCCTCCAACACTTCGACGAAGCGGCTGCGGCTGGCGAGGCCGGTCAGCGAATCCTCGTTGGCGAGCTGCGCACGCAGCTGGCGGCGCAGGCCGGTATTGGCTGCGCTCTCGCGGCGGTAGTGCTCGATGCCGGTTTCGACCGCTGCATGCAGATCAGGGGGCAGGCAGGGCTTTTTCAGGAACTTGAGGACCTGCGCTTCGTTGACGGCAGAGATCGCAGCATCCAGATCGGTCTGCCCGGTGAGCAGGATGCGTGCGGTATGCGGTGCCAGGACGCGTGCCTTGGAGAGGAACGTGGCACCGTTCATGCGTGGCATACGCATGTCGGAAATGATCACGGCGATCGAGTCCTGCTCTTCCAGCACTCGCAGTGCCTGCTCGCCACTGAGCGCGGTGAAGACCTCGTAACGCCGGCCAAGCTGAAGATTCAGTCCCGCCAGTACCTGCGGTTCGTCGTCGACGCAAAGAACCCTGTGGCGCGCTGAGTCCGCCAGCAGGCGGCTTTCGCTGGTGCTACTCATTGCAAGACTTTCTGCTGCGCTGCGTGCGCGTCCTCGTCCGTATCGATATCCCACTCGGCCAGGCAACGATTGACGCCGGTTCTGGCGACAAAAGCCGCATCCAGCCTATTCAACAGTTTTTCCGGCTGGTCGGCCGTGGCGTCGATCACAGCATCGGCGACGTGCACCGCAGTAAGCATGGCGGTCTGAGCGTGCTTCACGGTGCTCGGGTTGTGGTGATAAGCGACCGCCTCGATCAGTTCCAGCGGCAGGCCCCAGACGCCGAGCAGACAGGCGCCGACTTCGGGGTGTGCGACGCCGAAAGCTTCCGTCTCGACGTCGTGCCACGGGCGGTTGGTCTCGCGCGCGATCTGGATGACTTCGGCGAACATTTCGGGCGAGCACAACGCCAGCACGGCCTGGCCGATGTCGAGCAGCAACGCGGCGGTGAAGGCTTCGTCCGCATGGCGGGAATCTTTCATCAGATTGCGGGCGAAGTGGGCCTTGCGAAGCGAGCGGGACTGTATGTCCTGCATCAGGCGGCTGGCGGCAGGGGAGGCGTCCAGCGCATTGAACACGCATGCCGAGAGCGCCAGCGATTTGATCATTTCCATGCCGACGAAAGTCACCGCGGCCTGGATGGAAGTGATCGTGGACCGTCGCCCGAAGTATGACGAGTTGACGATCTGGAGCACCTTGACGCTGAGCGCCGTGTCCTTGGCCACGATGCGCGAAATGTCCGCCGTGTGCGTCGTCGGCTCGGTCATCGCATCCGACAGCTCCTGAAAAGTCCGCGCGGTTGCCGGCAGGGCGTTCAGGCGACCGATCAGCGTTCGAATGCCCTGATTCTGCAGGATCGAATTGAGCGAGCAGGCGCGATCGATGACTTCGCGCAGCGCGTCGCCGACGATCGGCTTGCTGAGGAACTGATGTGTCACCGGCATGACGCGCAGGAAATCGGTGTCATCCATCGCGCCGGACATACACACCCGCACCACCGCCGGGAATCGCTCGCGTACCTGCGTCAGCAATTCGGGGCCGTCCATCGCCGGCATTCGCAGATCGCTGATGACGGCGTCGAATTCGCCGTGGCCGAGGGCGGCCATCGCGGCAGCGCCGGAATCCACCAGCACGACGTCATAATGCAGGCGTGCGTGAGAGAGCTCGCGCCGTATCTGTTCGCGGGCGAGGGCGTCGTCGTCGACGAACAGCAGGCGCATCATGCGACACGCTCCAGGCGGCCGGCGCAAGGCAGTCGCAGGTGGAACACGGTGCCTTTACCGACCACGCTTTCGAAGTCGATGCTGCCGCCGTGGCGCTGGACGATGATGTTGTGCGAGATGGCCAGGCCCTGACCGGTACCGCGGCCTACGTCCTTGGTAGTGAAGAACGGCTCGAACACACGATGACGGATGGTGTCGGGAATGCCGGCACCGGTATCCGAGACGCTGACGCGGATGCTGTC
>DATBAM010000158.1:0-22072 GCA_036271535.1 Steroidobacteraceae bacterium | reverse complement strand
TCAGAGATCGTGCCGCGCTCAATTAGAGTCTCACCCCCAGGAACTACATCAAGTAGGTTGTAAGTTATGGTACGAGCCAAAGCGATGAGCGCGTAACCGGCACGGGTAATGCGATCGACGCTAATACCGGCCGGGACATATGCGTGACTCGTACATCGCACGTAGCTTTGATCGTGGACCTCGACGCAGCCCGCCGCTAAGAGCTGATCCAAGACTGTATCCGGGTCCACATCAGGTGTTGCTGTTTCGACCAACTCCTGAAACGATCTTCGCCGGGGTGACCGCTGCAAATCCAAGTCGAGAGCCACTTGATAGGGGGTTGAGAAGCGGGAATCAGAATTCCATACGGATAGCACTATCGCTGGTGCACTGACGGCACTAGCCCGATCCAATCGCCTCTTAACATCCGCACCGCGGTCGTCTAGATATTTTTCTGCCTCGCCGCGAGTGAGGCCCGTCATAACAGCCAAACGGGCAGTAGTGGTGGGCCGGCCCTCTTTCTTTAAAACTTCTTCGGTGTCGTATACGTAAAGGCGGGCTAGCGTCTGCGCCAAATCTTGATGCGACACACCAAAATTACGGAATAGTGGCATCAATGCCTTCAACGTCGACTCAACGACGTCAACTACCGCCCCTCCCTTTTCGTCCCTGTCCAAGTGCCCTCGTCGCGATTGCCGTGCGCCCTGAGAGAAAGTAGGAAATGTCAGAACTTATGTCAACCGTAATGCCGTTTGTCCTACAATCATAAACACTTGAATTAAAAGGCATTGGGGAAAATACGGGGGCTTAAATGAGCGCTATGTCTCAGTTTTTAGCCGCCTGATGGTCCAAGGCAAGGACCCCGAAAAGCGGATTGACGGCTTCAGGCCATTGCATCAAATGTGAACTTATAAGAGGCCGGCATTATGTCAACGACTTCAAAGGTCATTCGACAAACAGAAACGCATGAACGCCCACTTGTCGTCTCCGTTTGCCGCGATTCGCAATGTTTTTCGGGCGGCGTGACAACCATCGGGTGCTCATTTCGGTGAGATCACTGATTTGAAGTCGCATGAAACGCTGATATTCCGCGACGTCGTCTTCGAAGACTGAGTATGAGGAAGTTCTATCCGTACGCCCGCTATCTAGTGATGACACCGCACGTCTTTTCCTATTGAAGCTTGCAGTACTCAAATATCGCCGAATCGTCTGGACCGTGTTCGCAAGGATTAGAAGCGAGTTCCCTGTGAACACAACACAATCGTTTAGTCGAGCTACTCTCTCCTTACCCACCCTTTCAAGAGCCTTCGTTTCGCATCCAAGAGCGAGCACGTCACGAATGCTCAGCCTAGGGAAATACTCCCTAGCTAAGGCAGCAAAATCGGTTCCTCCTCCATTTATCTTGAGTATGGCGGGCTTACCGGTGGCATCTAGGTAGGCCGGATCATCTCCCCATCTCGCGATTAGGTCCGACAGCCTGTAGGCCGTCGCCAGAACCCCAGATGAAGTTCTCTTCTTAGAGGGTTGGTGGACTGCAGTCCGCGATAATGAAAGGAGCCTCGATCGTTTCAACCCGTAAGTCTGAAGAACCGCGATACACGTCGCAATGAGTTCTGCTGCTAGAGCATCGCAAGTCATCGCATGATCTGTCTCGCGCGCCCCACCGAGTCGAAGCTGAGAATTTGCACCGCCCTTTGCTCGTTTGACCATTTATTTCTCCCCATACCAAGCAATCACTAAGTACTAAAGATCGTCAGACCTACTTTTTTCATCCTTCGTCTAGGGCCATCGCTCTTGATCTGCGACGCACCCGCGAACTCCTGCTCGATTCGCGCCAAAAAAGCCGCTGCGCGCTGATTGAGCACCTCACGAATCACTGCCACACGATCTGCCTCAATCGCGACAGTCTTGATCGATTGCACGAATATCCGATCGCCCGGAAATTGTAGGTTATGCATCAGTGTTCGCATTAACGCGCGCACTTTCAGCGCAAAATCCGAGATATTCGAAAGAGTTATGCCCTCAGACAAGCCTGAACTATCGCGCAATCGAACCCGTCCGCCTGGCAGTTCCTCCACCGCGCCGCTCCGACAAAGTTCATCCATGATTACCCCCGGGGCCGATCCCGGCAGATAAGCCGCAGCTAACGCCTGAAAGGTTGCGCCGGCCCCTCTGATCGGCAAATCACGTGGCCGGCCACTCCCATCGAGATATCGTGGATTTGCGCTCCAAGCCTTCAAAAGGCCGTGCGCACCCCCGCGTTTTCGTTGTCTGCTTTTGGCAATCTTTGGTGCCTCCAACAGAAGGTCACGAACAAAATTTCGGTGCACTCCTGTGATAAGAGCGACGCGCGCGTCCGAGGGCGGCCGGCCGCTTTTATTCTTTCGAGCCAGCCACTTCTGTGCCTCGTGGACAAAAACGCTTCTAAATAAACTCTCGGCCTGCGGGCTGGTCACGCCGAGTTCCAGGAGAAACTCGATCAGAGGCGCTATCGCCGATATTGCAACAGCAGCAATGTCATTTTTGTCTTTGGAAGCCATCTGATTGGAACTCTCAATTTATGAGTGTCGCGACACGAACAATCGCTAGATTTATTCCCTTTCTGCCACATTTATGGCGTCGACGTATGCTATAAATATAGCATAGAGTGGATAAACGGACCTACCCACTTCTTCCAATTCATCTAAATCGACGGGGCTTTTTGTATGCCAAGGACGACAGAACTCGCTTACAGAGAAGGTTTGACCCTTATCGCGAGAAAAAGGTCGGACGGACTGAGTTCAGAGCAAACTCAAGACCGACAAAAACACTCACCCGACAAGCTCAAGGATTTTCGGTTGTTCGTTGACCGACTTGGAAATCAGCACTTCAACTTTGCACAAGAGGTTTGGCTAGATGGCACCGTGGCTATGGCACAGACGTCAATCTATAGCGTGGCGCTAAAAACACTCGGATTGAATCTCCTAACTCTGACTATTGGGGAGGGAACCGTGCGCGCTGCTCGAGGCACAACAAATCACACAGCACTAGCTTTTGCCGCAGCATTTAGCAAAGAGTGTTTGCTGTGCGCGCCCCAAAAAGCCTGGATATTGCCCAAATCAACGATTCAGTCTTGGCTGGCCTCAAAGAAGCGAAAGCGATACTCTTCTTGCACTTGAGACCACAGGTTCAGCGTGTTTTGTGCTGTTTTTGTTAGTCAAGCTGACAAGTGGAGAGTAGAAGGCTATTGAAGTTTGTCCTTACTTTTGTGCGTAAGGGGTTTGTTTGTTGTCTACTTAGATCGATCTGCGTGATCTCATTTCCGCTGGCTTGCTATGCCGAGAGCGCCGGTTTCGGCCCGTCTGATCCGATCCTTCTCTCCGCCCAGTACACGTTCATCGATCAGAATCAGTCTCGGTTGCGCTCCCCCTACCAGGGTCCATTGAGCCTCGATCCCACGGGAGACACCGAGGCCACCAACACCCTCGGCCTCTACACGGGTTGGGCGCCCACTCGCTTCACCCAGCTCTATCTGGATGCCGAGAAGTTCGACGGCGCGGGCGACAGTGGTGCGACGGGCATGGCCGAACTCACCAATGGCGATGTCGTACGTGGTGGGGTGGCCGGGATCAAGAAGGAGTTCTATATCGCCCGGCTGTTCGGTCGCTTCATGCTGCCGCTAGGCGATGACACCACCGAGGTCGAACGCGCCCAGGATCAGATACCGGGACATGAAGCATCGACCCGGCTGGAGCTGAAGGTCGGCCGTCTGGCGGTGACGGATGACTTCGATCAGAACCGCTACGCCGGTTCGGCACGTACTCAGTTCCTCAACTGGTCACTGTGGGCCAACACTGCCTACGATTACGCGGCCAATACCCGTGGCTATACCAATGGGATCGTCATCGGCTACGTCAGCGAGGTCTGGAGCCTGAAGTACGGCTTCTATCTGATGCCCGAGGAAGCCAACGGCCAGCAGCTCGAGTACGCGGCCGGCAAGGCCCACTCGCAGAGTCTGGAGCTGCGCCTCTCGCCCTGGAAGACCGGCACGATCGTCCGCCTGCTGGGGTATCTGAACACCGCCCGGATGGGCGACTACGACCAGGCGATCGGCATCGCCCGGCTGGCGGGCACCAGCCCCGATATCAAAGCCGATGATGCCGAAGGCCGGCACAAGCACGGTTTTGCGGTGAACGCCGAACAACCGCTGGCCGACGACGGTGACACCGGCGTCTTTTTCCGCTGGGGCTGGAACGATGGTCGGACCGAGACCTTTGCCTTCACCGAGGTCGATGAAGAGGTCAGCTTCGGCGGTCAGTTGTCGGGTGCCCACTGGTGGCGGCCGGACGACCGGCTCGGCTTGGGCGTCGCGAGCGGCGCTCTCGCATCGCCGCACCGGGACTACCTGGCGGACGGCGGCTGCGGCTTCCTGCTGTGCGACGGCCGATTGAACTATGGGCACGAGCAGCTGCTCGAAGCCTACTATTGCCTCGAATTCACCTGGCCACGCAGCCCCGGTCCCCTCAAATGGCAACTGAGCCCCGACTATCAGGACATCCGCAATCCCGGCTATAACCATGACCGTGGCCCGTTGCACTTCTGGGCAGTGCGGTTCCATGTCGAATACTGAGCAGGTCGAACGCCTCTTTATATGAGACTGCTGATTGCCGAAGACGATGCCGACGTACGCCAGGTTCTCACCGACCTGCTGCGCCAGAGCGGCTATGAGGTCGATGGTTTCGGCAATGGCGCCGATGCACTGGAGAAGCTGCTGGCTCAGCCTCCCTACGACCTGGGGATCATCGACATCGGCATGCCGGGTATGAACGGCATGGACGTGGTGCGCTCGGTGCGCGCACGTGGCAGCAGTGTGCCGATTTTGATCATCACCGCGCGCGACGCCCTGCCCGACCGGGTCAACGGGCTGGATGCCGGCGCCGATGACTACCTGACCAAGCCCTTCGATCTGCCGGAACTGCAGGCCCGCGTGCGCGCCCTGCTACGCCGTCACGGCACCCTGCAGGGCTCCGAACTTCGCATCGGTCCGCTGACGATGCGTCTGGGCGAGCCGCGGGTCACACTGGGCGACGACACCGTCGATCTGCCGGCGGGCGAGTTCGCATTGCTCGAAGCGCTCGCGCTGCGCGTCGGCCAGGTGGTCAGCCGGGCCCGCATCGCCGCCCGCTTGACGCGCGGCACCGAGCCACCATCGGATACCGCGATCGAGATATGCGTGCACCGGCTGCGCAAACGGCTCGAACCGTACGGACTGAAGGTTCGCACCTTGCGCGGATTCGGCTATGTCCTCGAAGCGCCGCCCGAACCGGTCTGACAGTCTTCGCTATGGTCTGCAGCGGCGACTGGGCCTGGTTCTCGTCGTGTTGCTGTCGTTCGACGCGGTTGCCTGCTATTACACGGCGCTCCATTTCGCCAACCTCGTCTATGACCGCTGGCTGACGGATTCGAACCGCTCGCTGGCGACGGCGGTGCACGTGCGCGACGGCCGCCTCGCGCTCGATCTGCCGCGTGCGGCACTGGACGTGTTCCAGTTCGACGAGGTCGACACTACCTACTACCGCATCGATTCCGCCCGCCAGGGCTTCGTCGCCGGTGAGCCACGGCTGCAGCCGATTACGAACATTCCCGATGCCAGGGTCGTGCTGGGAAATTCGGTGATCGGCGGGCGCCCGGTACGCATCGTCAGCTCGCGTGTGACGGCATCGGATGGGGCGGACGCCGTAACGGTCAGCGTGGCGGAGACCCTGATAAAACGCTCGACGCTCACGCGCGAGATCGTGCTCGCGATGCTCGCGCCGCAGATCGCACTGCTGTGCATCGGCGTGGCCCTAGGCTGGCTCAACGTGAATCGCGGACTCAAGCCGCTGACGGACCTTGCGAGCGCGCTCGAATCGCGCGACCACGAGAATCTGACGCCCGTCTCCGAAGCCGATCTGCCGCAGGAGGCACAGGTGCTGGTTGCGCGCTTGAATGAACTGTTCGTACGTGTCGGCACCGCGATCCAGTCCCAGGACCGCTTCGTTGCCGATGCCGCGCACCAGCTGCGCACGCCGTTGGCGGCCGTCGTGCTGCACGCCGATGCCGCCGAGCGCGCGGCGGATCAGGAAGGTCAGCGACGCGCGCTGCGCAGCCTGCGTGTGTCCGCCGACCGCGCCGCACGTCTGAGCCAGCAACTGCTGATGCTGCAACGGGCCGGCAAGTCTGCCGGCAGCGCGGTGCCGTTCACCGAACTCGAACTCACCTCGCTGGTACGCCATATCGGCGAGCAGTGGGTGCCGCAGATGCTGGCTGCCCACGTCGACTTCGGTCTGACGGTGCCCGATGAGCAGGTGTTGGTTCGGGCCAGTGAGCCGCTGCTGGGCGAGATGCTCTCCAACCTGCTCGACAATGCGCAGCGATACGGGCGCGGCGACGACCGCAGCGATGGCCGCATCACGCTGGGCGTGCTGTCGACACCGGCGACGCTCTACGTCGAGGACGATGGACCGGGAATCGGCCCCGAGGAACGCGCACACATCTTCGAGCGTTTCTACCGGCCGCCGGGCACTCCTGGCGAGGGCGCGGGACTGGGACTTGCGATCGTGCGCGAAATAGCCGAATTGCACCGCGCCGTCGTCAGGATCGACGTCGGGTCGCAGGGCGTGGGAACGCGTTTCAGTGTGGTCTTCGCCGCCGGTTGAGTAGCGGACAGTCGCGCAGGGACTTCAGCTCGCGCCGTTGCGCTCTTTGAAAGCCTTCAACTGGTCGTTGAAGCGCGCGGCCAATGCTTCGAGTTTCTGCACCGCTGCATCGCCGCGGTGACTGGTATCGCCCGAGTCGCGCAGGCAGTCGGCGAAGGCTTTGATCGCATTGTCGTAGGCCTTGATCGAGCGCTGCGTGGACAGCATCACATCGCGCGTCGCCGATGAACCGTTGGGAATCTCATCGTTGTAGGCCGGCGGCTCGACGCAGTTACCCGCCATCGCCGAACCCGCGGCGAATTGCGCGATTACCACGATGCTTCCCAGCCAGACCCGTTTCATTCTGTTGCTACCGCTCATCCCAAAGGGCCGGTTATGACCCTGCGACGATCACTTTAAGTTCAGCGGGATGAATTTCCTGTGCCCTATCTCTAATTCAGCAGATGAATTTTTGTGAATCTTTCCGCAGATTGGGCGCCGGGCTGCCCGGCTTTTGGGCACAATGCCCGGCATCCTGAAGGCGATAGAACATAAGTCGGCGGAGGACGACGGACGAGTCAGACAACTGCCGATAAAAGCGGAACACAGCGAACCTCACACTCGCGTGCTGCCGCGGCGGGCGATCTCGCTCGCCGGCCGCCGATGCCCTTCCCGCCTCGGCACCCCTTGAAGGACCTTAAGACCCCAAGCAGGTATCCAACCGTCTATGTGGATCGTCAGAGTTGCGCTACAGCGCCCGTACACGTTCATCATGCTGGCGTTGCTGATCGTGTTCCTGGGGCTGTTCTCGCTCGCCCGGACGCCCACCGACATCTTCCCGAACATCAACATCCCGATCATCGCCGTCATCTGGCGCTACACCGGCCTGCTGCCGGAAGAGATGGCGAACCGAATCGTGCTGTTCTCGGAGCGCATCGCCCAGACCACGGTCAATGACGTCGAGCACACCGAATCGCAGTCGGTCAACAGCGAAGCGGTCGTCAAATACTACTTCCAGCCGGGCGTGAATCAGGCGCTGTCTTTCGCGCAGATCACCGGCGTGTCGCAGACCCAGCTGTCATCTACGCCGCCCGGTACCACGCCACCGTTCGTACTGGCATACAACGCGTCGAGCGTGCCCATCCTGCAGCTGGCGCTGTCGAGCGAGACGTTGCCGGAGCAGCAGCTGTTCGATATGGGTAACAACATCCTGCGCGTGCAGCTCGCGACCGTGCAGGGCGCCTCGATCCCCTACCCCCTCGGCGGCAAGCAGCGCCAGGTGCAGGTGGATCTGGATCCGCAGGCCCTGCGTGCGCGCGGGCTGGCGCCATCGGATGTCGTCAGTGCCATCGGCTCGCAGAACCTGATCCTGCCGGCAGGCACCGAGAAGATCGACCAGGACGAGTACTACGTCCATCTGAACGCCAACCCGGTTCAGATCGAAGAGCTGAACGACATCCCGATCGGGGTGCGAAACGGTGCGGTGGTCTACGTGCACGACGTCGCGCACGTGCGTGATGGCTATTCGCCGCAGACCAACATGGCGCGGGTCGATGGCAAGCGCGCAGTCATCATGAACGTCCTGAAGACCGGCAAGGCGTCGACGATCGACATCATCAACGGCGTCAACCAGCGCCTGCCGCTGGCGCGAGCGAACCTGCCGCCGGATCTGAAGCTGACGCCGATGAGCGATCAGTCGGTGTTCGTGCGCGCGGCCATCAGCGGCGTGATCCGCGAAGGCGTGATCGCAGCCGCGTTGACCGGCCTGCTGATCCTGCTGTTCTTGGGATCCTGGCGCAGTACCCTCATCATCACCATCTCGATTCCGCTTTCCATCTTGGCATCGGTTGCGTGCCTGTCGGCGCTGGGCGAGACCATCAACATCATGACCCTCGGTGGCCTCGCGCTCGCCGTCGGCATCCTGGTCGACGACGCGACGGTCACGATCGAGAACATCAACTTCCACCTCGAAGAAGGCATGGAGGTCGAGCAGGCCATCCTCGAGGGTGCGCGCCAGATCGCGCTGCCGGCGCTGGTCTCGACCCTGTCGATCTGCATCGTGTTCATCCCGATGTTCATGCTGGCCGGCATCGCCAAGTTCCTCTTCATTCCGCTCGCCGAAGCGGTCGTGTTCGCGATGCTGGCCTCCTACCTGCTGTCGCGAACGCTGGTGCCGACCCTGGCCAACTTCTGGCTGAAGAAACACGACGACGTCAAACAGCAGGCCCGCGGCTTCATGGGCCGCTTCCAGGAAGGTTTCGAGCACCGATTCGCCAGGGTGCGCGACGGCTACAAGGCATTGCTGACGCGCGCGCTCGATGGCGGCATCCCGTTCGCGGCCGTGTTCCTGGGCGTCATGGCGCTGTCCGCACTGCTCGCTTTTCCGATCGGTCCGCTCCCCGGCCTCGGGCAGGACTTCTTTCCGACCGTCGACTCCGGCCAGATGAAGTTGCACCTCCGTGCGCCGATCGGGCTGCGCATCGAAGAGACCGCGGTGCTGTGCGACCAGGTGGAGAAGACCATCCGCGACACCATTCCGGCGAATGAAATGGTCAGCATCGTCGACAACATCGGCCTGCCGTACAGCGGCATCAACCTCGCCTACAGTTCCTCGGCGCCGGTCGGTCCCAGCGACGCCGACATCTTCGTCAATCTGCAGAAAGATCACCATTCGGTCGACGGCTATACGCGCACGCTGCGCAGCAAGCTGGTGCAGGCCTACCCCGGAGTGCAGTTCCAGTTCCTGCCGGCGGATATCGTGACGCAGATCCTGAACTTCGGCCTGCCGTCACCGGTGGATATCCAGGTGGCCGGCGGCCAGGATCCCAACGCGAATCGCCAGTTCATCTACAAACTCTTCGACAAGGTAGCGGCCGTGCCGGGTGCGGTCGACATGCACATCCAGCAGCCCTACAACTATCCGCAGATCGACATCGACGTCGACCGCACCAAGGCGCAGCTGCTGGGCCTCACCGAGCAGAACGTCGCCAGCAACATCCTGACCTCGCTGTCGGGCAGCTTCCAGACCAGCCCGTCGTTCTGGATCGACCCGAAAACCGGCACGCAGTACAACGTCGTGTCACAGACGCCGCAGTTTCGCCTCCAGTCGCTCAACGACCTGGGCAACACGCCGCTGGCGCGTACCCAGGGCAGCGTGCCGGCGGCCGGTGGCACGTCGCAGATCCTGTCGAATGTCGCCACGATGCATCGCGATGTCGGACCGGCGGTCGTCAGTCACTACAATGCGCAGACCGCATTCGACATCTATGGCGGGGTGCAGGGAACCGATCTTGGCTACCTGTCGAAGCAGATCGACAAGATTCTCGCCAGCGTCCAGAAGGACCTGCCGCGCGGCGCGCATGTATCGCTGAAGGGCCAGGTCGAGACGATGAATGCCTCGTTCAACGGCCTGCTGCTGGGCCTGATCGCCGCGATCGTGCTGGTCTACATGCTGATCGTCGTCAACTTCCAGTCGCTGCTCGATCCGCTGATCATCATCACCGCGCTGCCCGCGGCCCTGGCCGGCATCGTCTGGATGCTGTTCGTGACCCATACCACCGTGAGCGTGCCGGCACTGACCGGCGCCATCATGTGCATGGGCGTGGCCACAGCCAACAGTGTTCTCGTGATCAGCTTCGCCCGCGAACAGATGGACGGCGGCAAGAGTGCCCGCGACGCCGCGCTCGAAGCCGGATACACCCGGCTGCGGCCTGTCATCATGACCGCGACCGCGATGATCATCGGCATGATCCCGATGTCACTGGGTCTGGGCGAGAGCGGCGAGCAGAATGCGCCGCTGGGCCGCGCGGTCATCGGCGGCCTGATCTTCGCCACGGTGTCGACGTTGTTCTTCGTGCCGGCCGTATTCACCATCATTCACGGCCGGCTGGCGGCGCGCGCAGCGCGAAAGGCGGATAGGCAGCATGGTTGAGCAGTCACAGCAGCATTTCCCGATCGGCCGCATCCTGTGGGTGCTGGCGATCGTGGCGATCATCGTGGCGGTGTGGGGAACGATCAGCCGCCTGCACGCGCGCTCGGAACTCAAGGAGCGCACCGCGGCGGATGCCGAAATCACCGTCAACGTCGTCAGCCCGGACAAGAGCAGCGCGGGCGACGAGCTGGTGATCCCGGGCATCACCCAGGCCTTCATAGAGGCGCCGATCTACGCGCGCACCAGCGGCTATGTCCGCGCCTGGTACACGGATATCGGTGCGCACGTGAAGAAAGGCCAGCTGCTGGCCGAGATCGAGACGCCCGAAGTCGACCGCCAGCTCAGCCAGGCCAAGGCGGATCTGGCAACGGCGCAGGCCAACCTCGACTTATCGGAGACGACCAACAAGCGCTGGCAGGCATTGCTGGCGACCAACTCGGTTTCCCGGCAGGACGCGGACGAGAAGGCCGGCGACGCCGCTGCCAAGAAGGCATCGCGCGATTCCGCCGACGAGAACGTGCGGCGCCTGAACGAGCTCGAAGGCTTCAAGCGCCTGTATGCGCCGTTCGATGGCGTCGTGACCGCACGCAACACCGATATCGGCAACCTGATCAATGCCGGCCAGGCCTCCGGCGGCGAGCTGTTCCGGGTATCGGACACGAAGAAACTTCGCATCTACGCCCAGGTGCCCGAAACCTACGCCTATGCGACCACCATAGGTCTGAAGGCCGAGATGCACTTCCCGGGTCATCCGGGCAAACCGTACGACGGCGTGGTGGTCAACAGTTCACACGCGCTCGATCCGACCGCGCGCACCCTGCAGGTCGAGCTGCAGCTCGACAACCCGAACGAGGAAGTGCTGCCCGGCGCCTATGCCGAGGTTCACTTCAAGATTCCGTCGGCCGGCGAATCGTTGCGCCTGCCATCCAACGTCGTGATCTTCCGTTCGCAGGGCCTGCAGGTGGCGACGGTCACGCCGCAGGGCGAGGTCAAGCTCAAGAACATCATTCAGGGACGCGACTTCGGCAAGTCGATCGAAGTGCTCGACGGCCTGACTGACCAGGACAAGGTGGTGGTCAATCCGCCAGACTCGATCATCGACGGCCTGCACGTGCGCATCGCGCCGCCGGCGCCGCCCAAGGATCAGGGACCGGGCGCCAATCAGAAACCGGATCCGAAGAAGTCGTGAAGCGCGCGCGTCGATCAGGCCGGCGAATTGCAGGTGGCGCGTTTTCGCCAGCGCGGGCGCGAACTGTCAAAAATGCGCCGCTCATTGCGCGCCCCCCTGTGCTCGCGCTCGCGCTGGCGGCCACCTCAGTGACCGGGTGCTCCTTCGCCCCGCACTACGAACGGCCATCGACGCCACCGGCCGCGCAGCAGTACCAGGAGCTGCCCGCCAGCGACGACCACCGGGACGACTGGAAGCAGGCCGAACCACTGGATCAGGCCCCGCGCGGCGCGTGGTGGGCGATCTTCCACGATCCGAAGCTCGACCGACTCGAGCGTCAGCTGATCGATGCCAACCAGAACCTGAAGGCCGCGTATGCGCGCCTGCGCCAGGCACGCGATGACACCCGGGTGGCACGCGCCGACTACTGGCCGACGCTGCTCGGCAAGGCCACCGGAACGCGCTCCCGGGTCTCGCCGAACTCACCCGAGTACACGCCTGGCCACCCGACCGAGGGTAATGACTTCGATCTGGAGGCGGACCTGTCGTACGAAGTCGATCTGTGGGGTCGGGTGCGCAACGAAGTCGCCAATGCCCGTGCTACCCAGCAGGCGAGCGCGGCGGATCTCGCCTTCGTGCGTCTGTCGCTGAGCGCGGAACTGGCCACCGACTACTTCCAGCTGCGCAGCCAGGATGCGCAGGTCGCGCTGCTCGATCAGGCGACCGGTGACTATGAACAATCGTTGCAGCTCGAGCAGCGTCTTTATGACGGCGGTGCTGCCGCGCTGACCGATGTGGCACAGGCGCAGGCACAGCTGGCCAACGCCCGCACGCAGGCGGCCGACACCCGGCTGCAGCGCGCCCAGAGCCAGCATGCGATCGCGGTGCTGCTGGGTGAGAATGCGACTACCTATCGCTTCGAGGTCGATCCGCTGACCGACGAGGTCGTACCGCCGGCGATCGATGTCGGCCTGCCCTCGGCCCTGCTCGAGCGCCGGCCGGATGTCGGTGAGGCCGAGCGCCGCGTGGCCGCTGCCAATGCGCAGATCGGCGTGGCGCGTGCCGCGTTCTTCCCGCAGTTGACGCTCGACGCATCGGCCGGCTTCAACAGCTTCCGCACCGGCAACTGGATAACGGCCCCGAGCCAGTTCTGGTCGTTCGGTCCACAGATCAACGTGCCGCTGTTCGAAGGCGGTCGCCTGCGCGCGCAGAGCGATAAGGCGCGCGAACAGTACAACGAGACCGTCGCCAACTATCGCAACACGGCGCTGTCGGCCTTTCAGGACGTCGAGGACAGCCTGGCATCGCTGCGGCAGCTGGCGCAGGAGGGTCAGACCCAGGCCGACGCCATCGAAGCGACCCGGGTCGTGCTCGAGCAGGCAAACGATCGCTACAAGGGCGGGCTGGTCACCTTTCTGGAAGTCTCGACCGCCGAGACCAATGCGCTGCAGGCGAGACTATCGGGCGTGGCCATCCAGACGCGTCGGATGACGGCAAGCGTGTTGCTGGTGAAGGCGCTGGGCGGTGGGTGGGAACCTCACGACGCCCGTCGTCGCACCCCGCCGGCCGCGGCGCCCGCAGGCACTACGCCAGGCAGCGCTCAGGGCGGCTTGTAAGGATCATCCGGCGAGTGGTCGCTGCTGCGTCGATTCTGGAACGGACTTTGAAGGTTCGTCATGGTGGGATTGCGCATGCCGGGGCCGCCCACGCCCCAGATACCGGTCTCCTCGCTGCTGGGTACACCGGTCGGCGCCTGCAGTCGTAGCAGCAGCCAGCGGTTGCGCACCACCCGCATCCACAACCCCAGCGCGATCAGACTCAGCACGCCGGTCGCCGACGCGGCGAGCTTTCGGTCCCCATGCAGGGCGTCGACCATCAGTAGCGCGCCGACCACGCAGATGAAGAACAGCATCAGCAGCGACAGCAGCAGCATCCAGAGATTGCGCCGGCGCAAGCGAGCTTCGTCACGAAGCGAGTCCTGCGAGTCCTGCTTTGACATACGCCCCACCCCCTCTATGGCCGCCATTGTAGTCCGGCTACAGGTCAGTGGCCGCCCTGTACGAAAAGACCGGCGGCGGTGAGCGCCTCGGCCAGCTGTTCCTCGATGCGCTCGGCCTGGGCACGCTCGATGTGCTGCAGATGCAGGACAGGTCCAAGCAGCACTTCCAGCCCGCGCCGCGTGACGCAGCCCGCCGCACGGATGCCGGCCTTGTGCTGATCGAAACGCAGGGCCGGCGCGTAATGGCTCATGCCGACGTAAACCCCATAGGGTTCATCGCGTGAATCGGAGTAGTCCAGCAGTACCAGGTAGATGTTGCTGCGTCCACGGCTGGCGCGAAAGCGCGCTGCCACGTCATAGACAGTGTCGAGCCATTCGACGTGCCGCATGGGTAGCCAATCGGGAATCGAAGCAGCGGCGCGCTGCCAGATCTTCTCCAGCGCGAGGTCGATGTGTACCGCCATCTCGCCGCGCATCCACAGCTCGTGCACGCAGTGCGCAGCCGTATAGCCATCGCCGAACGACAGGGCCGACTCGAACAGGCTCGCAATCTCGCGCTGGGCGCGAATTCGCAGCGGCCGGGCGGCAGGCGCGATCCGCGCATCGATGCTCTGGAGATTGGCGCTCATGCTGGATGGCCTTGTTATCGGATCCCCCCGCCGGTCTATAATGAGTCTTATCAAGCAATCATAACAGTTTGATTAAGCGACGCTATTGTTGCTGGCGGCCTGAACGGGCGGGGTTCGTGAATTCGTTCACGACCGTGGTACCTGTACCAGCCCCCGTCATGCCCTTCGTGAAACACGTCGCATACAGCAGGCCGGGTTTGAGTCTTAATTTACGCAATATGGTCAAGACCTTCAGCCTTTACGAAGCGTCTACCGGGCTGTTCACCGGTAAGCGTCTGCAGTGCGACGAGGATGCACTGCTCGAAATGCGTCTGCCGCCCGGCACGCTCACGATCGAAGGCACCTTTGACCAGATGAGTCAGCGGGTCGATCTCACGACCGGTTGCATCGTCGCCTATTACCCGCTCGCTCCTACCGCGGATCATGAGTGGAACGCCGCCAGCAAGCGCTGGCAGGTGAAACAGCTGCGCGCTCAGGTCGACGGCCGGCGTGCTGAAGTTTTTGCACGCATTCACGCGCTGGAGACCAGCCAGGGTCGCGCGATCCGGGAAGCAACACTGGGCGATCCGGCCGCACTCAAGCGTTTGCAGGAAATCGACGCCGAGATCCGGGCGCTGCGCGCCGAGCTATAGCTTACAATCAGCGTCCATGGCATCGACCATGGCACTGATGATGGACGCTTGAAGACACTGCTCGCCTGCGCCGATTGTGGACGAGTGCAGCACGTGCCGGCCGCGACACTCCAGTCGGTCCCCGAATGCGCCTGCTGCGGACACGAGTTCGAGCCGACGCTGCCCGGCGATCTCGATCACGCCCTCGCCTGGACCGTCGCCGCACTCCTGCTGCTGCTGCCGCCCTTCCTCTCGCCGCTGATGACCGTCACGTCGTTCGGCATCTACCGTCACGACTGGCTGCCCAGCGGCGTCGAAGCGATGTGGGCCGACGGCTATGGCGAACTCGCGGTCCTGATTTTTCTCTTCAGTATCGCCTTCCCCTTCCTCTATCTGCTGTTGATGGCCTTCGTGATCGAACGGCTGCGGCGCGGCGTCCTGGACCATGTCGGCCAGGTCTATCGCTACGCAGCCTGGCTGCGGCCGTGGCCGATGCTCGAGGTGTTCCTGGTCGGCGGCTGCGTGGCCTATTCGAGGCTGGGCGCGGTCGGTGCCGTCGATGTCGACATGGGCGGCTGGTGTCTGATCGGCGCCTGCGTCGCATGGCTGGGCATGACACTGAAGCTCGATCCGCGCATGGTCTGGGCGTCGCTCCCGCCCGCTCCCAGGCGGACCGTGCCGGCCGATCCGATCATCTGCGGCAGCTGCGAGTTGCTGCTGGACGCCCGTGACCGCCAGCGTCGTTGTCCGCGCTGTGGCGAACGGGTGCACCGTCGCAAGCCCGATTCGCTGCATCGGACGCTGGCGCTGCTGGTCACCGGCTATCTGCTCTATATCCCGGCGAATGTGCTGCCGATACTGACCATCGAACGCTTCGGCAAGGAAGACCCCAACACCATCCTGGGCGGCGTCCATGAACTGATCATCAACGGACTGTGGCCGCTGGCCGTCGTGGTGTTCACCGCCAGCGTCGTGGTACCGCTATTGAAGCTCGGCGGGCTCACGATGATGCTGATCATGACCCACCTGCGCTCGAAGCGCTGGCTCATGGGGCGTACGCAGTTGTATCGTCTGATCGATCTGATCGGACGCTGGTCGAATATCGATGTTTTCATGATCTCTCTGCTCGCGGCGATGGTGCAGTTCGGTAACCTGACGACGGTCCGCCCGAAGCCGGGCGCGATCGCGTTCGGCGCGGTGGTGGTGATCACGATGATTGCGTCGCGTTGTTTCGACCCGCGGATCATGTGGGACGCGGCGGAAGAAGAAGTACCTGACAGGCGATGACAATGGTCGATAACAATGGTCGATAACGAAGATCAGACGGCACATGCCGACATGCGCCCGCGGCGCTGGTTCAGCTGGATCTGGATCGCGCCGCTCGCGGCCGCCGGCGTTGTCGCCTGGCTGGCGGCACGTGGCCTGGAGGAGCGCGGACCGCTGGTCACGATCACCTTCAACGAGGCCGAGGGGCTGGTGGCCGGCGAGACCAAGATCCGCCACAAGGATGTCGAGATCGGCAGCGTCGAGAAGGTCTACCTGACCAAGGACATGCAGCACGTGATGGTGCAGGCGCGCATGCGCCGCTCGGTCAGCGAGCATCTGAACGAGGGTTCACGTTTCTGGATCGTGCGCCCCCGGGTAGGCCTGGGCGGTATCTCGGGATTGTCGACGCTGGTGTCAGGCTCTTATATCGAGATGTATCCGGGTGAGGGTGCCGAGGAACGCAATTTCGTCGGGCTGGACGAGCCACCCACGATGCAGCCAGATGCGCCGGGACATTCGTTCACGTTGCGCGCCGCCAATCTCGGTTCGATCTCCGAAGGCTCGCCGGTTTCCTATCGCGGCATTCCGGTCGGTGAGGTCGAGGGCTACGCGCTCGATCCGAGTTCCACACAAGTCGAGATCTACGCTTTCGTGCGCGCCCCCTACGAGCACCTGGTCCATCCGGAGTCGCGCTTCTGGAATTCGGGCGGTGTGGATGTTGCCATCGATACCAAGGGACTGCGTTTCCGCGCCGAGTCGTGGCAGCAGCTGCTGTCCGGCGGCGTCACCTTCGATACGCCCGACGCCGTGCTCGCCCAGCCGGTCAGCCCCGAAGGGACGGTGTTCCGCCTGTACGACAACCAGGGCGATGCGTCCCAGGATCCGCGCGGACCGACGGTGGTCTATCGGGTGCTGTTCCCGGGTGCCGGCGGCAACATCGGACCGGGCGCCGGCGTGACATTGCAGGGCGTGGACGTCGGCCAGGTGATCGATTCCAGCCTGCAATACGATGACGCCACGCAGACGCCGCAGATGCTCGTGACGCTGCAGATCGATCCGACCCATATCCAGATCGTCCATCGGCGCGGGCAAGCGGAAGCCTCACCGGCCGATGCGTTGCGCACCCGCATCAATCATCTGGTGGAGCACGGACTGCGTGCACAGTTGATCACGGCCAGTTTCATCACCGGTACCAAGATCGTCGCACTCGACCTGATTCCAGGCGCACCGGCGGCGCGCGTCTCGAGCATCGACGGGTTCGAGACGCTGCCAAGCACGCGCGCCACCGATCTGTCGGCCACGCTCGAGAGTCTCAACCACGTGCTGCACAACGTCGACGCTGCAACGGCCGGACCGCAGCTGCATCACGCGATCGCGGAACTGGATCAGACACTGAGCAATCTCGATCAGCTTACACACAGCCTGCAGCCCGAGATCAAGCCGCTGCTGGACAGCCTGCGGCAGACCTCCGAGGCGACCCAGCGTACCCTGCAAGCTGCCAATGAAATGATCGGCAGCGGCAGTTCGAGTGGCGGCGATCTATCGCGTCTGGTGCACGAACTCACCGACGCGGCGCGCTCGCTGCGTGATCTGACCGACTACCTCGACCGGCATCCGGAGAGCCTGATCCGCGGCCGCAAAGGAGAGCAACCATGAGGGCCGCCACCGCGCTCGGCTTGAGTCTGGGATTGGGCTTGGGACTTTCCGGCTGCGCGAGCAATGCGCCGCCGATGCATTACTACACCCTCAGCGACGTGGCGCCCGACACTGCGCCGCCGGTATCTCATGGGACCGGCACGGTACCACCGCGGGTGCAACTGGCACCGCTCGCGCTGCCGTCGGAACTCGACCGCCAGGAAGTAGTGACCCATAGCGGGGCCAATCAGGTACAGGTGCACGAATCGAACCGCTGGGCTTCATCGCTCGATGAGCAGATCCAGCGCACGCTTTCGAACGATCTGGCGTCGCGCGTGCCGATCATGCAGCCGTCCATGATCATCGACCCGAGGGCGCCCTCGACCGGCGCGCCGCGACAGAAGCTGTCGATCTCGCTCGCGCGCCTGGACATCGATGCGCAATGCCACGTGGCACTCACGGCCAACTGGACCTTGCAGGGCGGCGGTGTCCAGGGACAGTCAGGCCATGAGCAGATCGATCAGCCCGCTGCCACCAGCTCCGCGTGCCCGGAAGGCGCGGCGGCGACGCTGAGTCAGGCGCTGGCGGTGCTGGCCGACCGCCTCGTGCCATTCATCATGACCAACACGCCCACGCAGTAGTTGCGCCGCGCGAGGCGCTGATTACTTCTATCCGGCGCTACTTCTTCTGGTCGCGCGCCTTGAAGATGCGAACCTGCGCGTTGAAGTGATCGGCCACGGTCTGATCCGCGGATACGGCCGCGTTGTGCTTCTCGGCCTCCATCTTGTCGATCTGATCCTTCGACTTCTTGCCCTTGTCGGTGGTCAAGTCGGGGATGCCGGCGATCGCATCGTCGTGGTCCTTCTTGATGCAATCCAGATAGGTGCTGGTCGCATCGTCATATGCCTTGACGGCCTTCTTGGTCTCCATCATCTCGTCCAGCGTGGCCTTGGCACCGTCGGGAATCGCCTTGGGCGCGGTCGGATACGGGCACTCAGCGAAAACGGACAGTGGACACAAGGCCGCGAGAGCCGCGAGAGCCGCGATGGCGATGAGTGCTTTCATTGGATCTGGATCCCCGAAACTTTTTTGTGGACGGCCATTCTAGTGCCCGACGGCACGCCACGGCCAGCCGCAGCCACCTTTCAGCCGCCCGCGGGGGCCAGCGCAGCCTCGAACAGCACGACCCCGTCCTCGTCCGCTATCAGACGATCGCCCGGACGGCACTCGATAGCGCCGATATAAACGACGGTCTGAATCTCACCGTCGCCGCGGCGCACGGATTTGCGCGGGGTCGTGCCCAGCGCCTTGATGCCGAGCGCCAGCGTCCGCAGCGCCGCGCGGTCGCGCACGAAGCCATGGATCACGACACCTTCCCAGCTGTTGCGCACGGCATCGGCACCGATCAGATCACCCAGTAACGCACAGCGCTGACTGCCGCCGCCATCCACCAGCAGCACCTTGCCGTGCCCCGGGCCCGACAGCAGTTCCTTGACGCGCGAATTGTCCTCGAAGCAGCGGACCGTGACGACCTCGCCGGCAAATGCGCTGCGGCCGCCGTAGTCGCGGAATACCGGCGGCAGCACCCGCAGCTTCTCGCCGTGCTGATCGTAGAAGTCGGAGGTTTTGGTCAGCATGAGAGTCACCTGTGGCAGCGCTGGCTTGATAGGATCCGAGCATGCCCTCCTCCAGCCGTCAGCGCCAGATCGCGGCTCTACTGCGGGCCCGTTTGCCGGCCGGCTGTGTGCTGAGCGGTGACGAGGAGCTGCGCCCGTACGAATGCGACGGGCTGTCGGCATTTCGCCAGCTGCCGATGCTGGTGGTGTTGCCGGCCGATGAGCTGCAGGTGCGCACGGTGCTCGATATCTGTCACCAGCACGGCGTGCCGGTAGTCGCACGCGGCGCTGGCACCGGGCTCTCCGGCGGCGCGATGCCGCACGCCGAGGGCGTGGTGCTCTCCACCGCTCGATTGAGCCGGATCCTGGCGCTCGATCCCGCGGCCGCCACCGCGCGGGTGCAGCCGGGGGTGCGCAACCTCGCAGTCTCGGAGGCAGCGGCGCCCTATGGCCTCTACTACGCGCCCGATCCTTCGTCGCAGATCGCGTGCACGATCGGCGGCAACGTCGCCGAGAACTCCGGCGGCGTGCATTGCCTGAAGTACGGCCTCACCGTCCACAACGTGCTGGGTGTCCGCGGCTACACCATTACCGGCGAACCCCTGGAGCTCGGCGGTGGCGCACTGGATTCTCCCGGCCTCGACCTGCTCGCACTGACACTCGGTTCCGAGGGGCTGCTGATGGTGGTCACCGAGGTCACGCTGCGCCTCATTCCGAAGCCGGTACTCGCGCGTGTCGTGATGGCATCGTTCGACGATGTCGTCAGGGCCGGCGACGCGGTCGCCGCGATCATCGCTGCCGGGATCATCCCCGCGGGCCTGGAGATGATGGACCGCAAGGCCACGCGCGCGGTCGAGCCGTTCGTGAATGCCGGCTACGATCTGGATGCCGAGGCGATATTGCTGGCCGAGGCTGACGGCACGCCGGAGGAGGTCTGCGATGAGATCGAGGCCATCGAAGGCATCGTGCGCCAGTACGGCGCGACCGCGGTCGCGGTCTCGTCCAGCGAAGCCGAGCGGCTGCGGTTCTGGTCGGGACGCAAGAATGCCTTCCCCGCGGCGGGGCGCGTGTCGCCCGACTACTACTGCATGGACGGCACGATCCCGCGCAAGCGCCTGGGCGCCATGCTGCGTGCGATCGAACAGATGGAGCAGCGCTACGCGCTTCAATGCATGAACGTGTTCCACGCCGGCGACGGCAACCTGCACCCGCTGATCCTGTTCGATGCCAATCGTGAGGGCGAGTGGCAACGGGCCGATCGCTTCGGCGCCGATATCCTGGAATTGTGCGTTCAGCTCGGCGGCACGATCACTGGTGAGCACGGCGTCGGCATCGAGAAGATCAACTCGATGTGCGTGCAGTTCTCGCCCGCTGAGCGCGCCGCATTCGAAGCGATCAAGCGCGCATTCGATCCGCCTGGACTGCTCAATCCGGGCAAGGCGATTCCGACGCTCGCGCGCTGCGCGGAGTACGGCCGCATGCACGTACATCGCGGCGAACTCAGGCATCCGGATCTGCCGAGGTTCTGAAGATGGAGGCCGAACTGCAACGGATCCGTGACCGCGTGCTGGCGGCACAGGCGCAGCGCACGCCGCTGCGATTGCGCGGCGCAGGCACCAAGGATTTCTACGGCGAACATTGCGAGGGGGAACTGCTGGACCTGAGCGGCTGGGCAGGTGTGCTGGATTACGAGCCCTCGGAACTCGTGATCACCGCCCGCTGCGGCACACGGCTCTCGCTGCTCGAACCACTGCTGGCACAACACGGCCAGTATTTTCCGTTCGAACCGCCGGTGTTCGGTGGCGATCCGACTCTGGGCGGGATGGTCGCGGCGGGCTTGTCGGGACCCACGCGGCCGCGCGCGGGCGCGGTACGCGACTACGTGCTGGGCGCGAGCCTGCTGGGTGTCGATGGCGAACTGCTTCGATTCGGCGGCCAGGTGATGAAGAATGTCGCCGGCTTCGATGTCTCGCGGCTGCTGTGTGGATCGCTCGGTATCCTGGGACCGATCCTCGAGGTGTCGTTGAAGGTATTGCCACTGCCGCGCGCGCAGCAGAGCCTGCGTTTCGAGCTGACGCTCGAGCAGGCGCTCGAGCGCTTCAGCCAATGGCGCTCGCAACCGCTGCCGATCCATGCCGGCGCATGGACCGACGGCGCGGCATGGATACGGCTGTGCGGCGCGGACGCCGCGGTGAACGCCGCCTGCGGGCGTCTGGGCGGCGAACGCATCGAGCACGCCGAGGCTCGCAGCTGGTGGATGAGCGTGCGCGATCAGACGCACCCATTCTTCCGCGAGGCTTCCACGCTGTGGCGACTGTCGGTACCGCCGACGGCGCCGCCGGCCGCGCTGCCGGGCGTGTCGCCGGCCGAGCCCTTCATCGAATGGTCAGGCGCGTTACGCTGGTATGCGCAGCCGCTGGAAGCACAACGCGTGCGTGCGGCCGCGCAGGCCGCCGGCGGTACTGCGCTGCACTGGCGTGGGGCAGCGCCGGGGCAGCGGTTTCATCCGCTCAGCGCCGAGGTGCAACGGGTACACGAGCGGCTGAAGGCTCAATTCGATGCGCACGGTATCTTCAACCGCG
>DATBAM010000157.1:0-45062 GCA_036271535.1 Steroidobacteraceae bacterium | reverse complement strand
CGCGGTGCGCTCGATCGCCTTATCGGTGAAGCCGCCGAGATAGAGCGGCACTCGCCGGCGCGGCGGCGTCGGCACGATCGATACGTCGTCCAGCTGGTAGAACTTCCCCTGGAACGAAAACTTCTCACCCGACCAGAGCCGCCGCACGATCTCGAGAAATTCGTCGAGGCGCCGCCCTCGCGTCTTGAAGTCGACGCCGTATGCGGCTGCCTCGCGTCGGCGATAGCCCACCGCCACCGCCATCTCGAGCCGCCCATCGGACAGGATGTCCAGAACCGCGCATTCCTCGGCGAAGCGGACCGGATGGTAGAGCGGCGCGAGCGCGATCGCGGAGCCCAGTTTCAATGTCTTCGTGCGCGCGGCGATCGCCGCCAGCATCACCAGCGGCGACGGCATGTAGCCATCCTCCGCGCCGTGATGCTCCGGCACCCATGCACCGGTGAAGCCGAGGGTCTCGGAATAAGTAATGAATTCCAGTGTCCGCGCGTACAGCTGGTCCCAGGGCTGGCGCCAACCGGGCGGATTTCTGAAGTCGTAGAGATAGCCGAACGTCAGTTTCGTACTCATATTAATGAATGTTAACGGTAGCCCCTACTTAAGGAATAGCCATCATCGCGAACTTTGGGGGACTATGCACTGTATGTCATCCGAACATTTAGCTCCGCTGTCGATTCGCCAGGCTGGCGACTTCGCCCCCAACGCGCCGCTGCTGCGCATGTCTCTGTTTGCTGTCGCGATTGGCGGCATCAGCACGCTGGGAGCCGACCTGCTGCTGGGCCTCATCCGGCTGTTCACCAACCTTTTCTATTACGGCTCCGCGAGCCTCGCGAATAACTCGCCGGCCGCCAATCACCTCCACTACTGGGCAGCCCTGGTCCCCGTCGCGGGCGGACTGCTGGTCGGGCTGCTTGCCCGCTACGGCAGCGAGCAGATCCGCGGCCACGGGATACCCGAGGCGATCGAGGCGATTCTGTTCGGTCGCAGCCGCATGTCGGCGAAGGTCGCGGTGCTCAAACCGCTGTCGTCGGGCATCGTCATCGGCAGCGGCGGCCCGTTCGGTGCGGAAGGTCCGATCATCATGACTGGCGGCGCGGCCGCATCACTTCTGGCACAGGCATTCCATCTCACCGCCGCCGAACGCAAGGCGCTGCTGGTAGCGGGTGCCTGCGCCGGCATGACGGCCGTGTTCGGCACGCCACTCGCCGCCATTCTGCTGGCGGTCGAGCTGCTGCTGTTCGAACTGCGGCCACGCAGCCTGATGCCGGTGGCAATCAGCTGTGCAGTGGCCGGATTCCTGCGGCCACTATGGGCCACCGCGGGTCCTCTGTTCCCGCTCGAAACGCCGGCGCCTTCGACCTTGGCAATGCTTTCGTGCTGTATCGCGGGTCTTGCGAGCGGCCTTGCCTCGGCTGCGATGACCGTGACGCTCTATCGAGTCGAGGACTGGTTTCACCGCCTGCCGATGCACTGGATGTGGTGGCCCGCGATCGGCGGCGTGGTCGTGGGACTCGGCGGGTTGCTGGAACCGCGGGCGCTGGGCGTCGGCTATGACGTAATCGGCGATCTGCTCGCCAATCATTTCACCGTCATGGCTGCGCTGGTGTTTCTGCTGGTGAAGTTCGTCATGTGGGCGGTCGCGCTCGGCTCCGGCACCTCCGGTGGCGTACTCGCACCGTTGCTGATGATCGGCGCGGGCGTCGGTCTCACGTTGAGCCCATGGCTCCCGGGTGGCAGTCCGCAACTTTGGGCACTGGTCTGCATGTCGGCCATTCTCGGCGGCACGATGAGGGCGCCGTTGACCGCTATCGTGTTTGCGTTCGGCCTGACGCATGACGCCAATGCATTCCTGCCGACCATTCTCGGCAGCGCGGTCGCCTATGGGTTCACCGTCATCGTGATGCCGCGCTCGATCCTGACCGAGAAGATTGCGCGCCGCGGACGCCACGTCTACCGGGAATACAGCGTCGACCCGCTCGAGCGGCATTTCGTCGAAGAAGTGATGACGCGCACCGTTGCTACCGCCGGCACGCAGGATAGCGTCGACGAAGCCTATCGGACGCTGTTCGGTGCCGGACAGATCCATCGCGCCTATCCGGTGCTGGAAGGACAGCGCGTGGTCGGCATGCTCGACCGGCTGCTGATCGAACATGCCATGCGACTCGATCCGGCGCAGACCATTGGATCGGTACTCAATCCGGATCTGGACCTGGTTTTCGCGCTGCCGCATGAGAATTGCCGCGCGATCGGTGAACGCCTCATTGCAACCGGCCTGGAGCGGATGCCGGTGGTCAGCGACGCGAAATCGCTGCAATTACTCGGCATCGTCAGTCGCAGCGATCTGCTCAAACCACTGAAGTCCCGCTACGAAGAAGAGATGGTGCGCGAGGGCGCCATTCGCTTCCGAACCTGACTGCACCGAAACAATCGCGGCGTGCAGTAACGTTAACGCGGTTGCGTCGATGCAGCCGCGTTACCTGTCACTTTCGGTTGATGTACGTCCGTTGTAGTTTTTATCCCATCGTCGTCGGCCTACCTGCCAGTTGTGACATGGATCGCAACGATCTTTCCCATGAGCTATCAATAAGCTATTGCGATGAAGCAGACTAAGTAATAGGGTCGCAACATTAGCCGTCAGATCGCAACATAGTGTTGCAGGCGAATAGTTGTGGTGCGATGAAACGATATGGTGCGCGTGCGATCGAGATCTGTCTCGTGGGCAGCACCGCTTCCGACGCGCTCGTCACCCAGGAGATGCTGGCCTCGTCGAAAGTCCTCAATAACCTTCATGTGCTCCCTACCGGCGAGCGGGCCCTGTCATATCTGCGACGCGACGGCGAGTTCACCAAAGCCGAGCCGGTAGATCTGATCCTGCTCGATCTCGAGATGGCCGATGACGCAGGCTACCGTTTGCTCGAGACCATCAAACGCGATCCACAGTTGCGCACGATATTGCTCGCCGCCATGGTCAGCGCGATGGACCCCGATCCGGTCGCGCGTGCCCGCGACCTGCACGCCGATTATCTGATCGAGAAGCCGCTGGACTGGGAAGAGCTCTACGACGTGGTGCGTTCCATCGGCCACTGGTGGTTGTGCGTCGTGGATATCGGCCAGCAGACGAGCGCTGTCGCCGGCTGATGCTGCTACTGACTTCGAGCGGGGACGACGTCTCCGGGAGGAATGACGCGATGTCCACCGTACTCGACAGCCCGCTGGCGGATCGACGGGTCGTCAGCTTCCATCAAAAGCCCTTTACCGTTGCCAATGCCACGGTAGCGGCTGAATGTTCGCCATCGGCAATCGTGCTGACGACGCTGGCCGCCCAGGTGTTGTACGCCAACCGCGCATTCCTCGATCTGCTCGATCTGCCATCGATCGAGAGCATTCTCAACCTCGATCTCGCGCAGGTCTGCGGGCAGCGGCTGGATTTCCAGTTTCTGTCCAAGCTGGCCAGGGATGGGCAGCCGCAACAGCGCACGCTGTCACTGATGCGCGGCGGGCAATCGCTGTCCTTTGTTTGTTCGGCTACTCGCGTGGCCGCCGAATCCGAGTACCCGAAATGGCTGTCGATATCGCTGATGCCCGGGAGCCACGCAGAACCGGGCAACGTGACCTCGGCCAATGGTGCCGTCTTCGAACGGCTGATCGGCCGGCACGGCATCTGGTCGATCGCCACCTCTGCGGTCATCGACGCCCGCAATGGCCTGATCGCAGTGAACGCCGGTTTCTGTTCGATGATGAACTGGCCGCAGCACGCCGAACCGTATCCCCTGCGTAACTGGCTGCGTGTCATCCATCGCGATGACCGCAATCGCGTCATCGAGGCGTTGACCGAACTCGCCGTGAATGGCGGCGAATACTCGCTGCAATACCGTCTGCAGACCGGCGCCGTCGATCGCACGATCCAGAGTACCGCCTGCGCCACCGCCAGGGACGGCGCCATGACTTTCATCACCGGCGTCGAGCGTGATGTCACCGACCTCGCCGCCCATGGTGAGGCTGAGCGTCGTCAGGTACGACTGCTGCGTGCGTTGTCCGAGTGCGTCGAACTGCCTGCCTTCGCGCTCGACTCCCGTGGCAACCTGCTCTGGTTCAACACGCCGTTCACGGGCTTCCTTCGCCCGCTCGGCGTAACCGTGGTGCAGGGTCAGGCGCTGGAAGAGGCGTTTCCGGAAGGACCGCTGCGACGACGCCTGCGACGCAACCTGCGTCGGGCACTACGCGGCGAACAGCGCGTCGAAGAGATACTGCTGCACACCGAGACGAACGAGCGACGCTGCGACTTCACGTTCAACCCCGTCAGGGACGACAACGGCGACGTGACGGCAGTGATGACGATCGTCACGGAGATCATCGGCACCCGACATGTTATCCCGTAACCGGCACGACATCGACGCGCATCGGCTACGAGAGTCGATCCCCTACCTCGTACACAAGGTTTACTCGCGGATGCAGCGCCTACGTCCGCGCTCGGTCAACGTACCGATGGGCGACCGCGCCGTGATCTTCGAGATGATGCTCCTGCTCGGCACCAATCCAGGCGTCACACAGGCGGACGTCGCACGCGAGCTGGCGATGGATAAGTCGAATGTGGCCTCCCTGATGCGCGCCCTGGAGAGTGCCGGCTGGGTCTCGCGCCAGCGTCAGATCGACGATGCGCGTTGCTTCGGCGTCTTCCTGACACCGGTGGGTGTACGGCAGCTCGCGCAGCTGCAGGGAGAGTGGCAGCGTCGCGAGCAGGAACTGGTGGCACCACTCAGTGCCGTCGAGCGCGAAGCGCTGATCAGTTCGCTGCAGCGGTTGCTTGACTGACGACTACGCAGCATGCTGCGCTAAGATAGCGCCAATGCATCCATCCAGGTTCGGCATGCGGGCTGTCGCGATAGCGCTGCTGGCCGCCGGTCCGCCGCGGGCCTTGGCGGACGATCCCGCCATCATCGGAGCTGCCCCGGCAACCTACACCGGGCGGGTTGGCCGCATCTTTCAGGAACATTGCCTCAGCTGCCATCGGGTCGGTTCGAGTGCAGCGCGAATACCGCTGGTCACTTACGAAGACGCGCGTGCCCTGGGCGCGACGCTGCTGTCGCCGGTGGAGAGTGGCGCGATGCCGCCCTGGCCGATCGACGCCGAACACAGCATGCCGATGCAGAACGATCCTCGGCTCTCGCCGGCAGAACTGCAGGCGTTGCGCGCCTGGGTCGCGGCTGGCGAGCCGCGCGGCACCGGCCCCGAGCCGGCGTCGGCGGCATCGGCACAGGGCTGGAACGATCCGCAGCACCGGCTTCCGGACGCGGTGGTCGTATCGCCCAGGATCGCAATTCCTGCGCGGGGTGAGCTGCCATACATGCGCGCCTTGATCAAGGTCGTGACGCCGGCAGATCGCTGGATCGGGGGATTACAGGCGATTCCCGGTAATGCAGCCGTTGTGCATCACATGGGTATTGCGGAAGTGCAACTGCCTCCGGGTGTGGGACCTGCGCAGGTACATGATCTGGAGGAAACCGCCCAGAAACTCGGCACGCCCGCACGCTCGCTGGTCGATATCGAGCCCGCCGTCATCGATACCCGGCTGTCGAACGACTACGACATGCTCGCCGCGTTCACACCCGGCGAGGGTTACGAGGCATTTCCGCCGGGCACCGGCAAACTGCTGCGGGCAGGCCCGACCTTCTATATCAACTTCAACATCCACTACACGACCATCGGTGAGGCCACGTCGGACCAGTCGCGGCTGGGATTGTGGTTCCTGCGCTCGAAGCCAGAGCGGCAGTTGTTCCGCACGCCTTCCGCGGGTCGTACGATCGTTGCCGACGGACACGAGCTCTTCCCTGACGATCCAGGCTCGAAAGCCGAAGGCACGGACGTCGCGATCCCGCCCGTGCCGCCCTACGCCAATGCTTTCGAGCTCACCGGTATCACGCCGTACGACCGGGCAGTCACGCTCTACTCGCTCCAGCCGCATGCCCATCTGCGCGGCAAGGACTTCCTCTACCAGCTCGTGCTGCCCGATGGACGCTGGCAGACCCTGCTGTCCATCCCGCACTACAACTACCATTGGCAGCTCAGCTACGCATTCGCCACACCCGTGGAGGCACCGGCGGGCTCCAAGCTCGTGGTCACCGCGCACTACGATAATTCGGCCTCCAACCAGCATATCCGCGAGTTTTCCCTCATCAATCCTCAGGCACGATGCGGTCCGGACAAATATGCGTTCTTCCGCAGCCAGAACCAGACGTGGGATGAGATGTTCAGTCCGATCGTTCAGTATGCGGTGCGAACGGGGCGTGCCGGCGGACAGCCTGTACCGACGGTGGCCACTCAGGGTTGTCTGGTCTCGGGTCGCGACGGAAAGTGGACCCTCGGGACCGCATCGCCCGCCCAAGACACTTCAAGCCCCACCATCAGCCGTGTCGAACTTGCCCACGCCACGGCAACCAGGATCGGCAGGAATGCCTACACATTGATCGGCAGCGAACCATTTCATCCGACATCACTCGAAGGTAGGCGGGTGCTGATCAAAGGCATGCAACGGCCGGGCGATCGCTCCCGCATCAACGTGACAGCGATGCAGCCCCTTGGAGACCTCTGTGAGTAGTTCATCATGGTCCACGACCGCGATCGCGCCGGGATTGCTGGGGTTACTGGGGCTGTTCGGATCGAGCCGCGTGTGCCCGGCAGCCATCGCCGACCCGCGCCTCAACCCCTGGCCTGCGGGCGCGCCCTCCCCTGACTTTCAACTGCGCGATCTGCAGGGGCGAGTACGCACCATGCACAGCTTTCAAGGGTTCGTGACGCTGGTGACGTTCGGCTATGCCAATTGTCCCGGGGCCTGCTCCCTGGAACTGCAGAAGCTGGCCTCCGCGATGCAGACGCTCGGGCCTGCGCGGTCGCGCGTGCGCGTCGTGTTCGTGACGCTGGATCCTGCGCGCGACGCACCAGCACCGTTGGGACGGTTCGTGCATTCGTTCGACCCGCGATTCGTAGCGCTGCGCGGGTCGGCGGCCCAGACCGATGCGGCGACCCGGCGATTCTCGATCGAGAGCGCCCGTGTACCGGGCAATGAGAATTATCTGATCGATCACACTGTTGAGGAGTTCGTGTTCGATCGCAACGGTCGCCTGCAACTCATCGGAGCGAGCAATTCGTCGCCAGCCGACGTCGCACACGATGTCTCAGCACTGCTCGCAGCCGGCGAACGACGTTAGCGGCGAATCACAGGCCCTACACCGGCGCAACGTCCTTGATGCTGCTCGTCACCTTGCCGGCCAATGTTCTGAACAGACTGCGGACACGCTCCCAGTTGATAGCTTCATCATCGTCCCCGTCGACGTCATCGCCTTCTGCGCCGTGAGCTTCCTGCTTGCGCGGCAATCCGCTGCCATAGTGGGTCAACCTGACCACCGCGTCGATCTCGATGGCGGATAATTCCGGGGCACCGGGATGCTCCTGAACCCGACCGTATAGCTTGGCGAGTTCGTATTTGTCCTTGAATTCACCGTCGGCCTGGAGGAGCCAAGCCTTGAACAGCAGACCGATCGCCCGGTGCGCGAGATAGGCCGCAGGTTCCGTGAGTGCCGCATCCGCCTTCAGCAGGATCTCGACGGCTCTCATGTCGCGGGCGGCCGTGTCGTGCAGAATCTTCGGCGTCAGCCCGTCGGCATTCGAATATCGGTGGCTCATCACTACTCCTGATTGCTACGACCCGAACGCAGTGTGCCCGGTCGTGTCGCCGGAAACAGGGCACGTGTTCCCCGAATTGCCGCCAGCATTGTCCTATCCGCCGACCAGCGCCCCGATGAAGCCAGCCAGTGCCTCGAAAGTTTCAGCTGCGCCGTGGAGCTTCAGATTGCGTGTTACGGCGACATGCTCCATGCCGTCGACGACGTGCAGTTGCGAGCGCAGGCCGACCTCGCACAGTGCACGATGGAATCGGCGGCCGTCATCGGCCAATACCTCGCCGGAGCCGATGCTGATAAAGCTCGGCGGAAATCCCTTCACCGTGCCAAGCAATGGTGAAACTTCCGGTTGACGCGCTGAGAGCCCTTGCAGATAGAGCAGTACCGCCTCCTCCGCAGCCTCGCGGGAGAACAGCGGATCGCTCGCCGCGTTGTCATCGAAACTGTTGCTGCCGAGCGTCAGATCGAGCCAGGCCGATAGCAGGACCAGCGCCGCTACAGGCACCCCGCCATCTACCGCCAATCGGGTCAGACTGGCGGCAAGCCCTCCACCAGCAGAATCCCCGGAGATGATCAATGGAGCGGTTTGCGATGCGCTTGACGGTGCGGCAAGCGTTCGCAGCACGCTCAGCGCGTCCCGCAGACCCGTCGGGTACGGGTACTCCGGTGCCAGCCGATACGCTGGACATATGACCTCGACACCACATCGTGCCGCCAGCGCGACCGCAAATGCCCCTACCATCTCCGGGCAGCCCTGCCGAAAGGCACCGCCATGCAGATGCAGAACGGTCGCGCGCTTCGACTCCGGAGGATCGAATCTGAGCACCCGCACACCGCCCAGCATCAGCTCGACCGGCGGCGGCTGTGTCTTCCATAAGCCATCACGTAGTGCCGCAGCCATCATCTGCCGACGCTGCTGCAACGAAGGCGGCGGCGCATGGCCGGCACGTTCTTCCGGTAGCGCCTTCATGGTGTCATCAGCTTTCGTATTTCTTCGACGATGTTCGCGCCGCAGAGCGGATCATAACCGCTGCAGGAGAGGAGCTGCCGATCCATCTCGCCACGGGCCTCGGTCGACAGTGACCATCCGAGCGGCAGACTGGTCGCACCACGCCACAGCTCGACATCGAAGTATGGAATCTGATCATCGTCGCTGGTGTACTGCATGATCTGCGTGGACTGCCTGCCATGTCCTTCGCGCACATTCAGCAGCGAGATCATGGGCGCGAGCGTCTCGCTGAGCCAGTGCCGGCCAGCGGCGAATCGCTGCCAGCTGCTTTCCTTCTCGGCCACGCGCTGCTGCTTTGGATCGTTGCCGATGTGGATCACGATCAATTGCGGCGGCCGCAGGTTCCCGGGTGTGCCGACGCGATGTCGCTCGGCCCGCAGCGTATGCAGGATCTCGCGCAGCGTGATGGTTCCCGAATTGTCGAAGTATCCGCCGTCCACGAGGCGCCGCCATCGCTCACGGCCTTGCTCGATCCAGCCAAGCGTTCCGGCCGGACTCACATAGGTAAAGCGGGCGCTGAGCAATACCGCGGAGCTCAACGGCAATTGCGTGCCGAACACCGATCCTATCTGCAGGGTGTTGGCAAAAGTCAGATCGCGAACCTGCGGATCGGCTGCCAGCGGTTGTACCAGCGAGCGTTCTCCGGTCTCGACCACCGTGCCATTGAGATACAGCAGCGGCACGTCGAAGGGTCGCTGCGACCACAGATTTTGGAATGGCGCCGCGAACAGTCCAGGCGACTGGTCATCCGCCCAACGCCACGAATGCTCCCATGACTTCTCCAGTGCGATAGCGCGATCGTCGAACAGCGGGAACGGAATGAGTCGCTGCGGCAGATCGATGAAGAGCGCGTTGGCAAGCGTGGGCGACAGAAAATCACGCCCCAGCATCGTGTTCGCTTCCCGCGTCCAGGAATCGGTATGGCAATCGCGCGGATGCTGGATCCGGCCGGCTGCAATCGCCGAGAAAGTAGCCGCGCCGAGGCTGCCGCCGGAGACACCGCTGATCGCAAACACGTGCCGCGCGAACGGCACCGCATGACAGGCCGTCAGATCCTGCAGCCGGCCGAGGATCGACGCGGTCCAGTACGCCGCGCGAATACCGCCCCCGTCGGCGGCGACCAGCACGACCGGTATCGGGTCCGTGCCCGGTTCCTGCCGCACAAGATCGTCGTACCAGGCATCGAAATAGCTGGCGACCGAATAGCCGGCGAGCGCCGAAGGCTGCAGGGTGGTGACATCTCTGGGCGCGCGGCGCCCGAAGGCACCCACCGAACCATCGCCCGGTTGCTGCCGCACCTCGTGGTTGTCACCGAAGAAGCTGCAGAAGATCACCCACAGCACCAGCACCGACAGCACCGGGATGCGCTCGTGGTTGGCGGCATATACCAGCACGCTCCCCGTGAACGTGATCAGCGCGAGCGCCAATAGCAGTAGTGCCGGCGCACCCAGTTCGAACAGCGGCATGTTCAGCGCCAGCAGCACCGCCAGGATGTTGCCCAGCAGAAGTCCCACCAGGAGCAGCCGCGTCGTCCTGGGCAGAAACCGCAGCTCGGACAGATCTCGGGCTTCGTCGGGCTGCCCCAGTCGCACGATCAGTGCCGTGATTCCCAGCACGATGGCAAGGCCCCCGGCCACGCGATCGACCGCGACGGGATCGGCGACACCGGAGCGCAGCGACCACACCTTGATGAGCAGCGCCAACGGCACGCTCACCGCCAGCACGCGCGGCAACGAGCACTTGAGCCTGGGATGTACCTGTGACCTCGAGGCCTCGCTGTGTGCGAAGTGGAAACGGTACATGGTGTGGGCGGTGTACCAGACGGTCAGCGCCGCCAGCAGGGCCATGACGAAGAGCGCCATCTGCCGCAATGCGCTGCCGGTGTCGGCGAGTGCGATCAACGCATCGCTCATCTGGTCGCTGCCGATCAGGGTCAGGATCAGCACCACCGGAATCAGGACGCTGAACCGTATGATCCCGAGGACCGAGCTGAAACAGCGGATACGCTGCCACACCGCCCTTGCAGATGCTCCGTTCAGCCGCAATCTCATTCCAGCGCCTCCCTGCTGCACTGCCCTGATAACACGCCGCGCATAACCAATTGATCCTGCAGCATCCGAGCGGCATTGAAAAGGGTCCTACGCACCGCCATCTCGTCATGAAGGGTCATCAACAGCGCGTAGCGGAGCAAAGCCGGTGTCCACGAACGTCAAGCGTCAATACGAATGGATGTGGTCGCAGGCCATGGAATTGGCCGATGAGGCCACCCGTCTGCAGAAACGCTTCCTGCGTTACCTGGGACCGGCCGAGGGCGCGGTGAGCTGGGAGGCCCCCGTCGACATATACGAAAGTGACGATGGCCTGATCCTCAATTTCGCACTGCCGGGCGTTGCGCCGGAAGACATCGAAGTGCGGCTCGAACGCGGCGCGCTGGTCGTCAGCGCGATGCGACGGCCGCGGGTCGCGGGCTGCGGCGCCACGATCCGTCGGCTCGAGATTCCTTATGGCCGCTTCGTGCGGCGGGTGGCGCTCTCCGGCTCCGCCGTTCGCATCGCGGACTCCCGTTATCTGAATGGATGCCTGGAAGTCCGCCTGATTGGTTCAGACAGTTTCGACAAATAAACCGGGAAACACACATGGCCGAAATCGAACAAGTACCCGAGAGTCCCCGCGCATCGTCGCCTGCATTGCCCGCCAATGCGGTGCCGATCGTGCCCATCCGCTCCGTGGCGCTGCTGCCGGGCATGGTGTCACCGCTGACGCTGCAGCGTGAATTCAGCATTGCCGCGGCCCAGGAAGCAGTGCGCACCGGACAGAAGATCGCGGTGGTCGCGCAGCGTGACCCGGGCGGGGAAGTACCCACGGTCGCCGACCTCTACGAGGTGGGCGTCCTTGCGACCGTACTGCGCTACGTCACGGCGCCCGATGGCACACATCATCTGGTGTGCCAGGGCGAGAGCCGGGTGCGGCTCGCCGAGGTACTGCTCGAGAAGCCATTCTTCGCTGCCCGGATCGAGCAGATCGAGGAACGCGACGCGAGCGGCGCCGACATCGAAGGTCGCGTGGCGCTGCTCAAGCAGCGCGCTCTGCAGGCGCTCGCATTGCTGCCGCAGGCACCGCGCGAAGTCGAACAGCTGATCGCGGGCATCGATGGCGCCGGACAGCTCGCCGATATCATCGCCAGCTTCCTCGACATCAAACCCGAGGAAAAACAGTCATTGCTCGAGACGTTCGACATCAAGACACGTCTCGACAAGGTGCTCGACCTGGTGGCGCACCGGGTACAGGTGCTCAAGGTCACCCGCGAGATCAACGCGCAGACCCAGGCCGCGTTCGGCGAACGTCAGCGCGAGGCAGTGATGCGCGAACAGCTGCATCAGCTGCAGAAGGAACTCGGCGAGAGCGACGCCGAATCGGGCGAGCTCGCCGAACTCGAGAGGCAGATTGCGGCCGCCGGCATGCCGGAGGACGTCGATGCGCACGCACGCAAGGAACTGGGCCGGTTGAAGCGCATGAACGAGGCCAGCCCGGAACACGGCATGGTGCGCAGTTACCTGGACTGGATGGTGGCGCTGCCCTGGTCGAAGAGCGATGTCGAGGACATCGACATCGCGCGCGCCCGCACGGTGCTCGACGAAGATCATTATGGTCTGGACAAGATCAAGCGCCGGATCCTGGAGTACCTCGCAGTCCGCAAACTCAATCCCGAGGGCCGCAGCCCGATTCTTTGCTTCGTCGGTCCGCCCGGCGTCGGCAAGACATCGCTCGGGCAAAGCATCGCCCGTGCCCTGGGCCTCAAGTTCCAGCGCACCAGCCTCGGTGGCGTGCACGACGAGGCCGAGATCCGCGGCCACCGGCGCACTTACATCGGTGCCCTGCCGGGTAACATCATCCAGGGGCTGCGCAAGGCCGGCACCCGCAATCCGGTCGTCATGCTGGACGAGATCGACAAGCTCTCGAACAGCCTGCACGGCGACCCCTCGGCGGCATTACTGGAGGTGCTCGATCCGGAGCAGAACTCGACGTTCCGCGACAACTACATCGCGCAGCCGTTCGACTTGAGCCGGGTGCTCTTCATCGCCACCGCGAACCAGCTGGACACCATTCCGCCGGCGCTGCGCGATCGCATGGAGATCATCGAACTCACCGGTTACACCACCGAGGAGAAATTGCAGATCGCCAGGCGCTACCTGGTCGCGCGACAGCTCAAGGCCAACGGGCTGGACGCTTCGCAGATCACGATCACCGACGACGCGCTCGAGCGGCTGATCCGTGACTACACCCGCGAGGCCGGCTGCCGGAATCTCGAACGCAAGATCGGTGCACTGGTGCGCAATGCGGCGATGCAGATCGCCCAGGCTCAGCGTGCGCAGGTAACGTTCGAAGCCGACGACCTGGACGCGGTGCTAGGTGCGACGCGTTTCGAGAACGAAGTGGCGCAGCGCACGAGTGTCCCCGGTGTTGCGACGGGACTGGCATGGACGCCGGTGGGCGGCGATATCCTCTTCATCGAATCGGCGCGATTGCCTGGCAACGGCAAGCTGATACTCACCGGCCAGCTCGGTGATGTGATGAAGGAGAGTGCCCAGGCAGCACTGAGCCTGGTGAAGTCACAGGCGGAAGATTTCGGCATCGATCCGAAACAGTTCGAGAACAGTGATATCCACGTGCACGTGCCTGCCGGCGCGATTCCGAAGGACGGTCCGAGTGCGGGTGTGGCGATGTTCATGTCGCTGACCTCGCTGTTCCGCGGTGAAAGCGTGCGACCGGATGTAGCCATGACCGGTGAGATCAGTCTGCGAGGACTGGCGCTCCCGGTGGGCGGCATCAAGGAGAAGACGATCGCAGCAGCGCGAGCGGGCATCAAGCGCGTGATCCTGCCGGCCCGTAACCGGCGCGACTACGAAGACATCCCGGAGAGCACACGCAAGGCGATGGAGTTCGTCTGGGTCGACAACGTATCGCAGGCACTGAAAGCGGCGTTCGGGTCTGAGGGCTCGAGCAATGGGACGCCGCCTTCGGCGAGAGTGAAACGTCGGATCGACGAGGAGCCCGAACATGAACTGTTCGCCTGAGGGATACGGCACCGTTGTAGGTCAACGGGTAAGTGAAAGCTAAACGATTGTTTACAGACTCCGGCATCCTTTCTTGCTAGCGTCGCTGCAAATATCACCAGGAGGCCCACCTACATGAAGTCATCCCTCGCAGCCTCGCTCGTGTTTGCGCTCGCCCTGGCGGCCGCGCAGATGCCGGCGCTGGCCGACGATCACCATGACAACGACCATCGTGACAACCATCAGTACGTGCATCACGACGACTGGAAGAAGGGTGCCAAGATGCGCGATGAGGACTGGCAGCGCGGTGAGCACATCGACTATCGGCACGAACATCTGCGCCGGCCGCCGCACGGCTATGAGTGGCGTGAGGTAGACGGCAACTACGTGCTGGCGGCGGTCGCCACCGGTGTGATTGCCTCGGTGGTGGCGGCCTCGGTCGAGGCGCACTGACCGACACCGTCAGTCAATCGGCTGGAGAGCGGCGCCTGCGTGGCGCCGCTTTGGTTTTCGGTAGTGGCTTCTTGCTGCGGCCTGACTTCGGCTTCGGCGTCTTACCGATGCGTGGGTCCCCTGCCCTGATCATCTTGCAGGCTTGAAGCGCCAGATCCTCGAAATCCTCATCCTGCGACGGTAGTACCTGCCACGACGTGACATCCGTTTCGAACACTTCGATCGATCGCATCCGCGGAAACTCGCGCCGCAGACTGTCATGATGCTCGCGCGAGGTTGCCAGCCAGATTCCGTTATCCCGAGGTGATGTCGGGCGATCGCGCAGGACCAGCACGATCTTCTCTTCGATATAGACGGCGGTGCAACCAAACATCGGTCGCGTCCAGGGATGCATCGACGCCAGTGCCTCGAGCACGAACTCGTGCGGGATCACAGCAGCCCTGCGCCCGGCCGTGATCCGCTCCGCGATCGGCAGGCGCTGCTTCGGCTGACGTCGAGTGGCCATCGACGCAGGCGCTCGGTTGGTGCGGCTCAGCCGATGGGGCTCAGCCGACCGTGATCGCGTCCACTCGATCCGGGTAGAACGCCAGGTGCCCGCGGATCTGAGCTACCGCATCGTAGGGCGATTCATAGGACCAGACCGCATTGACCCCGCGTTCGCCACCCGCGGCGATACTGTAGTAGCTGCAGTCACCCTTGTAAGGACAATAGGTGTGATGCGCCGTCTTCACCAGCTGGCTCATATCGACATCCTGACGCGGGATGTACTGCACGGCGGGGTACGTAGCCTCCTGGAGTACCAACGCCCGCGTGGAGGATGCCAGTTGCCGACCGCCAGCCTGCACCGCGACGCGAGCCGCCGAGGCAGTAATGGTGATGGGATGGTCCGGGCCCGGGATCCTGATCGGCTTCGCGCTCATTGCTTCGCACCTCACCTATGACAACCAACTAGGACAGGTTCAGCTTCCGGGCTGCGTGCTCGAGGACGCGCTGAAACGTATCAGGCTGCAGGTCCGAGAACCCGACCAGAATGCGGTGGACACCGACCTGCTCGTACTCCGCCACGAGTTCAGCCGCGTCCTTTCGCCGCGTGTCCATGCCCTTCATCCAGGGCACGGCCTCATCGACCGCCCCGAGCGTAACACCGGGAACGATCAGAGAGATGTCCAACTTGCTGAAATCGCGGCCACGCTCGTCACACAGTCGCTTCAGGGTCGCGAGATGTTCCTTCATCTGCTCCGGCGTGAAGAACGACGGCACCCATCCGTCCGCAAATTCGGCGGTGCGCCGAAGGATGGCCGGCATCGCCTTGGTACTCGGGTTGCCGGCTCCCCAGAGGATCGGCGGATGCGGCAGCGTCAACGGTTTCGGATAGCAATAGACTTCCGGAAACGAGACATACTCGCCCTGGAAACTCGCCTTCTCCTGTGTCCACAGCTTCTTCATCGCCTGGATGCACTCGACGGTTCGTGGCCAGCGCTTGTCGAACGGATAGCCTCCCATGATCGCGGCTTCCTCTTCGATCCAGCCGGCACCGGCACCGAACAGGAACCGGCCATTGGAGATCCGGTCCAGGCAGGCGATTTCCTTGGCGAGGATCAACGGATTGCGCTGCGGCACCAGGCAGACGTCCATGCCCACCTTGAGTTTTGTCGTGGCCACAGCTGCGGCCGTCAGCCAGATGAACGGGTTGGGCATGTGCTTGTAGCTGTCGGGGAGCGGCACACCATAGAGCTGCGGATTCTTCACCTGCACCGGAATGATCGGATGCTCACCGGTCCACAACGATTCGTAGCCCAATGATTCCGCCAGCCTCGCTACCTCGACGACCGGCGCGAATGCCATGTTGGTGGTGATGCCGAACTTCATGCTGCCCCCTATGAATGCGGTCGTCTTGATACGGTCGTCTTGGCGCGCTCGTCGCGAGCACGATCCTAGTCCTGCTCGTCGGCCCTCCCGCCGACAAGGACGCTCAGGGAACAGGGTCAGTTCAGCTGGGGATGGCGCGGCGGCGAGTTGCGGCCGTTCGGCGACCTATTCACAATGGCCCGGTGCCAGATCTCCCACGAATTTATGGATCCGTCGTCGCTGCCGTCGTGATGCTGTCTGCCGGGAGCGGCGCGGCGAGCGGCGCCGACCGATGCGACGAATTCAAATGGAACGTCGCCACCGAGCGTCAGCTGTTCGCAACGACGCCACAGCCGGTAACCGCAGCGCCCGGCGGCGATCTGCCGCCCGTTCTGTCGGTTGGGCGTTTCTACGATCTGTCGCTCGGTCCCCAGGCCCAGGTCCATTTCTCACCGGCCCCCGGAAAGAAGAGCGCGACCGAGGGTGCCTATGGCGGCATCGCGCGCGTGCACATCGGCGAAGCGGGTGTCTATCGCGTGTCGCTCGATGTCCCGGTCTGGGTCGACATGGTCGATGATGGCAAGCTGGTCGCCACCGACGACTATGCCGGCCAGGCTGGCTGCAGTACGCCTCACAAGGTGGTGCAGTTCGACCTTCGCAGCGCCGATCTGCTGCTGCAGTTCAGCGGTGGCACGAGCGAGCATGTGCATCTGACGATCACGCGCGCTCCACCCAGCGGTTCATGACGAGCGGCGACCCGTCCGCATCGTCGGCAGGCCTCGCGGTCGAAGCACGCACCATCGATTTCATCCCGTTGTCGGAGCGCTACGGCACTCCGCGGCGACTGTTCACGATCTGGTTCAGTGCCAACATGACCGTGCTGGGCGTCGGTGTCGGCACCCTGGGTGTCGCGGCCGGCCTGTCCTTCTGGTCTGCCGTCATCGCGATCGCCGCCGGCAACGCGATCGGAACCGTGTTCATGGCAGCGCATTCCGCGCAAGGCCCGCGGCTCGGCATCCCCCAGATGATCCAGAGCCGCGCGCAGTTCGGCGTTCGGGGCGCGGGATTTCCGTTGATCGCCGTGGTCATCACCTATCTGCTCTACTGCGCTGCGAACGCGGTATTGATTCGCAGCCCGATCCAGGCGCTGATCCCGATCAGCGACACTGGCGCGGTCATCCTCTTTGCGATGGCTACACTGGTGGTGGCCTATGCGGGATACGAACTCATCCACCGTCTGGGCGCGGTACTGACGGTGGTCTCGACCGTCCTGTTCCTGGCGGCGGCCGTACTGCTCCTCGGTCAGCACGGGATGCCGCTCCGCGCGCACACTCCCGCAGCCGGTGCACCGCCGTCTAATACCTGGCATGCCGGTCTCATGATGATGACGCAGGCGGCGGCGTGGGCGTTGAGCTACGGCCCCTACGTCGCGGACTATTCGCGCTACCTGCCACCGGATGTACCGCCGGCAAAGACGTTCTGGTACACCGCATCGAGCTGCTGGCTGAGCTCGACCATCATCATGTCGCTCGGCGCCTACATCGGACTGGTACTGCCGCAACAGGCGGACAGCCCGGGAATCGCCGTGGCGGAAGCGTTTGCCCGTGGCAGGACGTTGATCGAACTACTGATCATCGTGGGTGTCGTTCAGGGTAACGTCATGAACCTGTACAGCGCCTACATGTCGACCGTCACGATCGTGTCGGGCGTTCGGGGCATGCCGACCGTTGGCAGGCGCCACAAGCTCATCGTGATGGCAACGCTGATATTCATCGCCACAGCCATAGCCGCGATCGCGCGGCAGAACTTCAACGCGTACTTCGGCGACATGCTCAGTGTGATGATCTATATGTTGATCCCCTGGAGCGCGATCAATCTGGTCGACTACTACATCGTGCGTAAAGGCCGTTACAACATTGCCGACATGTATCGGGTGGACGGCCAATATGGTGCCTTCCGCTGGCGCACGATCGCGATCTACCTGTTCGGCATCCTGATCCAGCTGCCCTTCATGTCGCTGTCGTTCTACAACGGACCGGTCGAAAAATGGCTGGGATCCGATTTTGCGTGGTTGCCCGGCCTGATCGTGCCCGCGGCACTCTACGCGCTGGTCGAGGAGAAGACTGTCCATGTCTGCAACACCGCTGAATCCTCGTGACCGATTCCACGTGGCGATGCCGGTATTCCCCGGCATCACCCAGCTCGACCTCACCGGTCCGCACGAAGTCCTGTCGCGCGTTCCGGGCGTCGAGATCGATCTCGTGTGGAAAACCCTCGAGCCGATACGGGCGCAAGGTACCGGCCGGCCAGGGCTGATCCTGACACCCACGGCGACATTCGAGTCGTGCCAACGGACGGATATGCTGTGCGTTCCGGGCGGTAGCGGTTGCATCGATATCCTGAATGACGACGAAGTACTGGCCGCCATCGCGCGACTGGGTTCGTCAGCGCGCTACGTGACGTCGGTGTGCACCGGTTCGTTGATACTGGGAGCCGCCGGGTTACTGACCGGCTATCGAGCCACCTGCCACTGGGCGTCGCTGCCGACGCTCGAAACGTTCGGTGCCACGCCCGTCGCCGAGCGCGTCGTGATCGATCGCAACCGCATCACCGGCGCCGGCGTGACCTCCGGCCTGGATTTCTCGCTGCAGGTCATCTCGCAGTTGTGGGGATCCCGGATGGCCGAAATGGCCCAACTCAGCCTCGAGTACGATCCTGCTCCGCCGTTCGACGCCGGATCGCCGCGCGTCGCGCGCCCCGAACTGGTGGACGCCATGCGTGCGGCCATGCGACCGTTGAACGAAAAGCGCGACGCCGCGATCGAACGCGCGGCTGCAAAACTGCGGCGGCCTCGCTAAAACAGTTGTTTTAACCCGCAGCGTCGAGGCGCCTCGCTGGCTCGAGGCGCCCGGGTCACCCGGTGAGTCACGCGGTGCATCCTGGGAAAACGTCCGCTATCCTGCCCAGCCGCGACAACTTTGCGCCTGGAGATGACAATGAAATTCTGGCAGAGCATTTCCTGGGCGGAAGCCGAGCAGCTTCCGGAAATCGCAAAGTTTGCTGAAGAAATTGGCTTCTACGGCGTCACCAACTCCGAGCACCTGTTCCTGACTCACAAGACGGATTCGAACTACCCGTACACCCAGGACGGGAAGATGAATCACGAGCTGGACTACGCCTATCCCGATGTCTTCGTATCGTTTGCCGCGATGGCCGCCGTCACGCGAACGCTGCGATTCTCATCGTCCGTCTACCTGCTGCCGCTGCGCAATCCCGTCGATGTCGCCAAACAGGCCGCAACGGCCGCCCTGATCAGCGGTGACCGCGTCACGATCGGTTTTGGCGTCGGCTGGCAGAAAGAGGAATTCGATGTCATGGGTGTGGATTTCCACACGCGTGGCAAACGCACCGACGAGATGATCGAGGTCATGCGAAAGCTCTGGGCCGGCGGCGTCGTGTCGCATCACGGGCAATTCTTCGATTTCGATCAGATCGAGATGCGCCCGGCACCGAAAAGGCCGGTTCCCTTCTATTGTGGCGGCAAGAGTCCTGCCGCGTTGCGACGGGCAGCCTACCTGTGCGACGGCGTCATCGCGCCGCCGCACACCATCGCGGAGGTACCCGGGCTCGTCGCGGAGCTCAGACGACTGCGCGAAGAGGCCGGGCGCGGCCATCTGCCGTTCGAGATCTTCGGCCCGATCACACCGTTGAGCGATCGCACTGCCGACAATTTCAAGCGGCTCGAGGACATGGGTATGACAGGGGCCACGATCCCGCCCTTCGATGCGGGTGGCTTCGATCGCAACCTGACCGCGGGTCTGGGTCGAGCCTCGACGATCGACGAGAAGAAACGCAAGATGGAACAGTGGGCGGAATCCGTGCTGCGTCACTTCCCGAGGTCCGCCTGAGCGGTAGCCGCCTGAGCGATCTAGAACCGCATCAACTGGTACGAGAAGTCCTGCTGAGACCGCTCTCCCCTGACGACTTTCTCGAAGAAGGTCGCCGCAGGATGTCCGACGGGCCGATCGGGGCTCACCCGATCGAAACGTTCGCAGTCATAGACCACCGTGCGGTGAGCGATACGCCAGACGTGCTGGCGGCGTTCGAAGCGATCGAGATAGCGACCCGCAATCACCCAGTCGTACGTACGCTCATCGTGGGTGAGACGATGCCACGCAGTGAAGTACGACTGTGAAACCGCCTTCGCGCCGTCGACCTGGATGAACACGTTGCCGATGTTGTGGTTGACCCACATCGATCTGGAATTGATCGTGCGCGTGAACCGATCGACCGCCCGCTCCTCGACGCCGCTGTGATTATCCAGTGCATCCTCGTGGAATACCGACAGCACCAGCGCCAGATCGCACCGATCGATGCCGAGGCAATAACGCATCAGTGCTTCATGAATCTCCTGCTTGTCCAGGAGCACCTGCAATTTGTCGGCGCGATCACTTGGTGAGACGGGATCGGACATGGGGTAATTTCTCTCGCTGGAGCAGTCGCTCACCATAGCAGGGGAAGATTCCGCTCACCAGACGCAAAGGCGATGCAAGAGCCATCGCCTTGCGCCGGCACCGGTAGCGTACCCGTCAGTTACCGGTCGGATGCGCTATCTGCTGGATCTTTTCGTCCAGGGTCTTGCCATCATGGGTCTGATGGATCCGGCCGTTCAGCACATCATCCCAGGTGATCAATGGATAGAGGTGGTGCTCCTGTGCCTGCTGCTCGAACAGCGCGCGAAGGCTGGCGACCTTCTCCGGATACTTCTTCGCCAGATTGACGCGCTCGGTGTAGTCGTCGTTGAGGTTATAGAGTTCCCAGCCGTCCTCGTCGAAGGCCCTGGCAGCACTCGCGAGCCCATGGATCATGCCGTTTGGCGACGGCAGTGCGGCCTTCCAGCCGTCCTGGTAGATCGCCCGTGAGCCAAAAATGTAGTAGTACTGCACGGTATGGCGTGAGGCTGCTTTCGCATCGTCGATCGAATACGCCAGCGACGTTCCCTCGATAGGCTGCTGCTTGATGCTTCGTATCTGCTCCGGTGCTTTGAGCCCGGCTACTTCGAGCGTCGTCGGCAGAATGTCGATGACGTGTCCGTACTGGGTTCGAATACCACCGTTCTGCTTGAGCACGTCGTCGTTGAGGCCTTTAGGATAGGAAATAATCAACGGATTGCGGGTACCCCCTTCACTGTTGGCATCCGATTTCCAGAAGCGGAACGGCGTATTCGCGGCCTGTGCCCAGCCCAGCGGGTAATTGCCCTCGATGGCCTGCGCGGTCCCGATTTCGTTGATCTTGTTCAGATTGTATTGGACGTTTTCTGCCTCGCTCAGCGGCGTCGCACGCAGGCTGCGGTCGATGTCGCCGTTGAGCGTGCCTTCCTTGCTGGCGCCGTTGTCACCGACGATCACGAAGATAAGCGTGTTATCGAACTGATGAATCTGCTTCAGGTGATCCACCAGGCGGCCAATCTCATGGTCGGTATAGGTCAGATAGCCCGCGTAGACCTCCATGAAGCGCGCATACAGCTTCTTCTCATCCGGCGTCAGGGATTTCCACGCCTTGATGTCCGGATTGCGGTCCGGCAGTACGGCATTTGCCGGAATGACACCGAGCTTCTTCTGCCGCTCGAAGACCTGTTTGCGATAGACGTCCCAGCCTTCGTCAAACTTGCCCTTGTACTGATCGCTCCATTCGGACGCTACCTGATGCGGCGCGTGGGTCGCGCCCGGCGCGTAATAGAGGAAGAACGGCTTGTCCGGCGCCACCTTCTGCTGCCGATCGATGTAGCCGATCGCCTTGTCGGTGATCTGCTCGTTAAGATGGCGCCCATCCGGTTTCACGTGCGCCTGGTCCTCGACCAGGTCCGGCTTGTACTGATCGGTCTGCGATCCCAGGAAGCCGAAGAAATGATCGAATCCCTTGCCTGTCGGCCAGTGATCGAACGGGCCAGCGTCCGTGGCCTCCTCATCGGGGGTGACACCGTATTTCCCGACGGCAAAAGTGTTGTAGCCGTCATCGCGCAGGATTTCGGCGATCGTCCCATCTTCGGAAGGCAGGCGCCCGTCCCAGCCGGGAAAGCCTGCGGAAAGCACGGTATGGGAGAACCCCGACTCATGGACGGACGCGCTGTTCCTGCCGGTGAGTAGCGCGGCCCGAGTCGGGGCACTGATCGCCGTGGTGTGAAAATTCGTATAGCGCAGGCCATGCTGCGCCAGCTGTTCGAACGTCGGCGTGCTGATGCCGCCCCCGAACGCGCTCGACGCGCCAAAGCCGACGTCGTCGAGAAGAATCCAGACGACATTGGGTGCACCGGCCGGCGCCTTGACCGGATCGGGCCACCATTCCTTGGATTCGGCCAGCGTACGCCCTACCTTGCCTTGATAGACAGGCTGCTGCGCATGCGCGTCGCCTACGAACGTGACCGCCGACGTCAGCGCGGCCATCGTCAGAAAATTTTCCCGCTTCATACTGATGGGTACCTTTTGAAATTTAAAGTGTGATCGCCAATGGGCCCTTGATCGCATCCATGATCAGCGATGCCGGCTGTCCCAGACTGATCAGCCTTGCCATCGTGTTCATGTATTTTTTGATGTGGGTGAAATACTTCTTGTAGCTCGGACATAGGTAATTCAGACCCGGCTCGCCATCCGGCGAGACCGCGAAGCGGTTCTTCGGGCACTCGCCGTGACAGGCGAAGCGCACATCGCAACGCCGGCAGTAGTCCGGCAGCTGTGCAGATTTGGCTTTTCCGAATGCCTGCTGCTGCGGCGATGAGGCCAGCGCGGACAATTCGCTGTCGCCGAGATTGCCGAGTCGATGCGCCGGATACATGAAGTGATCGCAGGAGTACACGTCGCCGTTGTGCTCGAGGACGAGAGCGTTGCCGCAATCCTCGGCGAATAGACAGACCGTCGCCGGCAACTTCAGAAAGGAAGCCAGCGCCCACTCGAAATTCATCACGTAGACGGTGCCGACGTCATGTCTGACCCATTCATCGAACACTGCGATGAGGAAATCGCCGTAGGCCTGCGGACGCACGCTGTGGGGACTGACCTGCGGCGCCTGCGGCGTCCCTGGCGTCTCCGACCCATGCGGGTTGCCCGGCTGCGCGAACGTCAATCCGGCGCCCCGCTCGCTATCGCTGGCGACACGTTCGACGACGGGATTGAACTGCACGTGGTGCAATCCGTGCTGCTTCAGAAACCGATATACCTCGAGCGGGTGCCGGGACACCTCGTCGGTCACCGTCACCAGCACATTGAACTCGATGCCATGACGCTGCAGCAGGGCAATCCCCCGCATGACCGCATCGAAGGTGGGCCTGCCCTGCTTGTCGACGCGCGCCGCGTCATGGATCGCCCGCGGCCCATCCAGGCTGATGCCTACCATGAACTTCGACTCGGCGAGAAATGTGCACCACGCCTCGTCCAGCAGCACACCGTTAGTCTGCAACGCATTACGGATAGTTTTGCCGCCCGCCAGTTCCCGCTGGTACGCCACCGCCCGACGATAGAAATCGAGCCCACGCAACATGGGCTCGCCTCCCTGCCAGGTGAACAGCACCTCGGCACTCGGCTCGTTGCGAATGTTCTGTTCGACGTAGCGGCGCAGCGTCTCGTCGCTCATGAGGAAGCGACTTCGACGCGGAAAGAAGGTTTCCTTCTCCAGGTAGAAGCAATAGCTGCAGTCGAGATTGCAGACGGGACCTGATGGCTTGGCCATCAGGTGCACGCTCTGTGCTACCTGCGACATCATTCGAGCCCCAACCGGTGTTCGTAGGACTTCGTTCGCTCGGACAGCCATTGCTGGCGCTGGGATGCATCGACTCGTGAGCCTCCCTGCGGCAATGCGCCCGCCAGGTTTGCACTCTTCACGACGCGAACCGCCCTGACCGCCTTGTCCGCCTGGACTTCCCCGGGGAAGATCTCCCAGCGCGACAGCAATATGCCGTCGTGGAGTCCGGCGCTGTCGAGCCAGTTATGTACACCGGGGTCCTTTGCGGACAGCACATAGGTCAGCGTGCCATCCGCGTTCGTCGTCGCCTGGCTGGCATTCAAGCTGGTACTGCGCTTGGCGTAGTCGGCGGATCGCAGCCACGGATCGGTAACTTCGATGCCGACGTACTTCGCATGCAGTGGGTCCAGCGTGATGACGAGTGCTTCATCGGCTTCCAGGTGGAATCGATTGACTGCGACGATGCCGCCCTTGACGCCGTCACCCAGTCCCCGGACCACTGGAAACAAATGATTCGGAGGATTCTTCCAAACGCCGGCAATGAAATTCAGCGACTCGTCGATCGACTTCTGAATCTCGACCGGCGCGCGCTGCACCACGCTACCCTGACCGCCCGCGGACGCAGCGCCCTGATCGATACGCTGAACGCTCAACTCGTTCGGCAACTGTGTCGACCAGTCGTTCAACGTGTCACGAACCAGAATATTGGCGGCGCCCGCCGGCAGTTGCAGGTGGTTGCGACGCCCGTCCGTCGGCGACGAATCCGCCGTGATGACAAACGTTCCGTCCGACGCGACATCGACATCCTTCGCCGGCAGAACGGCTCTGGCCTTGCCCCAGAGTGCCGGGCCCGAGATGGCCTCGAAGCTGAAATCGAGTGAGGCGCCGGGCAGACGCTTGCCGTGAATCTCGTAGTGTCCTGCAGGGTCCACGGCGATGGCTCGATAGATGCGATCCGGATCGTCACCGCCGTAACGCGTGCCCGGAATCTGATTGCCGCCGAACTGATAAGGCAGGGACTGACTCCAGATAACACCTGGATGTACGGGATCGTTGCTGAGCGCCAGCAGCGTGCCGTACACCGCCTCGTCCACCGCCGCACTCAGGGTCGACTTGCCATCCGGCAGTTGTGCTGGCGGCGCCGATTCGTAGCGTTTGATCGCCGCGGCACGTGCTGTCTGGATCGCAGGATCCTTAAATGCGGCCGAAGCCTCGGTTTGCGCCTGCTTCTGATCCGCGGTCAGCAGCGAGGGTCCAGCCATCGCGGTCGAATGCAGCGCAGCTCCCATCATGATAGTCGATACGGTGAACCCCAGAACGTTGAGACGCATCAAATCCTCTCCTTAGAAATTGTTTCCGAGTGTGCGTTGTACAACGGCAATGGACTCATAAATTGTTATGAGGTTATGAACTGACCAAGTTGTTACCACGCTGCGACCGCTCTTGTGACCACTCGCTCCTACTCTGGCATTCGCTCGACACCAATCCAATATGAATTCCAGGGAGTGACGATTGATCAACCTCGACTCGACCCGCGACAAGCCACCGGTACACCGTTGGACCATCGCCATGTGCGTTGCCGCGGCGCTCTATGGCGCCCTGCCCGTCAGTACTTATGCGTCTGACGGTGCCGCGCTTGACTCGAATGACAGCAATACCGCAGCCGACGACGACAGCTACGGACGACTGCAGGAAGTCGTGGTCAGCGCGCGGCGGCGCGAAGAGAATGCGCAGAGTGTTCCCATCCCCATCGCCGCGGTCGGCGGTAACGAGCTGGATCAAACAGGCACGATCCGACTCGAAGGGCTGAATGCGCATCTGCCCAGCATGAATGTGGAATTCGACAATCCTCGCCAAAACAGCATCGCGGTGCGCGGTCTGGGCAACAACCCCGCGAACGACGCGTTGGAGTCGAGCGTCGGCGTCTACCTGGATAACGTGTATCTGGGGCGCGCCGCCATGGCGAACATCGACCTGATCGACATCGACCAGGTCGCCTTGTTACGCGGCCCGCAGGGCACGCTGTTCGGCAAGAACACTACCGCAGGCGTGCTCAACATCACCACCAAACTGCCGAGCTTCACGCCCGAGGCGGACGGCGAAGTGTCGATCGGCAACCTGAACTCCAAGCAGTGGCGGGCATCGCTCACCGGTCCACTGATCGACGGAACGCTCGCCGGCCGTCTGACGGCATCGCGCACCTATCAGGAAGGCTTCGTGGATGACGTCTACGACGGCCGTAAATTCAACGGCGTCAATCGCGATGCGATCCGCGGACAGCTGCTGTGGAACATTACGTCGGATCTGAACCTTCGCCTGATTGCGGAGCATGAGGAGGAGCATTCGGACACCGGCGTGGGCATCCTGTACAACCCGGGCCCCAACGGCGGCACCAAATATTTCAACGCGGTGCGGGCCGCCGGCGCTGTCGTGGTCGACGACCCCAATGACCCGCAGACTACGATCGACGGCAAGACCCACATGGTGGTGCATCAATCCGGCTTCTCGGGAGAGGCCAACTGGAGCCTCGGCGACTACAAGCTGACATCGATCAGTGCCTGGCGCTCGTGGGCATTCGTGCCGTCGAACGACGCCGACAACGTGAATGTCAATGCATTCCCCAACGGCGGCCAGGCCGTCCACGACCAGCAGTTGAGCCAGGAGCTTCGCCTCGCATCGCCGGGCGACAAGCCCCTGAGCTGGGTTGGCGGCCTCTATTACTTCTGGCAGCAGCAGCACAACGATCTCTACACCCAGTACGGTGCCAACGCCACGGCGATTCAGGCGTTGGGTCTCGGCACCGCCGCCTTTGCCAACGGCTACTACAACGCGCCGGCGTACCTGCGTACCGAAAGCGGAGCGGCCTTCGGTCAGCTGACCTGGCGTCCGAGCGATTCCTGGGAATTCGCGGCCGGCATCCGTGACACGCAGGAAGGCAAGGCGATGCGGATCACTCGCTCCAACAACGGTGTGAGCCCGGCGTTTTCCGCCGCTTTCGGCAACTACGACTCTGGCGGGCTGACACTCAACAACAACACGGTGTCCGCCCTGTTGAGCGCCAGCTATAAATTCACACCGGACGTGATGACCTATGCGTCGCTGTCGCGTGGCGCCAAGGCGGGTGGCATCAATCCCTCCGTTCCCAACGGCGCGCTGGGCGTGAATTCGCTTTATGTCAGAGCCGAGACCGCCGAGGACGCGGAACTGGGAATCAAATCCAGCTGGCTGAATCACCGGGTCACGGCTAACGCCAATCTGTTCTGGACAGAGGTCAAGAATTACCAGGCTACGCTGCTCGAGTCGGTGGGCGCGACGAATACCTTCATCCAGGTGCTCACGAACATCGGCAAGGTCCGCACACGTGGTGTCGAAACCGAAGTGACGGCGGTACCGATCGACGGCCTGACCCTGCAGCTGTCAGGGTCTTACAACAATGCCGTCTATCTCGTGTATGACAACGCACCCTGCTCGTCTGAACTATTGGCGCCGACCAACGCTGCTCAAGGCAGCCTCATCTGCAATCTAAGTGGCAAACCGGTCGTGGGTGCGCCCACATGGGTCGCAAACCCGGGTGCTTCGTGGACGCAGCACCTGACGGGCAGCCTCACCGGAGATGCCGAGGCAAATTATTCCTGGCGCTCCAAGCAGTTCGGCTCGGCGGACGATTAGCGATACGCTCAGATCCCGTCGTTCGGGGTGCTGAATGTCAGCTACGGTGTCAGCAGCCCCTTTGACGGTAACAAGAACTGGGATGTCAGCCTGTGGTCGAACAACGTCACCAACAAGCGCTACTACACCGGCGGCATCGTGGTGGCCAGTTCCACGTACCAGTACAGTTTATACCCCGGTCTGCCGCGCACGTACGGCGTCACTTTCCGGGTGAAGTTATGAGGAGATCGTCGCCTGAGTTGTCAAAACTACCAAATTAATCAGACTGCTCCTACGCGCTCAGCGCCACTGCGGGAATTCGGATGGCGCTAAGCGGGAGCGTATGCTCACTGCATGCTGCTGGTGTTGCAGCAGAACGGAGAAATCAAAAATGAAGTTTGCATATGCATGTGCATTGCTGGCGAGTCTGACGTTGGGGTTATCCGCCTGCGATAAAGCCGAGTCACCGGACAAGGCACAGACCGATGTTACCAAGGCTCAGGCCGATGCGGCGTCGGATAATGCCAAGGCGGATGCCGACCGTAAGGCGGCCGAGGCTCAGGCGACTCAGGACATGATCAAGGCCAAAGCCGACGCTGAGACGCAGGCGGTGGACAAGAGCATTGCCGCTGTCGCGGACGACGCAGTGAAAGAGGCCGAGAACGACAACAAGGTCGCCCTGGCCAAGTGCGAAGCGCTGAATGGCGACGCGCAGAAGTCCTGTAAAGACCAGGCCAACGCCCATTTGCAGCAGGTCAAGGACAAGGCAAATGCGGCCAAGTCGAACGGCAAAGCCGCCGACACGGGCACTGATAAGTCCAAAGGCTGATCGAAAAGCGATTGCGCTTACCCGCAGCCGGCGAAGCCCATCATGGGTCTCGCCGGCGCGGGTTGTCGCGCTTTACGCTGGGCCTCAACGCCTGGCGATATCCGCAGGCATCGGCATGAGTTCCGCCGCGTCGGGCCGAAACCAGGCCTCGCGAAAGTTCGACGGTGCGCCCGCTTCCGCGATCAGGCGCGCGAACTTCTGCCCTTCATAGGTGGCGGCTGCCAGCGGCCGGGCGGACAACGCGTCACCGATGACGAATAACTGCCTGACCTTGCCCGCCAGCTGCGTCGCCAACCCGCTCGACGGCACGCGTCCGGTCGCGAGTACGATCGCGTCGACCGGGAGCTCACGCTCATCGCCGGTATGCACGTCATATAGTCTGACCGAACGTTGGCCGCTCGAATGCTCGTCGATCGATCGCAGCCAGGTTGTCGGCACGAAGCGCACTCGCCCCGTGCCGGACACAGACTTCAGACGCTGAATGATCGCGCGCGATTCGAAGCTATCGACCAGGCGCGGCGACAGCGGTGAAAAGTCGGCCGTCACGTAGCTGACGTCGGCACCGGCGGAAGCAAGCAGTTCCGCCAGGCCGGTTCCGGTGTGGATGCCCTCGCCGTCAAACAACGCGACGCGTCCGAGCGGTCGCACCCCATCGATCAGGATGTTCTCCGGCCGAAATACAAATGAATGATTACTGCCCGGTATGTCAGCGTCGAAAGTCACACTTCGCCCGCCGGTGCTGTACGTGGACCCCGTGGCCACGATCACCGCATCGGGCTGCTGTGCGAGCACCATTGCAACGTCGGCCGTCGCACCTGTGACGACGCGGACGCCGAGCCGTTGAAGTTCCCGTAGCCACCAGCTCACGCCCTCGTGGAAGAACTCGCGACCAGGTAGTTGCGTCCAGAGGGCCAACCCTCCGCCCACGGCCGCTCGCGCCTCCAGGAGCACCACGTCGTGTCCTCTGAGCGCGCTGACGCGCGCGGCCTCGAGGCCGCCTGGTCCACCTCCCACGATGACGACCTTGGCACGAGTCGGCGCAGGCGCGAAGCTCCCGACACCCCACAACCGTTCGCGATAGCTGGCTGGATTGAGGACACATCCCTGCGCGCCATCGCCGACGGCGGCAGTGCACCAGTTGCAGGCGATGCAGGTTCGACTGCGATCCTCGCGACCGTGACGGGCGTTCTGGACGAACTGCGGCTCCGCGATCAACTGCCTGGCCGCACCGGTCATGTCGCAGACGCCGGCCGCGATGGCTGCATCGGCCTCGGCAAGCGACGTGATACGCCCGAGCACACTCAGTACTGGCACGTCACCGGCCGCGCTGCGCACCGCTTCGACAAATGGCCGGTACAACTGCCGCTCGGCGAATACGCCAGGCATGCCATGATGAAACTGCTGCGGCTCGACCCCGACGTCGAGTTCGACGTAGTCGACCAGTTTGCGGCGGCAGATCTCGCCGATGACGCTGCGCGCGGTATCGGTTCCGTAGCCGCCGGGAAGTTGCTCGTCGCAATTGAAGCGGACACCCACGGCACGCTCGGCGCCCATACCGTGTCGCAGCGCCTGCAGGGACTGCACCAGGAAGCGCATCCGATTTTCCGGCTCACCGCCGAATACGTCGTCCCGCTCATTGAAATAAGGAGATAGAAATTGCTCGACCAGACCGGCATGCGAGCCATGCAGCATGACTCCGTCGAATCCGGCCTCGCGCAGGTGCTGAGCCGACACCCGGGTCGCTGTCAGCATGTCCTGGATCTCGTCGAGATCCATTGCGTGCGTCGACACGGTCCGATTGGAGTACCCGAACTGACGCACCGATGGCGCCAGTGAGGGTGCCGGCGGGCTCAGCGGCTGCCACTGTCCGTAGCCACCCCACCAATAGAGCAACTGACCGAAGATCTTCCCTCCCGCCTCGTGAATGGCGTCGGCCAGCGCACGAAAGGCGGGAATGTTCTCCGGGGGATGCGGGCACGGCTGCCGCGTTCGACCGCGCTCGTGCACGGCCAACGCCACGATAACGAGTCCGCACCCTCCGTCGCGAACGCGCTCGACGCTGTATGCCACCAGATCGTCCGATGGCTTGGTCCCAACGCTCAGCGAACTGCCATGCGGCGCGAAATAGAACCGCGTTGGTATCTCGACCGCACCGAGTCTGATCGGCCGGAAAACGTTGGGATAGCGCGTCTGCATCCGGCGTCAGGGCTGCGGCTGCACCAACGGCCAGATCAACTCGTCGGCGAGCTTGCTGCAGAAGTATTCATGGATTTCGCTGATGAGGTCGTCGGCAAAATGCAGTACGAAACAGTAGAGATTGCGATAGATCGTTCCGGAACGAAGGACCGCATCGCCGTCGCACTCGATCGCTACGCGGTCACCGTCGGCGATGACGCTGAGCACCGTGAATGCGAGACCATTCGGCATCAGCGATCGGAAAGCACTCACCATGCTGACAATCTGTTCGCGCTTCATGACACCGGCGAACTTACTGAAGTTGCGCGCCATCGTGATGGCGCCCGGCGCCAGGCAGGTCTCGACGGCGGCGGCGTCGCCCGCGCCCATGGCATAGATGAATTTCAGCGCGACCTGTTTCTTTTGATTTTCCATGAGCCCCCGCGCGCCGATCGGCCGGTCCTCACTGCGCGTCTGCCCGGCAATTTAGCACCGCGGTAGTTTCAGGTAAACAGTCGGTAGCCCCGATAAGTGGCAACCAGCTTGTCCAGGAAGACGTACAGCATCTCGTTCATCGAACGGTAGTCGTTCCGGCGCAGTACCTCCGGTTGCTGTACGAACCGATGCTGCGACAGACCGGTTAGTTCCTGTTCCGACGCGGCAATCAGCAGCTCGATCACCTCGGGGGTGAACTCCATGTGACATTGAAGACCGAAAGCCAACGGTCCGTACTCGATGATCTGACGCGGACAGCCCTGGCTGTGCGCCAGCACCTTGCAGTGCGCCGTGAGGCCAGGCATGTCGCTGTGCCAATGACCGACATCGATGGTTTGCCCAAAGTGGCCAAGCATCGCGTGCCCCGCGCCCTCGTCGGTCAATGTGATCGGGAATTTGCCGATCTCCTTCTCCGGGCTCCTCGTGCAAGCCGCACCCAGCGCCTCTCCCATCAACTGCGCGCCCAGACACACGCCGATGACCACACGGTTGGCAGCAATGGCTTGGGCGATCAGCAACTTTTCACCGGCGGCGTCGAAGTGCGGACACTCGCTTCTGGGTGTGCTCGCAGACTGCGGGCCACCCATCACGATGAGAACGTCGATGCCGCTGAGGTTCGCCGGGAGACTATCGCCTTCGTAGACACGTGAATACGTCATCGTGTAGCTGAGCCTGCGGCCCCAGGTCTCGAATGCCCCCGGCGCCTCGAACGATTCATGAACCACGAAGTGTATGCGCATGGCGCGACTATACCCCGCCCGGTCGAAACACCGTCCAGCGCAGATACCCGTGCTGGTCGAAATCCGGGCAGCTGATTCGTCGTCGTATCATGCATAGCGTGAACATCCAGAATCGATGGGGCTGGGGCATGGTCGCCGCCGGCGGATCGTTGGGCTGCGTGGCCATGGGAGCGATGTTCTCGCTGCCGGTACTGCTGATGCCCATCGTGCGGGACACCCGCTGGTCGCTGGCCGCGGTGTCCGCGGCGATGACCATCGGTTTCGTGGCAATGGCATTTGGCAGCATGGCGTGGGGCGCCCTATCCGACCGCCGCGGGCCACGTACTACCGCGATCTGCGGGGCGTTGATCGTGCCGGCATGCCTCGTACTTGCCTCACGCGCTCATTCGCTGTTGGCGTTCCAGATCTTTTTCGGGATCGGCGTGGGCGGAGGCGCCGCCGCCATCTTTGCGCCGATGATGGCCTGCGTGACCGGCTGGTTCGATGCGCACCGTGCACTCGCAGTCTCGCTGGTGTCCGCGGGGATGGGCCTGGCACCGATGACGATGTCGCCGCTCGCAGCCCGGCTGGTCACCGCTACTCATGACTGGCGCCAGACGTTGTGGCTGCTGGGCGCCGTTGCGGTTGTGTTGATGGTCTCCGTTGCGCTGGTGGTGCGCGGGCCACCCGACGATGCCGCGCCGGGGGCCGTACCGGCGGCCTCAGGCTCGGTGGCAGCGACGGCAGCGGCGGCGGGCGCAGCGGCGGCGGGCGCAGCGGGATCAGGTCCGGATCAGGCGCTGCCCGGGGGCCTGTTGAGATCGCCCGGATTCATCGTCCTGCTGGCGACCAACTTCTTTTGCTGTGCGACGCATTCCGGGGCGATCATTCATACCGTGAGTTACGCGCTGACGTGTGGCATCCCGATGACTGCCGCAGTGTCTATCTACAGCGTGGAAGGCCTCGCAGGAATGCTGGGACGAATCGTTTTTGGGATTCTGGGCGATCGATTGGGCGCCAAGCGGGTATTGATCGGAGGCCTGCTGGCGCAGGCGATCGGCGCGCTGGGCTATCTGCTGGCCGGGGGTTTGATCGGCTTCTACGCGGCCGCGACGCTATTTGGCTTTATCTATGCTGGCGTGATGCCACTCTATGCCGTGCTTGCCCGGGAGAATTTTCCGGCGCGCATGATGGGGACCATCATCGGCGGCACCGCCATGGCCGGCAGCCTGGGGATGGCGACCGGGCCGGTCGCAGGCGGCTTGATCTACGACGCGCTGGGTACCTATCGCTGGCTCTATCTTGGCTCTTTCCTCATCGGCCTTGGCGCGTTCCTGATCGCCCTGTTGCTGCCCTCGCAGTTCAAAGGTTCAACGCGCCCAGGGGCGAAGGCTGATGGACCAGATAGCCCTGGGCAAAGTCGATACCGATATTCTTGAGTTCGGCCAGCACTTCCGGGCTCTCCACGCCTTCTGCCACGACGCTCAATCCGCAAATCCGGGCCACATCGCGAAAGGCACAGACGGCCGTGCGGTCCAGCGGGTCGTCGTTGACGTGCTTGATGAACTGACCGTCTATCTTCAGTGCATCGACCGGAAGATTCTTCAGATAAGCAAACGACGAGGCGCCGGCGCCGAAATCATCGAGCGCGATCCTGGCGCCGAGCTGCCGCGACATCGCGATGAACTCGCGGGCGTCCGCGATATTGGTGATCGCCGCCGTCTCAGTGATCTCGAAGCAGATCTTCTTCGGATCGAATCCAATGCCGCCCAGCAATTCGCGGACGAATTCGTGGAAGGTACGATCGCCGATCGACTGTCCTGACAGATTGATCCCGACTGTTCCCATGCCTCGAAGGTCCTGCTGCTGCATCCATCCCAGCGCCTCCTTCAAGGCCCAGCGATCCATCCGCGTGACCAGATTGAAGCGCTCCGCCGCCGACAGGAACGCCGCCGGCGTGGTCAGTCGCCCGGACTTGTCTCGTAGTCGCAGCAGTAACTCAATGTGTTGCAGCGACGACTGCGCCGCGCACGGAACGATGTGTTGCCCGAACAGTTCGAATCGGCCCTCTTCCAGCGCCAGCGGCAATTCGCCTGCCCATCGCATCTCGCCCTGACGAAGCAGCCCGGTCGCGTCGGTCTCGACCCATTCGTGTACCCGGTTGCGCCCGGCATTCTTGGCGGCGTAGCAGGCACGATCCGCCGCCTGCATCACTTCCGACTGGGACGCCCACCGGCTGTCGATGGGCACGACCCCGATGCTGGCACCGACACCGAAGCGACGGTCATAGTGCACGAACCGATACGACTCCATGCGCTGACAGATCTGCTCGGCTACGCGCCTCGCCTGCGCCGTCGTGCAGTCCTGCAGGAGCACCCCGAATTCGTCGCCGCCCAGTCGCGCCAACGTATCCCCGGAGCGCACCACTTCCCGGAACAGCAGCGAGATCTCGCGCAGCAACCGGTCGCCGCCGCTGTGCCCGCAGCTGTCGTTGACGATTTTGAACTGGTCGAGATCGATATACATCAGCACGTGCGAGCGTGCGTTGTCCTGCGCTGCCCGAAAGAGACTGGCGAGCTTGCCTTCGAAGGCCGACCGGTTCAGAAGGCCGGTGAGTGCGTCGTGCGAGGCGCGGTGCCGGATCTCCTGCGAGAGGCGCCGCTGCTCCGATACATCGCGAAAGACCAGAACGAGCCCGACGATGGTGCCGACCTCATCGCGTATCGGCGCTGCCGAGTCGTCGATGGGGATCTCCCTGCCCTCTTGCGTGACCAGGATGCGCTGCCGGCCATGGGCCGTCGAATCAGCTGCTGCGTCGAGTCGCAGCAGCGGACCGGGCACGGGATCGCGTGTGTCCTCGTAGAGGACGCGGTAAATGCTGTCGACGTGCTGTCCGGGTGTCAGCGCCAGATTGCAGCCCGTCAGCTGCGCCGCCACCGGGTTCAGCCATTGCACGATGCCATCGCGATCGGTCGTGATCACCGCATCGGCAATCGAATCGAGCGTCACGCGCAATCGCTCGCGCTCAGCGGCAATCTCGCGCTCTATCAGCTTGCGCTCGGTGATGTCCTGAAAGGCCCCGAAGATCCGGGTGACTTCGCCATCGCGCACCTCCGCCTCGCCGGCAGAACGCACCCAGCGCGAACGACCGCGAGCCGTCGTGATCGTCAGCTCGATGTCATAGGGTTTGCGTTCGGACATACACCGCTGCACGGCGTCACCGATGAGTTGCGCCGAATCGCCGGTATAGAATGCGAGGGCTTCCTCCAGGGTAGGATTATGGTCCGCCGACACTTCGTGAATCCGGCGAACCTCTTCCGACCAGTACAGGTGTGAACCCTTGACGTCGAGCGACCAGCCGCCGACACCCGCGAGGCGACCGGCGCGATCGAGGAACGTGCGCTGATCCTGCACCGCCTGCCGGGCCCGCTTCTCCGCGGTAATGTCCTGCAGCACGATCAGCGTGCTCACGCGCTCGTTGTCGGCATCCCTCTCCACGATCGCCGAGAGCAGCACATCGAGCATTTTGCCGTCCTTGCAATGGACCTGGCGCTCGAGATCGTGAACCGCATCCTGGTTGCGAAGCAGTTCCCGGTCAGCCTCCACGACCGCGTGGTCTTCCAGCGGCCCGACGAAATCGAATATCAGATGGCCCAGCGCCTCCTCGCGGCTGTAGCCCAGTTTTTTCGCCCAGAGGTCGCTGACCGAGGTGATCTGCCCGCGCTGATCGACGGAACACATCATCGCCGGCGCGCGTTCGTACAGATTGCGATAGAGGTCGGCACTGTGAGCCGCGGCCTTTTCGGCGTTCTTACGGCGTGAGATGTCGCGGATGTAAACGTTTACGCCGCATGGTACGCCGCCGCGCCGAACGGGCACGTAGTCCACCTGCTGCCAGCTGACGCTGCCGTCCGGCAGCCGGATATCGTGCTCGAACGAGACGCTTTCACCCGCAAGGGCGGCGTCGAAATTGGGCTTGATACGCGAGTACAGATCATCGCCCAGGATCTGGGCGACATGGCGACCGCGAATCTGCGCTGGCGTCGAGCCGTAGGCGGCGGCATAGGCCGCGTTGGCAAACCTCAGTGTGCGGTCAGCGCCCCAAAGGCTGACCATGTTGGGCGACTGATCCATGACCTGCTGCAGGTCATCGCCCCGGATGTCATCTAATGGTGCCATGCATCTACGCTACCGCTGCTATCGCGACAGGTATATATCGGCCAAGACCTTCTCGCGCTGAAGCAACGTGCGGTTTCGCAGGGGGCCCGCCTGGTCAGCCCAGCTGCCGGCCGAGCCGGCCGTTCAGGAAGTGGAGGTCGTATGCTCGGGGCGTATGCGGTAGATGACGCGCACCTCACCGGGCTGCCGAAAGGGGTATTTGTCCTTGCCCAGGTACTTCCTGGCCATGTCGTCGATGTGTTGGTCCGCGCCTTCGCGCGTACGGTCGGCCACCTGCCCGCGTATTTCCAGGTATCGGTAAGGATTGTCGGGATCCGCGATCGACAACGAGACCCGCCCGTCACGCTGCAGGTTCTTGTCCTTCTGACGCCCTTGCGCCGTGTTGATGACCACGTATCGGCCGTCATAGTCGACCCACACCGGGGTCACCTGGGGGTGATCGTCAGGCATCAATGTTGCGAGGTGTGCAAACGCCTTCTTCTTGAACAGGTCGAGGTGCGATTCGGGTATCACGTGGTCTGCCATGGGCCGGCTCCTTGGATTCGCTCGCTCAATGCTGCCAGGCAGCGGAAGAGTACCGAAGAGAAGCATTCCACGTGAGCAGCGATAGATTCAGCGGCCGCGCACGACTCTATGACCCGGATATACCCTACAACGCTGCCGTAGAACTCGCAGCGCTAAACGGGCGTCGCTACCCGACTTTGGTGGCCAGGAGCTCCGCGATCTGGACCGCGTTCAACGCCGCGCCCTTGCGCAGATTATCGTTCGAGACGAACAGAACCAGGCCATGCGGCACAGTGGGATCTCGGCGAATTCTGCCAACGTAGCTGGGGTTTTTACCCGCCGCCATCAGCGGCGTCGGTACATCGACGACTTCGACGCCAGGCGCTGCGCGCAGCAATTGCGTGGCGCGCTCGACCGGGAGCGGCCTCGCAAACTCGGCATGCATGGACAGCGAATGCCCGGTATACACGGGGACCCGCACGCAAGTACCCGCGACGGGCAGATCGGCAATCTCGAGGATCTTGCGCGTCTCGTTACGCAGCTTCAGCTCTTCGTCCGTCCAGCCCTCGTCGCCGCTGTACGCGCCGGCCAGGGGCAACACGTTGAAGGCGATCGGCGCCGCGAACTTCTTCGGCGCCGGCAGCGCAACCGCGTCGCCGCGCCGCGCCAGCTGCGCCGATGCCGTCCCGACCGCGTTCACCTGCGTCTCGAGATCCGCGATTCCCTCGACGCCGCCGCCTGACACTGCCTGATAAGTTGAAGCGGTCAGCCGAATCAACTGTGCCTCGGCGTGCAGTGGCTTGAGCACCGGCATGGCAGCCATCGTCGTGCAGTTGGGATTGGCAACGATGCCCTTCGGTATCGAATTCAGCACATGAGGATTCACCTCGCTGACGACGAGGGGCACCTGCGGATCCATGCGCCATGCGGAGGAATTGTCGACCACGACCGCGCCACTGGCGGCGACCTTCGGCGCAAGCGTCCGCGAGGTCGACGCTCCCGCCGAAAACAGCACGATCTGCAGACCTGAGTAGTCGGCAGTCGAGGCGTCCTCGACCGGCACCTCGGTGCCGCGCCACGGCAGACGCTTGCCCACCGATCGCGCCGACGCAAAAAAGCGCATCTGACCGATCGGGAAGTTCCGCTCCGCCAGGATATCGCGCATGACCTGACCGACGAGACCGGTCGCCCCTACAATTCCAACGCGTAGTGTCATAGCCCTCCATTCTAGCCGATGGGACGTGGCGGTGCCTCCGGCGGGACCGCGCAGTAATTGCGTGGTACATTGGTACCAAGGTACCATCTACATCGTGAAGCAGATCAAGCGCGTGCAGACAGGCGTCCGGCTGGAGAGCCGGCTCCTGAAAGTCGTGAAGGCGCTGGCCACCGAACTCGATCTGTCGCTGGGCGACCTCCTCGAGGGCATCGTGTTACATGCCTTCGAGGGAAAAGCGCCCTTTTCGCCCGCCACACTCAAAAAGATCAAAGCACTGCGTTCGGTCTACGGACTCGATCTGACGGCCGAGGACTCGCATCGGCTGCGCGACGTGGACGGTCATGACTGATCTGGAGCGATTCGCGCGCGGAGAGTGGAATCCTGCAACCTTCAAGCACCGCGACCATGTACGCATGGGCTTCGAGATGCTGCGGCGGTATACGTTCGACGAGGCCGTGTTTCGCTTCTCCACCGCCCTGCGCACGATGACCGCCGCTGCCGGCAAGCCGCAGGCGTTCAATCAGACGGTGACGATCGCCTTTCTGTCGTTGATCGGCGAGCGGATCGAAGCGGATAGCTACGTCGACTTCGATTCGTTCGCGGCGCTCAATCCGGAGCTGCTCGAGAAGTCAGCACTGTCTCAGCGGTATCGTCCCGAGCGGCTTGCGACGGATCTGGCGCGGCGCACCTTCCTGCTTCCCTAGCATTTTGCCCCGGCCCAGTTTCCCGTGGCGCATCGCACTCCTGTCAGCGTCCGCGCACACGCTGCACAGTGTGCGGCCGCGGGACGCGGGAGCACTGATCCGCGTATCGTCCCGGCCTATGAACACACTCATGCGGCGTCATCAATTCGTAGCGGCTCGCCTAGCGGCGAGCGCCCTCGTGCTGGTACTCACGGCTTGCGCGCACACCGAGTCGAAAGTCGCGCCGCCAGAGCGTCAACTGTCGAACAAGGATCCACGCGCACAGCTGTCGATCGGCTACAGCCTGCTCTACCAGGAAGCCAACGGCATTCCCAAACTGGATTGGCTGCTGATGTTCAAGGAAAAGACATCAGAGATGGCGCGCATGACGCATGATCTGGTGGACTACTACAAACAGCTGGCCGATCGCCTGCAGACGTTGTCCAAGGAATATCCGGCGATGCGCATCGACATCGACCCGATGTCGAAGATCGAGGCCGATACACGCAAGGCGATCGGAACCGACCAGGCCAAGGATTTTGCGCCGGTCGTCGGTAAAAGCGGCATCGACTTCGAACGCGAAGCACTGCTGATGTTCTACGACGCACTCAACGAGCAACGTCATCTCGTCGGCGTGATGATCGAGCAGGAGCCGAGCTCCAACCTGAAGAAATTTCTAGAGAACACCAAAGCCGAGCTCGACGAGCGCCACGAGAAAGTGGGAGCGCTGCTGAGCCGGCGATATTTCACCCACGCCGACTGAATCGGCGACTGAATCGCAGCCCCCTTTTCATGTTCCCATCCATCGACGTCTAAATGGTAATGATTTGCATTTGCATTAGTGACCAGCTACTCTCCTTGCGAGTTGATCGACGAGGCGCGAGCCGGTCATGTTTGCCCAGGAAAGTCCTTACCTGCCCTACATGTTGTTGGGGGAATTGAGCACGGCCGGGCAGCTGGTCGTATGTTCCCGGCGGCTCTGGGCCAATGCTCACTGTCACCCCGAACGGGTTTATCCGGATTGGTGGGAAGGATTGGAACGCGCACGCATCGGCGCAGACGGGTGCAGAGCGTTCAACGCGCTGTGCCGGATTCTGGTCTGCGCCGCTGCGAAGACAGCTGCTCGCCATGCTGCATGCGCGTGCGTAAGGGTGAGGCGGTCATGCTGACTGTGTTGTCGTCGCTCCAACGTGACGACTACGCTGCCGCGCATACCAACCTACGCCATCACTACTCGCCCACGGCCTCTCGCCTCGCGATCGCTCCCGCCGAACTGCTCGCTTCATCGCTTTATGCGCGCGGACTTTACCTGCATCAACAAGCCGTCATGGCTTCCCGCCGGCGCGTCGCTTGCGTCACCGGTCCGGCCGTCTCAACCGCTATCCACTAGCACTGACTCGAAGGCGCTAGTTCAGAAACTTTACTTCCCGACGCGCGTGAACCGGGTGACGTCGCAGGATCGCGCCGTCAATCTTCTTGATCATCGCCTTCGTCAATCGCGGACCGAGGTGCGTAAGCGAGCAGATCGTGCCGCAGACCGGACACGCTCGATTCGGATTGATGGCCAACACCCGCAGTGGAGCGGAAAACTCCGTCATGCACCCCGGTGTCTGGCACTTCAACTGAACTCGCTCGTCGTCGTACATCGATGCCATGAGGACTCCAATAATTCTCGCTTAATTATTGGCTGTCATCAGATCGCATGCCGTCGGGCCAACTGTGTGACGGCTGTCGGTCCCGCCCTACCTTGCTGCAGCGCTCTAACCGCCGACAGCGTCGCTATGCGCATCGGTATGAGAAGCCCAGGCCTCGCCCGCCAGCAGCCCCGCCGACAAGCCCAGGTAGACGCCCGCGATCAGATCGCTCAAGAAGTGCCAGCCACCCACCAGCAGCAACCCTGCTCCCAGCATGAGCAGCAATGACATTGGCAGGATGCTGACCTTCTTGAGCCGCATGAAGACACCGGCAAAGCCACCCGCGAGCGCCATGTGACCCGATGGGAACGCCCCGTTCTGCATCCCGCCTCCCAGATTGAACGCGTGAGCCGCACCATTTAACGTCGCCGCAGCGGCCGGAACGCCGAAGAACGGCTTGAGCAGAGCATCGTTGAATCCGTACGCACACATCGACGTGATGCTTGCAATCACCAGCATCTGCCCGAATGGCGACAACCGGCCTCGCGCCAGCCGTAACAGGACAGCGGTCAGGACGACTGCTGACTCACCCAGCAGTATCACAGACGACGCAAGTGCATCGCCCAGCGGTCGCAGGACGGCGCCGTGCGACAATCGCCGCGCCAAAGGAACATCGACATACCAGAAAGTCAGTGACACGACCGCCGCGCACACCGCCAGCGAAAGGGTCCACCCCTTGAGCAATCGCGCGAGACGGGCCACCTAGTGCCCACACACAATGTCAGTATCGAATTCGTCGGTCAGCGCGCCCATCTGGGCTCAGTTTAACCTACCGCGCGATATCGTGAGCAGCCAGCGAGCGCTCCACGCTGCGCGCGAGACGCGCGGCGCCTGCCCGTTTCAACTCGGGAATGACGTAGTCACCGAGCAGCGTGATGGATTCGAGTACGGCCTTATGGGTAAGGTGGCCGAAGTTCACGTAGCAGAGCACCTGATCGACACCTGCCTCCTCGTACTTGAGGAATTTCTCCAGACACTGCTCGGGCGTACCGACGATGATCATGTCCTCTTCGTCGAACCGTGTGATGTCGAACTGGCCTTCGGCCTGTTTCTTCATCAGCGGGAACACTTTCTCCTGATCCGCGGGTGACAGGTGTGCGAACTCCCACTTGAGCAGGAATTGCGCGACCGTCGTATACCACCACCAGATGGACTCCCAGAGCTTGTTCGCCTCGAAGTCGGCGCGCGACTTCGCGCAATGTACCAGCGTGTAGATGCCGACCTTGTTGGTATGCACGCCCGTCAGCGGCGTGCAGCGCTGTTGCGCCTGGCGATAGACCTCGACGATGCCGCGAAGCTTGCTCAACGGCTGCATGATGCTGAAACACAGCAGCCCCAGCCCGTTCTCGCCGGCCAGGCGAGCGCTGCTGTCGGAGGACGCCGCGGCCCACACTGGCGGATGAGGATCCTGCCAGGGCTTCGGTGTGATCATCCGCTTGGGAAATTTGAGGAACTCCGAATCCTCTTCGTAGTATTCCTGTTTCCACATGTCGACCACCGTGCGGCAGGCCGCCAGCATTTTCTCTTTACTGCGCGGGATGTCGACACCGAACGCCTGCTGTTCCATCGGCGTGGAACGGCCGATGCCCCATTCGACCCGTCCCTTGGACAGAACATCGACCGTTGCCACCTTCTCCGCCACACGCGCCGGATGGATGAATTCGTGCGGCAACAGCGTGACGCCGAACCCTAAGCGGATGTTGGTGGTGATCTGTGACAGCGCGCCCAGTACAGCCTCGCTGCAAGGCATGTGACTGCGGCCTTCGCGGAAGTGGTGTTCGACCAGCCACGCGGTGTGAAAACCCTTCCTGTCGGCCAGGACGATCTGCTCAATGGCATTGTGATAGCCGCGGCGCTCGGCCTGGCGCTGACCCCACGGGTGACTGTCCGACCAAGGTTGCGGGGCTTCGAATTCGTACAACAGGCCAAGTTCCATGACTGTGTTCCTTTCAGGGGTTGTTCAGGCTTTGGTCGACTGCGTCTGTTTCCGACCAAGGCGATCGGCGCCACAGAACCGGGTACTGAGCGAGCGGTCGACGGTCAGGTTCTGTCCGGAAATGCCGGAAGCGAGATCGCTCAACAGGAACGTGATCGCATTCGCGAGTTCCAGCGGTTCGGCCATGATGACTTTGGAATGCGGATCGCGGCTGGCCTTGGCGGCAGCGGACATCGCCGCAGCTTTCTCGAGCACGCGCTCGCTCATCACTGCGCCGGGCGATACGGTGTTGGCACGGATTCCGAACTCGTGCCACTCGCTGGCCATCGTGCGCGTCAGCGCGATCAGTCCCGATTTGGCGGCGCCATAGGGACCATGCCAGGGAGCCGAGTCTTTGGCGCTCACCGAACCCACGCTGACGATCGAACCAGGGCGGCCGGTGCGAATCCACTCGCGAGCCGCGTCCCGGCACAGGTAAAAGACATAGGCGAAATTCAACTGCACCGTCTTCCAGAAGCTCTCGCCCGGTGTCTCATCGAGCGGCATCCACTCTTCGGCGCGTGTGCCACCGGCAATATTGACGATGCCGTCGATGGTGCCGAATCTCTGCAGCACCGCAGGTATCACCTTCTCGCATTCGGATACGCTGGTGAGATCGTGCATCAGGGTGTCGATGCGTCCGCCCAGCGCGCGCACCTGATCGGCGGTCGCATCGACATAGGACTGTTCCTTGTCGAGCGCGATGACCGCACCGCCCGCACTGGCGATCTGCCGGCACGTCGCGCCACCCATGCCGCCCTTGTGGATACCGCAGACCAGTATGGTCTTCCCCGTCAGATCGATTGCGAGTGTCATCGACTCCCCCTGATTCTTATCGCTTGGTCTTTTGCAATAACGAAAACTCTGATGTAATATCAAATACCTTTTATGCAGAGCGGTCAATGCGCGCCTGCAGGAGCAGCGTTGGCCAGACCCGCCCTGTCGGCCTCCCGGGGCCTCGAAATCATCGACTTTCTCGCTGCCTTTCCAGGCCGCGCCTTCACGCTTTCGGACATTGCCCGCGCCGCGAAGATGAACGTGGCGTCATGTCACGCGGTACTCCACGCGCTCGTTGGTCGTGGCTATCTGCGACGCGATGAAGCCGGCAAGACCTACGTGCTGGGACCGGCGCTGGTGGCCGTGGGCAGCTCAGCGATCCGCAGTAATCCGCTCGTGGCACGAGCGCAGACAGCGGCCGAAGAACTCTCCCGCGACATGAATCTGCCGGTGCTGCTGACGGCTGTGGTCGGCGACGACATTCTGGCCGTGGCATCGGTGCCCGATGCATCGGGGCGCAGTCCAGCCATGCGCGTCGGCCAACGTATGCCGCTCGTGCCGCCGGTAGGCGCACCCTTCCTGGCCTGGTCCAACCAGGCGGCCATCGACGCGTGGATTGCCCGCATGGCGCCGTCAGGTGACAGAGACTTCATCAAGGAATGGCGTCGAGCACTCGCCGAGATCCGCAAGCGTGGCTATCAGGTATCGCTGCGCGCGCCCGAGTCGCGCCACGTCGCCACCCTGATGGCTGAGATGGCGTCCGCTCGCAAAGAGACGACGTACAAGGAAAAGATGATCGACATGATCCACTCGGTCGATGAACGCGTCTTCCACCCTAAGTCGATCGACGACGATAAGAAATACGAGGTCGCGCTGATTGCGGCACCGATCTTCGAGAAGAACGGTGAGGCCGCATTCAGCCTGTGTCTGACCGAACTGCCGCGACAGTTGACCGGCGCGACCATCAAGACGCACGCCGAGCGCTTGATAGGAACCTGTTTACAGGTGATGCGCGAGGATCGCGCGGCGTGATCCGCTAGCTGGCACTCATGGCTGCACCGCCACGTGCCCTGGTTCCGCTGCGTTGGACGGGGTGTGAACTTGCAGCAGATCCGCGAACAATGTCCGATAGTGCACGATCGCCCGGCGCAGCTCCTCCGTATCGGCCTCACCACGACTGTCTTTGACCGCGATCAGCTGAGCGCTGCGATAGGAATCGACAACCCTGGGATGGTCGACCGAAATATCTGCCGCGCGACGATCGAAATCGCTCATGGGATAGCCTCGGGCGGTCATGAGCTCGGTGACGAGCTTGTCGGCGTCGGCGACCGCGCCACGCGGATTGTCAACGAAACGGCCTTGGACCCTGGTCCAGGCATCGCCAAATCGCTCGGCCTCTGTCACGGTCAACGGCCTGATATTGAGCTTTGCCATGCGCGCCTCTCGCCGCCGAAGCTCCGCTTCAGCCTTGGTCTCACCTCCGAGCTGCTTCACGGTTCGACGGTATTCGGTGCCGAATCGCACTTTCAGGCGTTGGGACTGCCTTCTTCTATATAGGTAGACGGCAGCAATTGCAGCCACGGCAATCACTATCAGCACGATTGCCAGAATCATCCCCTCGTTCGTTGTCGCGTCCATGGTCGTCCGCCTCCAAACCGTTGATTGGTGGCAGGATAGTCACGGCATGCGCCCGTTCGAACCGTAGGAGGCTCACCCGATCGGTTCGTGCGACAGTAGACGCGTTGCCGTAGGACGGTTGCGATGCGAACTTCCGAAGGACTCCGTACCGCAACCGTCAGGCCCGTTTCACTGTTCTATATCAGTTGAACCCCGTCGGTATCTGACTGGTGTCAGTCCCATTGTTGCCGACGGGCACGTTCCCCTCGACCCACGGATTCTCACCCGAGATAGAGAATTCATATTGATACGAATTTCCGCTGTTGGGATAGATGCTCGTCGGCGGCGGGTTGTTGAAGCTCGCCCAGCAGCACCAGCTGTAGGACCAGTTATGCGAACGCCAGTAAACATAGCCTCCTGGCGTTCCTGAATAACCGACCATCGACCCTGATTCGGTAGCAATGATGGGCATGCCGGTATTCTGAATGGCCTGGAAAAGGGAATCGCTGCCGGTGTAGCCATATGCGTGAAGCGCCCATGCCGACTGCGCGATGCCACCGATGGTATAGGGATCGCTATAAACCTGTGTTCCACCGTTTGCGGGAGATGCCTGCGGATATTCGTCGGCGATCATGTTGCCTACGATCACCACATTGTTACCCCCAGCCGCACGGTATGCGTTTACCTCCTGCTGGAAACTGACTGCCTGAGCAGTGCCAACTGTTGTATCGCAGGTGGTGATGCCCATACGGTAGTTGTAGCCGATATTTACATTGTTAC
>DATBAM010000156.1:0-9596 GCA_036271535.1 Steroidobacteraceae bacterium | reverse complement strand
ATCCATCAAGACCGGGCTGACGGCAGGCGAAACCGTGGTCGTCGATGGCGCCGACCAGTTGCGCGACGGCGCACGTGTGACCCTGCCAGGACAGGCTGGTACTCCCACGGTCAAGGGGCGCGGCAAAGGCCGCGGCAATGGCAACGGCAACACTGGTGACGGCAGCGGCGGCAATCGCGCGGATGCCGGCAGCAGCAGTGGCGGTGACGGCAGTTCAGGAGGCCAGCATCACCGGCACCGCCAGAATGATTCGAGCAGCAGCAGCGGTTCGTCGGCGCCGCAGAATTAGCGCCTGTTCATAACTGACGCTTCTCAAGAATGAATCCGTCGCGCCCCTTCATCGAGAGGCCCGTGGCCACATCGCTCCTGATGGTGGCCATACTGATCGTCGGTGTCGTCGGATTCCTGTTCCTGCCGCTGTCGGCGTTGCCCGAGGTCGACTACCCGACCATCCAGGTGCAGACATTCCTGCCGGGTGCCAGCCCGGAAGTGATGACCTCCACGGTAAGCGCGCCGCTCGAGCGCCAGTTCGGTGAGATGCCGGGACTCAAGGAGATGTCTTCGCGCAGCTCCGCTGGCGCCTCGGTGCTGACCCTGCAGTTCGATCTGAGTCTCAACATCGACATCGCCGAGCAGGAGGTGCAGGCCGCGATCAACGCAGCCGGGAACCTGCTGCCGCAGAGCCTGCCGGCGCCCCCGATCTACGCCAAGGTCAACCCGGCGGATGCGCCCATCCTGACGCTGGCGATCTCCTCGGCGTCGATGCCCATCACACAGATCGAGGATCTGGCCGATACGCGGGTGGCGCAGAAGATTTCGCAGCTGTCGGGCGTGGGTCTGGTGAGCATCAACGGTGCGCAACGCCCTGCCGTCCGTATACAGGCCAACCTGCAGGCACTTGCAGCCTACGGCCTGAACATCGACGATCTTCGCACCACGATCTCCAATGCGAACTCGAATGCCCCCAAGGGCAGCTTCGATGGCGCGGCGCGCTCCTACTCCATCGACGCCAACGACCAGATCGGCAGCGCCGAGCAGTACAAGGGCATTATCGTTGCCTACCGCAACAGCAATCCGGTGCGCCTCTCCGACGTCGCGAGCGTCACGCAGAGCGCGGAGAACAACAAGCTGGCGAGCTGGATGAATTCCACACCGGCCATCCTGCTCAATGTCCAGCGCCAGCCGGGCGCCAACGTGATCGCAGTCGTCAGGCAGATCAGCAGGGTGCTGCCCGAGATTCGAGCCTCGCTGCCGCGGAACCTGGACCTGGTGATACTCACGGACCGCACCAACACCATCCGCGCATCGGTGAACGACGTCGAGTTCGAGCTGTCGCTCGCTGTCGGGCTGGTCGTGCTGGTGATCTTTCTGTTCCTGCGCAGCGTGCCGGCGACCATCATTCCCAGTCTGTCGGTGCCGCTGTCGCTGATCGGCACGTTCGCGGTCATGTATCTGTGCGGGTTCAGCCTCAACAACCTGTCGTTGATGGCGCTGACGATCGGCTCGGGCTTCGTGGTCGACGATGCGATCGTGATGATCGAGAACATCTCGCGCTATATAGAGAAGGGGCGCAGTCCCCGCGAGGCCGCGCTCGAAGGTTCCAACGAAATCGGATTCACGATCGTTTCACTGACCGTGTCGCTCATCGCCGTGCTGATCCCGCTGCTGTTCATGCGCGAGGTGGTCGGTCGGCTGTTCCGCGAGTTCGCGATCACGTTGTCGATCTCGATCCTGATCTCGGCGGTGGTCTCACTGACACTGGTGCCCATGCTTTGCGCCAAGATGCTGCGGCCGCGCGAGGAGACCCGCAGGCGACGCCAGAGCGCTATCGCGGTTCGGGCCGAGCAGGGCTTCGAGCGTCTGATCGCCTTCTACGACCGCTGCCTGATCTGGGTGCTGTCGCATCAGCAATTGACCCTCTGGGTCACGGTCGCGACGCTGGTCATCACCGTCGCGCTGTATTGGCTGATCCCGAAAGGATTCTTCCCGCTGCAGGATACCGGTGTCATACAGGGGACGACCGAGGGAGCGCCGGCGATCTCCTTCTCCGCGATGATCGAGCGTCAGCAGGCACTCGCGGAAGTCCTGCTGAAGGATCCCGATGTCGAAAGCCTGTCGTCGTTCGTCGGTATCGACGGTACCAACACGACACTGAACAACGGCCGCTATCTGATCAATCTGCGGCCCAAGGAACAGCGCGCGGACACGCTGCCAATGACGCTGGCGCGCCTGTCGCGGAACGCCGCTCAGGTCAGCGGCATCAAGCTCTATCTGCAGCCGGTGCAGGATCTGACGATCGATTCGACCGTCGGCCGCGCGGCTTACCAGTTCATCCTGGAAGCGGCCAGCAGCAGCATCCTGCGGCCCGAGGTTCCGAGACTCCTCGACCGCCTGCAGCACACGCCGGAGCTGCGCAATGTTTCCAGCAATTTCGTCGACAACGGCCAGACGGTACAGATCGACATCGATCGCGATACCGCCGCACGTTTCGCCGTCACGGCCGCGACCATCGACAACGCGCTGTATGACGCATTCGGGCAGCGGATCATCTCCACGATCTACACGCAGTCGAACGAATACCGCGTGATCATGGAGGGCGATCCGAAGCTGCAGAACTCGATCGACTCGCTCAACGACATCTATGTGCCGTCGGGCACGTCCTCCAACAACGGCCAGGTGCCACTCGGATCGATCGCGCGCATCTCGGTACGCTCGGCACCGCTGGAAATCGATCACCTGGGTCAGTTCCCAGCCGCGCTGTTCTCGTTCGACATTGCACCCGATGCATCGCTGGAAAAAGCGGTCGATGCGATCCGCGCGGCCGAACAGGCCGTGCAGCTGCCGATCAGCATCACCACCACCTTCGAAGGCGCGGCGCTTGCATTCCAGTCGTCGCTGCGCAACGAGGTGCTGCTCATCATCGCCGCCATCCTGACGGTGTACATCGTTCTGGGCGTTCTCTATGAGAGTTACATCCACCCGGTGACGATCCTGTCGACGCTGCCGTCGGCCGGAATCGGCGCGCTGCTCGCGCTGATGATCGCTGGCCTGGACCTGAACATCATTTCCATCATCGGCATCATTCTGCTGATCGGCATCGTCAAGAAGAACGCGATCATGATGATCGACTTCGCGCTCAGCGCCGAACGCGACGACGGCCGGTCGCCGGCTGAGGCCATTCATGAAGCAGCGCTGCTGCGGTTCCGGCCGATCCTGATGACGACGCTCGCCGCGCTGTTCGCGGCGCTCCCACTGATGCTTGGGTCTGGCACCGGATCCGAACTGCGGGCGCCGTTGGGCGTAGCCATCGTCGGCGGCCTGCTGCTGAGCCAGCTGCTGACGCTGTTCACTACCCCGGTGATCTACCTGTTCTTCGATCGTCTTGCGACTCGAGTGCGCGCGTGAGCATCTCGACACCTTTCATTCGCCGGCCGGTCGCGACGACACTGCTGACCATCGGGCTGGCCCTCGCCGGCGGCCTGGCATTCTTCCTGCTTCCTGTGTCGCCGATGCCGAACGTCGATCTGCCCACGATCGTGGTATCGGCAACACTGCCGGGTGCGAGCCCGGAGACGGTCGCCACCAGCGTCACGACACCGTTGGAACGCCATCTGGGTACGATTGCCGGCGTTACCGAAATGACTTCTCAAAGTGCGGTCGGCAGTTCACGCGTCATTCTGCAGTTCGACCTGAACCGGGACATCGATGGCGCTTCGCGCGACGTCGAGGCCGCCATCCAGGCATCGCGGGTCGATCTGCCGACCTCGCTGCGCAGCAACCCCAGCTATCGCAAACTGAATCCGTCCGACGCGCCGGTGATGATCCTCGCACTGACGTCGAACTCGCTGACCGCGGGCCAGATCTACGATTCGGCCTCGACCATCCTGGAGCAGAAGCTGCTGCAGGTGCAGGGAATCGGTGACGTCACGATAGGCGGCAGCTCGCTGCCGGCGGTGCGGGTCGAGCTCAATCCTCGCGCCCTGTTCCGATACGGCATCGGGCTCGAGGACGTGCGGGCGGCATTATCTGCCGCGAACGCCAACAGCCCGAAAGGCGGCGTCGACTTCGGCAATCGGCGCTATCAGATCTACGTCAATGACACCGCCACCCACGCCGAGGAATGCCGCCAGCTGATCGTGGCCTACCGCAACAATGCCGGGGTTCGGCTGCAGGATGTCGCAACGGTCACCGACGGTGTCGAGAACGTGCGCAATCTCGGACTGGCGGATGGCCAGCCGGCGGTGCTGCTGGTGCTGCACCGGCAACCCGGCGCCAACGTCATCGACGTGGTCGACCGCATCCGCGCGCTGGTGCCGGAACTGCAGGCGTCCATCCCGGCCAGTATCCGTATCATCCAGACCAACGACCGCACCGAGACGATCCGCGCCTCGCTGCACGATGTCGAGCGCACGCTGCTGATTGCGATCGCACTGGTGGTGCTGGTCGTGTTCGTGACGCTGCGCAACGTGCGCGCGGCGCTGATACCCAGCATCGCGGTGCCCCTGTCGCTGGTCGGGACGTTCGGCGCGATGTATTTGCTCGGCTTCAGCCTCGACAATCTGTCGCTGATGGCGCTTACCGTGGCCACCGGTTTCGTGGTGGATGATGCGATCGTTGTGCTGGAGAACATCTCCCGGCACATCGAAGAAGGCATGCCGCGCATCGATGCGGCACTGCGCGGCGCCCGCGAGGTGGGGTTCACGGTGCTGGCGATGAGCCTGTCGCTGATCGCCGTGTTCCTGCCGATCCTGCTGATGGGCGGCATCGTCGGACGCACCTTCCGCGAGTTCGCGCTTACCCTCTCGGTCGCGATCGTCATCTCGATGATCGTGTCACTGACCACCACGCCGATGATGTGCGCCTATGTGCTGAAAGCGGGCAGCGACAGCCAGGGTCGCTTCATGCGTGCGATGGAGCGACGATTCGAGGCGATGCGGCGTTTCTATGGCCGGACGCTCGATGGCGCACTGGGGCACCCGCTTGCGGTGATGCTGGTGCTGCTGGCGACCGTGGTACTGAACTTCTATCTGTATGCCGTGATCCCGAAGGGCTTCTTCCCGCAACAGGACACCGGGACGCTGATAGGCAATCTGCGCGCGGATCAGAGCATTTCGTTCCAGGCTATGTCGCAGAAGTTGCGCGACGTACAGGCGATCGTCCAGAGCGATCCGGCAGTGCAGGACGTGGTGGGTTTCACCGGTGGCGGCGGTGGCGGCGGCGCGACCAACACGGCGAATCTGTTCGTCGGACTCAAGCCGCTCGACGAGCGCAAGGAGTCGAGCGATCGCGTGATCGCACGGCTGCGCGCAAAGCTCGCCCCGATCACCGGCGTGCGCCTGTTCCTGCAGGCTATTCAGGACATCCGTGCAGGCGGCCGCCAGAGCAACTCGCAGTATCAGTACACCGTGCTCAGCGACGACCTGGGGCTGCTCACCGAATGGGTACCTAGGATCACCGAGGCACTCAAAGGCGATCCCGAGCTGTCCGACATCAACAGCGACCGTCAGGACAAAGGACTCGACATCGCACTGAACATCGATCGCAACTCCGCGGCACGCCTTGGTATCAACCTGTCGGAGATCGACAATACGCTCTACGATGCCTTCGGCCAGCGTCAGGTGTCGACCATCTACAACGACATGAATCAGTATCACGTCGTCATGGAGGTCGAACCGGACTTCTGGCAGAGCCCCGATACGCTCAAAGACATCTGGGTCAGCACCTCCGGCGGCGCCCTCAGCGGCACACAGTCATCCGCGGGAGCCGTCGGCGCCTTCGCGCCGGCCGCCTCGAGTTCAGTCATTACGTCGCCAACGACTACCTCGCTGGCGAGCGTGTCCATTTCCGCCGCCAGCGCCAGCGGGGCTCCCGCCACCAGCGCGGTCAGCGTTGCGCTGGCGCCGGCGGCCGCAGCGCAGAACGCGGCACTGAATGCGCTGGCCAACAGCGCCCGAGGTGGGGCGTCCACGGGCGCCTCGATCGCAACGTCTTCCGAGACGACCGTGCCCCTGGCCGCATTCACCAGCTATGGTCCCAGTACCACACCGCTGGCGATCAATCATCAGGGGCCGTTTGTCGCGACAACCTTCTCGTTCAACCTGCCGGAGGGCGAATCGCTGAGCACCGCGATCGCGGCAATCGCCAGAACGATGCAGGAGATCCACGTCCCGATCGCCGTGCACGGCTCGTTCGCCGGCACGGCACAGGTGTTCCAGCAGTCGCTGTCGAATGAACCGCTGCTGATCGCGGCCGCGATCTTCGCGGTCTATGTCGTACTCGGCGTGCTCTATGAAAGCTACGTCCATCCGATAACGATCCTGTCGACGCTGCCGTCGGCCGGTGTCGGCGCGGTACTGGCGCTGTTGTTGTTCAATGCGGAGTTCAGCCTGATCGCGCTGATCGGCGTCATTTTGCTGATCGGCATCGTGAAGAAGAATGCGATCATGATGATCGACGTCGCGCTGGACACCGAGCGCAGCCGGGGTGTCGATCCGCGCACCGCCATCTACGATGCCTGCCTGCTGCGCTTCCGGCCGATCATGATGACGACCTTTGCTGCGCTGCTGGGTGCCATCCCGCTCGCCGTGACGACCGGGAGCGGCGCCGAAATGCGCCAGCCTCTGGGCATCTCGATCGTCGGCGGCCTGATCGTGAGCCAGGTGCTGACGCTCTATACGACGCCGGTGGTCTATCTTTATCTGGATCGCCTGCGACTCCGGGTCCAGCGCTCGCGCAGCGCGCGACGTCCGCCCCCTTACACGCCGTCACAGCTATCCACATGATGCGCCGCCACCCTCATCGCCTCTTCCCGTCAGCCGCGCTGTCGGCCGCGCTGTCCGCCATCCTGGCCAGCTGCGCCGTAGGCCCGAACTATCATCGTCCGACGGCGCCGATCGATACGGGCTACAAGGAAAACCACGACTGGAAACCGGCGACGCCGGGTGAGATTGCACCGGACAAGCCGTGGTGGTCACTTTACGACGACCCGCTGCTGGATTCTCTCGAGGGGCAGGTGGAAGTCTCCAATCAGACGCTCAAGGCCAGCGAGGCTGCCTATCGCGCGGCGGTCCAAGTGGCGGCGGTGGATCGCGGTTCGCTGTTGCCGAGCATCGGTACCACTGGCGCCTATACCCGCAGCGGCAGCGGCGGTCAGGTCAACCAGGCCATCACGACCGCGTCGGGAGCGGCCATCACGACCGGCGGTGACGGCAACCGGCGCAGCACCTGGAGCCTGGGCGCCCAGGCGAACTGGACGATCGATGTGTGGGGACGAATCCGGCGACTGGTGGAGTCGGATGTCGCCAAGGCACAGGCCAGCGCTGCGGACGTCGCCGCGGCCCGGCTCTCCGCACAGATCACACTCGCCGAGGATTATTTCCAGTTGCGGGCCGCCGAAGAGCAGGCGCGTCTCTACCAGACCGACATCGATGATTTCACCAACGCGCTGACCATCACCCAGAATCAGGTGAAGGCCGGCATCACGACACTTGCCGACGTCTACGCCGCCGAGACACAGCTCGAAAGCACCCAGGCAGCAGCCGTGAACGTCGAACTGACGCGCGCCAGGTTCGAACACGCCATCGCGGTGTTGATCGGTAAGCCACCGTCGCAGCTGTCGATACCGTCCGGCGAATTCAACACCGCGTCGCCGGTGATCCCCACCGGCGTTCCCAGCACGCTGCTGGAGCGGCGCCCCGACATCGCCGCCGCCGAACGTGCAGTGGCCAGTGCGAATGCGCTGATCGGCGTGGCCGAAGCCGCGTGGTTCCCGGATCTGACCCTGTCAGGCAGCTATGGTTTCAGCGCCGCAGCGCTGCCGGGTCTGCTGGGCGCGCAGAACGCCGTCTGGTCATTCGGACCCGCGCTCGCCGAGAACATTTTCAACGGTGGCGCGACCCTGGCCCAGACCCGCGAGGCTCGCGCCAACTACGACCAGGCGGTCGCCAACTACCGGCAGACCGTACTCAGTGCGTTCCAATCGGTGGAGGACGATCTCGCCAGTCTGCGTGTGCTGGAACATTCGGTCACGCTGCAGCAGACGGCCGTGAAAGACGCACGCTCGTCGGAAGGCCTGATCCTCAACCAGTACAAATCGGGCGTGGTCGCGTATACCAATGTGATCACGGCGCAGACGACACGCCTCGGCGCCGAGATCAGTCTGCTCGACATCCAGAGCCAGGCGCTGGTCGCAAGCGTCGATCTGATCTCACAGACCGGTGGTGGCTGGGAGGCCGCCGAGCTGGAACGCCGCGATCGGGGCGTGCCGGCGAGCCATTGATCCATTTGCGAGTTGTGTGGCCTGCGCCGACGCCGTCGCGTCAGGCCTGCAATCGCACGCCCAGTCGTACCCACATCGGATGCGCCGCCCCCGCCAAGCGCCCCGCCGACCAATGCCGGCTGCGCGCATAGGCCAGCGCAGCCTGATCCACTTGTCCGCTGCCACTGGATGTATCGACTTCGACCCGACCGGCTCAGGGAAACGATCCAAACGTTCAAGCCAAGCTTGGAAGTGATCGATATTGCCATCCCTATGGCGGGCGTGGCGCTAGAGTCCGACAGATGAGAGAAACCAAATCTATCCCTGTGTGGGCACGGATAGGTGCCGGCATCGTTGTCGGTGCAGCCACGATCGCGATAGTGGGGATGGCGTGGATTTATTGGCATCGTGGGATGCTGCCAGCATGGCCCTGGTACGAATGGATCATCTTTGCCTGGTCTGGAGTGGCTGTGCTACCGACGTTTACCGTCGTCGCGCTGAGGGGCCTCAAGAACCCGACTCGCTGATATGCCCCTTTCTTGAGCTGCCCTCTCTGTTGCTGAAAGGATTGTGCGAATCGAGGACATGGTGGCGGGATATAGGGCGGTTTCGGGTTTTAAGGGTGTAGTCTCCGCCCATAACTAGCCTTCCGGAGGGATCGACCATGCAAATCAAGACTGTTGGGTCCTTAGCGTTCGTTTTGCTTATGGCAGCCACCATCGCCCTAAGTGCTGAATTGCCAGTGCCGTTTTATCCGGCGAACGTCACGAAAACGGAAAAATACAGCGACGGGGCGGTCATTCTCAAAACCAAAGACTCGGTTGATACGGTATGCGCCTGGTATCGGAAGAATCTCAAGAATGGCCAGGGCGAGCACACGACCGAGGACGGCGCTCATATTTTCTACACCGTCAGTGGCGCAACCGTTGATGTGGAACCGGGCCAAAGCTTTGACCCCGGGACAACAATTTCTCTAAGCTGGGACGCAAAAAAATTCGGGGCATATACCGGGCCTTAGGGCGCTATCGACGGATCCCTTCTCGCCAATTCATATCGTAGGTTGCGGGCCGCGGATCTCAAACCAGCACGCGCTCGATGCCGCCGCGGTTGGCCTGCGCGACGAACTCCGGTAACCAGTTCTCGCCCAGTACATGTTTGGCGAGCTCGACCACGATGTATTCGGCGTCCACCTCGGCGTCGGCGTTGTAACGCTTCAGGCCCTGCAGGCACGATGGGCATGAGGTGAGCACCTTGACCTGCGAGGCGCCGGCATCTCGCAACACCGCGGCGCCCGCGCGCATCTCCTCTTCCTTCCTGAACCGCACCTGCGTCGATACGT
>DATBAM010000155.1:0-3916 GCA_036271535.1 Steroidobacteraceae bacterium | reverse complement strand
CTCCAGATAGGGCAGCACGTAACGGGTAAGAACAGTCTGCGGGCGCGCGCGAACCGAGCGAAACAGCTGTTCCGCATCCATCGCCGACGCCGCCTGCAACTCGCCGCGATCGGGCCGCATCGGCTGGAAATCGATGCCCGCCGCTTCCAGGAGCGAACGGTACTGCTCGTGCGTGACGACCACCGGCGCGAACCCTGCGTCGCGCAGCGCGATCGCAATGCCTATGAACGGATTCAGATCGCCGAGCGTGCCCAGCGTTGCGAGCGCGATCCTGGCCCCTGACGCGTTGTGCTTCACAGAGTACGCACTGGCGTCATATCCTGACGTCGGGGGGATGCTGTCCTGATGGCGTCCATAAATACTCGTTCATAACTACACAAGTCCACGAGGAACCGGGATGCAAACGCAAGACAGCGGTCAGACGGCCGTCACCGGCAACGTATCGGGTCGCAACCATCCGCTGGCACGGCGCATGGGCATCATCGCCTTCCTGAATCAGAACATCACCATTGCGTGCATGTACGGTACTTTCAGTGTGCTGACGAATGCGGTAGATGCTCACCTGGGCGTCGGACCGAAAGAAAGCGCCTGGGGCGTTCCTCTGGTCAACCTGGCGACGGCGATCGTCGCTCCGCTATCCGGCATCCTGGCGATGCGCTACTCCCTGCGCCTGGTGATGCTGATTGGTTCCCTTCTCGGCGCACTGGGGTTTGTACTGCTCGCCACGACGCAAAGTTACCCTCTCTATCTGATTGCGTATGGTCTGGGGCTTGGCCCGGCGATGGCGAGCGTCGGTGTGGTGCTGCCGGCAACGCTGGTGACGCGCTGGTTTGCGTTCAACCGAGGCAAAGCGTTGGGCCTGATCACGATTCCGATCGCGATCATGTGCCTGCCGCTGAGCACGACCTGGATGCTCCAGGCGCACGGCCTGACCGCAACCTACTGGGCGCTCGGTGCGCTGTCCGCCATCTGCGTTCTCGCGAATCTCTTCGTCATCGACTGGCCGCCTGATTCAGCCGCTTCCAGTGCCGAGTCAACACCGGCTGGCACGGCCCCGGCGACGGCCAACGTTTCAAGCAGCACGCTGCTGAGCTCGCCGCGTTTCTGGGCCATCGCGATAGCCTCTGTAGCGTCCAATTGCGGCACGATCATCCTGACATCGAACATGGTGTCGATCGCCGGGTCATGGGGCTTTTCGCCGGCGGAGGGCGCGACGCTCCTTTCGATGCAGACCATCGGTGGTCTTGCCGGGACCGTTGTCTTCGGATGGGTCGCCGATCGCTTAGGCGGGGCGCTGGCGATGGGGTTGCTGGTGTTCGACTGCGCCATTCTGTGGCTGCTGTTGCTGCTGCACCCGCCATTCGTTGCCACCATCGCCGTCATCATCCTGTTCGGCGTGCACAGCTCGGGCGCCCTGCCGGTAACGGGAACGGTGATCTCGGAAATCGCCGGTCGCGAGAGTTTCAGCCGCGCGTACGGCATCTTCACCATGGTGAACCTACCATTCGCGTTCGCTTGCGTACCGCTGGCGGCCGCCGTCTTCGAACGTACCGGCTCCTACAATCAGGCGCTGCTGGGACAGGTGGTGTTCTTTGCCATAGCCGTACCGCTGGCGCTGTTTTCTCGTCGGCGGATGCAACCGGCCTGACTGCTTTCGAGCGCCAGTAACCTGGCTTTGACGTCGAGGCCTCCCGCAAATCCCGTCAACGTGCCATCCGAACCCACCACACGATGGCAGGGGACGATGATCGAGACGGGATTGCGGCCGTTGGCAGCGCCGACCGCGCGCACGGCTGCCGGCCTTCCGATCTGACGCGCAACTTGTGCATAGGTTCGGGTTCCGCCGCACGGAATCGTGAGCAGCGCGTTCCAGACCTGCCGCTGAAATTCAGTTCCCCTGAAGTCGAGGGCCAGCGAGAACGCGGTGCGCCGACCGGAGAAATATTCGTCCAGTTCACGCGCGGCCTGCGCAAGAAAGCGATTCGCTCCCGCATCTTTCCTGACTTCGGCGAGTCGAACGCGCACCGGACTGTCGTTTTCCCACAGCACGGCCACCAGCCCTCGATCGCTGGCTACGAGACTCAACTGTCCTACGGGCGACGGCACCATCCGGCCAGCCAGCGGTTCCATAGACGGGCGTTGCATTTCAGTACCTCGCGATAGCGCAACAGTCAGCCATGCTAGCCGGGCGGCCGGGTCCATACTCGCCGTTTTCGGACATCGGGGCAGCGCCCGCGCGCAATCGATGCCCATGTCCGAAAATGGCGAGTGAAAGCTGCCCGTGCAGGTAAACTTGCGGTATGGCACTGGACTCGCGCTCACTGTATCGCGCGCTACGGGCGCGCGATCGTCGATTCGACGGCGTCTTCTTCGTCGGCGTCGTCTCGACCGGAATCTACTGTCGCCCCGTCTGTCCCGCCAGAGTTCCGATGCGGCGCAACTGCCGATTCTTCTCGTCGCCACACGAGGCCGAGCAGGCGCGTTTTCGACCTTGTCTGCGCTGCCGCCCGGAACTTGCGCCGGGTAATGCACCCATCGACACATCGCAGCGAATCGCGCAGCTGATCGTCGAACGCCTCGAGGCTGGCGCCATCGGTGCCGACGCTGGTCTGGAAGCGATCGCGGCTCAATTCGAGCTGAGCTCGCGGCAGGTCCGGCGCATCGTGCAGCAGGAACTTGGCGCGCCGCCGGTGCAATTGCTGCTGACACGCCGCCTGCTGCTGGCCAAGCAGCTGCTGACCGAAACGTCGCTCGCAGTCACGCAGGTCGCGTTCGCAAGCGGTTTTTCCAGTCTGCGTCGTTTCAACGACGCGTTTCAGTCCCGCTACCGGCTATCGCCCAGCCGCCTGCGCAAGCAGACCGGGGCAGGGCTGGAACTCATCGCGCAAGCGGCGACGTCGCGGATACTGCTTGGCTACCGACCGCCCTATGACTGGCAGAGCGTGTTGCGGTTTCTGGCCGCGCGCGAGACCCGCGATGTCGAATGGGTAACGGAAGATTTCTACGCTCGCACCGTGCGTCTGGGCGCGCACACCGGCTGGATCCGCGTCACGCATCAGTCGGGTAAACATGCCCTGGCGCTCGAATTCTCTCCCGGTCTGTCGGCCGCGCTACCGATGTTGCTGACGCGCGTGCGCGCTCTGTTCGATCTGGCGGCGCGGCCAGACATCATCGCCGCGCACTTGAAGCCTGACCGCAGGATTGCAAAGTTGATACGGCAATCGCCTGGTATCAGGGTGCCGGGCGCGTTCAGCGGCTTCGAGCTGGGGTGGCGTGCGATTCTGGGCCAGCAGGTAACGGTCCGAGCCGCGACGACGGTGAGCGGACGGTTCGCAGAGGCTTTCGGCGAATCGATCGCGACGCCGTTTGCGCAGCTTTCCCGGCTGACACCCGCGGCCGCGCGCGTGGCCGATGCGAGCCAGTCCAGCGTCGCGCGACTGGGAATCGTCGGTGCACGCGCACGCACGATGATCCTGCTGGCGCAGGCGCAGTTGACAGGAGCTGCCTCGCTCGATGGCGGATGCGTTCACCCCGAAGAGATGATGCGGCGTCTGACGCAGATACCGGGCATCGGCCCTTGGACCGCCCACTACGTGGCGATGCGCGCGCTGAGCTGGCCCGATGCCTTTCCGAAAGAGGATATCGCCATTCGTAACGCACTGGGCGGCGTGAGTCCCGGCGAAGCCGAATCACTCTCGCAACGATGGCGTCCGTGGCGCAGTTACGCGGTGATGCACCTGTGGGCCGCCCATCAGGCCCTGCGGGCCGCCGGTTAGTTGATTGCACGTCCGATTTGTGGTCCCCTCCGTTTTCTTCAATTGAGGTAGCTCGCCGAGAAGACAATCGATGGCATCGCCATGTTCCGCTGCCCGCAGGTCTCATTCGCGCGCCATGATGGTTTTCGTGGTGCTGGCGG
>DATBAM010000154.1:0-6163 GCA_036271535.1 Steroidobacteraceae bacterium | reverse complement strand
GACCCACCGACCAGATGCGGCTGGGCGCCTTGAGCCACTGCGAGCCGAGGAGGCTTTGAAAGCCGGCTTCGCCTGTCAGGGTGAAAACAGGGAACCACGCGGCACGCGCCACCCCGATCTGGGCATTCGCGGCCGCCATTGCCCGCTCAGCCCGCGCCACATCGGGGCGACGCTGTAACAGAAGCGATGGCAGGCCCCTGCTGACCGGGGGGACCGATCCGGCCAACTGGGCAGCCTCGAGCCCGAAGCTCGAAGGCAGAACACCTAGCAGAACGGCGATAGCGTGCTCGAGCTGCGCCCGGTCACGGCGTACCGAAGCCAACTGCGCCCGGGCATTCTGCCGCAGGGTGTCGGCCTGGTCGACATCGGTGGCCGCGGAGATGCCTTCGGTGTAACGATTCCTGGTCAGATCATAAGCGTGGTCGAAGACTTTGATCGTGTCCTCGAGCAGCACGATGGTGGTGTCGTCACCACGCAAGCTGAAGTAGTCGGTCGCCAACTCCGCCTGCAGCGACAAAGCGACCGCTGCGGCGTCCGCCTCACTGCTCTGCGCCTGGGCTTTGGCGGCGTTAGCCGTGTTACGCAGGCGACCGAACAGGTCGATTTCCCAATTCAAGTTCAGACCGGCGATGAAGTCATTCGAGGTGACCGGCGCATTGCCGTAGAAACTGGATAGCGGCCCTGTGGCCGAGCTGCGTGCCCGGGTCCCGGAGACACCGGCGCCCACTGTCGGAAACTCGGCCGACACGTCCTGGCGGGCGACAGCACGCGCCTGTACGAAGCGGGCTACCGCGGCCTGCAAGTCAGGGTTGGCAGTGTTGAGTTGCGTCTCCAGCTCGTCCAGCTTCGGGTCGCTGAACACCTGCCACCAGTCACCGCGCTGCTGGGCGTCGGCCGGTACCGCCGGCATCCAATCGCCGGCCTCCTTGAACTGGGCAACCGCTTCGGTCTGCGGCGGCTTATAAGGCGGCGCCAGCGAGCAGGCGGCGAGAATGCTCGCGACCACACTCGCTACGACCGCCGGGAGTACCTTCCGGTTCACGATTTCGCAACTCGCTCCGCCTTCGGCGGCGTCGCCAGGCGGACTGCCAAGCCATCCGACAGAGAGTCCGGTGGGGAGAGGATGACATTGTCATCGGCACTCAGCCCGTGAATGATCTCAATGTCGGAGCCGTAGTCCCGGCCAACCTCGACTGTCTTCAACACTACATGGTTGTTCGCGTCGACCGTGCCAACGTGCAAACCATCGCCGCGAAACAACAACACGTTCGCGGGCAGTTTGAATGACGGGCCCGCGGCACTCGGCGGCAGGTGGAAGTGCACCTCGGCGTAGGCGCCCGGTAGCAGCTCGCCATTCTTGTTGTCGATGACGAGCTGCGCGAGCAACGTGCGGGTCGACGTATCGATCGCACTCGAGGTGCTGTCGAGCGTAGCGGTGTAGACCTTACCCGGACGGTCCGGGAAAACCAGGTCGGCCGTCAGGCCCGGCTTCATGCTCGCGGCATACGTCTGCGGCACGGTGACGTAGGTACGCAGACGATGCATGTCAGCAACTCGGAACAACGCCGGGCCGGTGTTCTCGCCGGCCGCGATGAGCTGGCCGATGTCCGTATTTCTCGCGGTCACCACGCCATCGAACGGAGCGACGATCTTCTCGAAGCCCGAGAGCTCTTTCAGGCGCTGCACGTTGGCATGCGCAGCCTGCATCTGCGCATCACCCGAAGCGGCCGACGCGATTTTCTCGTCAGCTTCCTGCTTCGACACGGAATCCGTCGAGCGCAGATCTTTCCAGCGTTGCGCCGTCAGGTCGGCAATCTTCTGGTTGGCCTCGGCGGTCGCGAGATCCGCTTGCGCTTGGCGCAGCTGCTGATCGATTTCCGGCGACTCGATCTCAGCCAACAGTTGCCCTGCCTTGACGGGCGTGCCGATGTCGACGAGCCAGCGCTTCAGGTAACCGCTGGTGCGCGCGTAGATCGGCGCCTCGTAGTTCGCCTGGATATTACCGGGGAGGATGAGCTCCGAGTCCTCGGACTGCGAGGTCGGCTTCGTCGTTGCGACGGTGATGACCGCCTGTGCCTCGGTGACCTCTTTGAGCTTCGCCGACGCAAAGTGCGCGGAAACCCCGGCCCAGATTATGACGATGAGTGCTGCAACTCCCACGAACAGGGCCGCCCGGCCCAGCCCACGCGCGCTGCGTTTCGTGCCGGTGGACGCCGCGGCGCCGTCAGCTCCCAATTCGTTCGACCGTATCAGCTGGTCCATGATCGTCTCAATTTGCTCATTAGCAGTTATTGGGTACGACGACGCTCAGGTCGCCACACTCGGGGTCAAATGGTTCGGGGGTACCGGCCTGGTGCCGCGCCGGCCGTGCATCGCTGCGAACACGGTGGGCACGAAGACCAGCGTGGCGACTGTCGCGAACAACAGGCCGCCAATCACGGCACGGCCGAGCGGCGCATTCTGCTCGCCACCGTCACCGAGGCCGAGAGACATCGGCAACATACCGATGATCATCGCCAGCGCCGTCATCAACACCGGACGGAAGCGCGTGAAGCCGGCGTCATAAGCCGCCTGAAGCGGCGTTGCACCCTCGTTGAGGCGGTCGCGGGCAAAGCTCACGACCAGGATACTGTTGGCAGTCGCGACACCCATACACATGATCGCGCCGGTCAGCGCGGGCACGCTCAGGGTCGTGTGCGTGATCAACAACATCCAGGCGATACCGGCTACCGCCGCCGGCAAAGCGGTGATGATGATGAACGCGTCGGTCCAGGACTGGAAGTTGATCACGATCAGCAGGTACACCAGCACGATCGCGCCGATGAAGCCGATCGCCAGCCCGGTGTAGGAGGCGGTCATGGTCTGCACCTGGCCGCGCACGGTGATGTGGGTGCCTTTGGGCAGCTTACCGTCGAACTTCGCGATCGCCGCATTGATGTCATCGTTGATTGCGCCGAGGTCGCGATCCTGCGCGGCACCGAAAATATCTATGATGTTCTGGGTATCCCGGTGTACCAGGACTGCCGGGCCCATGCCGCGGGTGATGGTCGCCAGGCCGCCGAGAATCTGCTGTTGGCCGTTGGCGGTCGTGACCGGCAGATTCTGCAGGTCCTGGAGCGAGGTCATACGGTACTGCGGCGCCTGCGTAACGAGCGGGTACTGCAACCCCGTGTCAAAGTTCAGCCAGAAAGTCGGCGCGATCTGACCGCTGCCCGACAGCGTCAGTAACAGGTTGTTGGCGACATCATGCTGGTTGATGCCCAACTGCTGGGCGCGGCTACGATCGGTCACGACCCGCCACTCGGGCTGGTTGAAAACCTCGCCGAGGCGCAGATCGACGAGTCCCGGTACGTGCCGCAGCGAGGCCAGCAGTCCGTTGGCGATATCGTGATTCAGCGGGTTCGCACCCGAAACCTGGATATCGATGGGCGCCGGCACACCGAAATTCAGAATCTGGCTGACGATATCCGCCGGCAGGAAGCCGAACACGGTGCTGGGAAACTCGTGCGGCAACCGCTGTCGCAGCTTACGGATGTAGTCCGCGGTCGGCGGGTGGTCCGGCTTCAGCGAGATGAGGATGTCAGCATCGCTGCTGCCGATGGTGCCCGAGTTCCCATAAGTGAGGTTGATGCCCGAGACCGGCAGGCCGATGTTGTCGACCATGCTATCGATCTCTTTCGGCGGGATCACCTCGCGCATGGCGGCTTCGATGTGATCGACGAGCGCCGCGGTGTCTTCCACCCGCAAGCCGGTCTGGCCCCGGATGTGGAGCTTGATCTGGCCGGCGTCGACCTCGGGGAAGAAGTTCTTCCCGAGGAAGGGATAGATGAGCATGGACGCGGCGGCGAATCCGAGGAACACAGCGATGAAGGCGCTGCGATGCTCGAGTACGGTCGACAGGAAGTCCTGGTAGCTGTGGCGCACTTTCTCGAACTGTGCTTCGAAGCCACGTTGGAACCGTTGCAGGAAGTTGGGGTTCCTCGCCGCATCGTGCTCCACGGCAGCCGTACGCAGCCAGTACTTCGAGAGCGTCGGCACCAACGTACGCGACAGGACATACGAGGTCAGCATCGCGAACACGACGGCCTCTGCCAAAGGCACAAACAGGTAACGCGCCACGCCGGACAACAGAAACATCGGCACGAACACGATACAAATAGAGAGCGTCGAGACGAGCGCGGGAATCGTGATCTCGAACGAGCCCTTGAGGATCGCGGGCTCTACATCCATGCCGTCTTCCAGGTGACGATTGATGTTCTCGATGGTCACCGTCGCATCGTCGACGAGAATACCGACGGCGAGCGCCAGGCCGCCGAGGGTCATGAGGTTGATCGTCTCGCCCAGCGCGTCGAGCATGATGATGGACGTGATGATCGACAGCGGAATCGAGATGGCGATGATCAGCGTGCTGCGCCAGCTACCGAGGAACAGCAGCACCATGAGAGCGGTCAACGCGGCGGCGATGATCGCCTCCGTCACGACACCCTTCACGGCGGCGCGTACGAACACAGACTGGTCGCCGGTTGTCGCGATCGACGCGCCATCCGGAAGCACTTCGCGCACACGCGGCAGGCGCGCCTGGATCTCGTTCACGATGTTCAGCGTGGAGGCCGCGCCGGTCTTCTGAATCGACATGAGGACGGCGCGCCGGCCGTTCACGCGGACGATGTTCGTCTGGGGCGGGTGACCGTCATGCACGAATGCGACATCACGGATGTATGTGACGTTACCCCCGACCCGGCCGCGGATCGGCAGGTCGTTGATCTGGTCGACCTTCAGGGGGCTGGAATTCAGCTTGATGTTGTATTCAGTGTCACCGATCTTCTGCGTGCCGGCGGGCACGATCAGGTTCTGATTGCTGATGGCGTTGTTGACGTCGTTCGCGGTGAGGCCTTGTGCGCGCAGCGCATCGGGCTTGAGGTCGATCTGCACCTGGCGGGTCGCGCCACCGAAGGGATAAGGAACCGCGGCGCCGTAGATCGTGGCGACCTGGGCACGGATGGTCTGGTTGCCGAAGTCGAAGAGCTGCGACTCGGTGAGTTTGTTACTCGAGAGCGCGAGCTGCAGTATGGGGACGGTCGCGGCGTTGTACTTGAGGATGAGTGGCGGCTGGATACCCGGCGGCATGTTCTTCAACGATAGCTGCCCGAACGCCGTCACCTGCGCCATCGCGAGATTGATGTCCACACCCGGCTGGAAGAACAGCTTGATCACCGACACGCCCGGATACGTCGTCGACTCGACGTGCTCAATGTCGTTGATGATCGTGGTCGCGTAGCGCTCGATCTGCGCCGTGATGCGCCCCGCCATCTCGTCCGGCGGCATACCGGTGTACTGGAAGGTCACCGCGATGATCGGGATCTTGATGTCGGGGAAGATGTCCGTCGCCATCCCGGGACGCAATGGCGTACCCAGAATGGTCAGCGCACCGATCAATGGCAGGAGCAGAGCAAGAACAATGAAGGTATAGGGGCGCTTTAGCGCCACCTCGACAATCCACATGGCCGGGCCTTTGATCGGGGATGAAAGGGGGAGCTACAGCGTGTGTCCTCCCCGAGCCGATATAGTCTCGATTATCGATAATCCAAGTGGCATGACAAGTGAAGGTTAGTTCATGCTACCCGACTTGGGATGTAACCCTTTGACACTGCAGGGCTTTACGACGGCTGCCAAGCCTGTTTCGCAGGCCCGTGCCGGGATGCCGAACGTAGCTGCCCCACCCCCACCCCAAAGCGATAGCACCGATCCTACGGCTGCGTTACGTCGAGGGAATCTGGCTTTGGGTGCGTCGGGCCCTCTCTCAAGTGAGGTACTCGACGTACGCGGCTCGCGTATGCGGTGGGATCGGCGGGCGGCGTGGGGCGGCGGGCGATTTTGCCTGGGGCGGCGCCAAGGCTACGCCGTCGTCAAGCCGTGCTTTCAGGCGGCAGCGGTCTTCGCGCCGGCGCTGACAGCCAGGCGGACGAGCTCGCGATTCTGGGTGCAACGGCGACGGCCGACTAGCGAGAAGCCGACGCCGGGGTCGCAGATGCTAGCTACCAGGACGTCGTGCTGGCGGAATTTTACTGCGACGATTTCGCCTTCGCTTAGCACCGAACCGGGCGTCCGTGCCTCGAGGCACCGGCCAGGGTCGTTGGAGGTAACGTGCCAACCCGACGTTTCT
>DATBAM010000153.1:0-25186 GCA_036271535.1 Steroidobacteraceae bacterium | reverse complement strand
GACGCAACGAAGATCTGTTTCGAGATCACCGAGACCGCAGCGGTTGCCAGCTTCTCGCAGGCCAACCGTTTCATCCAGGCATTGAAGGAACTGGGCTGTAGGTTCTCACTCGACGATTTCGGCACCGGCCTGTCGTCGTTCGGTTATCTGAAGCATTTCCCAGTCGACTATCTGAAGATCGACGGTAGTTTCGTGCGTGAGATCCTGCACGACCCCATCGATCGTGAGATGGTGCGCTCGATCAACGAGATCGGGCACCTTACCGGCAAACAGACCATCGCCGAGTTCGCCGAGAACGCCGAAATCATCCAGATGCTGAAGAACATCGGCGTCGACTATGCGCAGGGCTACGGCGTGGCACAGCCGCAGCGCATCGTTCGCACCGCGGCGATCCACAGCGCCACATAAGCGCTAGACGGGCAGCGGATACGGCAGCGGCAGCGGCTGTGCCGCGAGCGACTGTTCTCCAGTGCGATTGTCCGCCGCATCGGCAGTAGTGCCAGCAGCACTGGGAGTGCTCGCAGCACTGGCGGCGCCAGCAGTACTGACCGCGCCCGCAACGATGGTCGTATCGGCATTGCCGGCATTGCCGATGTCACCCGGCAGGTGCGCCACCGCCAGAAACTCGCAATGCCCGTCTTCGCGCACGACGCCTTCCACGACATGGTAGTGACGTCCATCGGTCAGTCGTCCTGCGGCACCGGCCACGAGGGCAGCCCCAGGCGCGCAGCGCGCGTCGGTCACGAAGCGTTGCATGCGGCGTTTGACGCGTCCACGGAAATGCGCGCGCGCGATGATCTCCTGGCCGGTGTAGCAGCCCTTCTTGAACGATACGGCGTCGATGCAATCGAGATTGAGCATCTGCGCCACGAAATGCCCGCTGTTGGCCACGCCGATCTGAGGCAGCCCGGCGGCGATGTCGAGCGCGAGCCAATGCTCCCGCGGCACTGTGATCGACAGCGGCTCATCCGCTTGCGGTTGCAGCAGCAGCTGCCGCTGATCGTCCCCGCGTCCATAGCGGACTCGCTGTCCGACCGCGCCAGCCGCGACTTCCGGTGCGCCCAGACCATATGCCCTGAAGTCCGCGGTGGCATCCCTCATAGAAACCTTGGCGCGAAGGACAAAACGCTTCAACAATGTACTGACGCTGTCCAACAGGTCGCGCGGCAGCAATGCCAGCACGCCGTTATCGGCTGCCGCGAGCATCGCCAGCAGGGCCACCGTGCGACCCTGCGGATTGTGTAAACCGGCACGCAGCAGTTCGTCGCCACGCAGCCTCTCCAGATCGTTGGACAGCTGTCCCTGCAGGAATTTGCGCGCATCGACGCCACCGATGTGCAGAACACCGAGGTCCTCGAGCAGACAGACGCAAGTGGGTGCTGGCATGGTGGTGCGGTGGTCGGCGGGTCGCGATTCTGGCACACTATGCGGCATGCCGGTTCCTGAAGCACCCCCCATCGCGCCGGGACACCTCGCCGCGAGTGATCCGGTGCCCGAGTGCCGCGAAGCCGCAGTTTCCGGTGCGCCGACCAGCAAGCCAGTCGAAATTGGCGGACTACTAGGTCCGGAGCCGACTCGCTACGGCGACTGGGAAAAGCGCGGACGCTGTATCGATTTTTGACTAGGAGCAACGATGGCTGAACGGCCGCTATCACCCTTCATGAAGGTGGTGGGTATCGGCCCATACCGATGGGCTTATACGAATACTCTTTCGATTCTGCATCGCGTGACGGGCGTCGCCCTGGTCGCTGCGCTGTTGGGACTGGTGATCTGGCTGATCGGTGCCAGTTTCGGTCGCGACAGCTACGACGCTTTCAAGCCATTCTTCGTCAGCCTTCCCGCCAAGGTGGTGGTCTCGCTGGCGCTCATCGCTCTGATCTACCACTTCAGCACCGGTCTGCGGCACCTGGCCTTCGATATCGGCTGGGGCTTTGAGAAAACGACCGCGCGCCGCACGGCGAATCTCGTCATCGCCGCAGTCGTGATCGTATCGGCGCTGTGTCTGTATCTCATCTTCTGGCGCGGTACGGCGCCATGAGTCTGCGTGCACCACTGGCCAAGGCGCTGAACCACGGTTCGGCTCACGCAGGCGTACATCATTGGGTCGTCCAGCGCTTCTCGGCGCTCGCGCTCGCGCCGCTGTCGATCTGGCTGGTCTACCAGCTGCTGTCGCTGCCCGACAGCGACTATCACACCGTCGTCGGCTGGGTGGGCAACAGCTGGAACCCGGTTCTGCTGTCGCTGCTGATCGTCCTGGCGGCCTGGCACGCGTGGCTGGGTCTGTCGATCGTCATCGAAGACTACGTCCATACCTATCTGTCGAAGACGCTGCTGTTGCTACTGTCGGCATTCCTGAATGGTCTGATCGCCGCCAGCGGCGTCTACGCGGTGCTGCGCATCGCGATCCGGAGCCTGCGATGAGCGCCTATGAATTCGTTGATCACACCTACGACGTGATCGTCGTCGGTGCCGGTGGTGCGGGTCTGCGTGCGACACTGGGGCTGGCCGAGGCCGGCCTGTCCACCGCCAACATCACCAAGGTCTTTCCCACCCGCAGTCACACGGTAGCCGCGCAGGGCGGTATCAGCGCCGCGCTCGGCAACATGGGCGATGACGACTGGCGCTGGCACATGTACGACACCGTCAAGGGGTCGGACTGGCTCGGCGATCAGGACGCGATCGAATTCATGTGCAAGGAAGCGCCAGCCGCGGTGATCGAGCTGGAGCATTACGGCGTACCGTTCTCCCGCACCGACGACGGGCACATCTATCAGCGGCCATTCGGTGGCATGACCACCAACTACGGCAAGGGTGTGGCGCAGCGTACCTGCGCGGCCGCGGATCGTACCGGCCACGCGATGCTGCACACGCTGTATCAGCAGTCGATCCGGCACGAGGCGGAATTCTTCGTCGAATACTTCGCCATCGATCTGGTCATGGAGAACGGCGAGTGTCGCGGCGTGATCGCCATCGATCTCGCGGACGGCAAGCTGCATCGTTTCCGTGCGCAGGTAACCATTCTCGCGACCGGCGGCTATGGCCGCGCCTATGCCTCGTGCACCTCGGCGCATACCTGCACTGGAGATGGCGGCGGCATGGTGCTGCGTGCCGGACTGCCGATGCAGGACATGGAGTTCGTCCAGTTTCATCCCACCGGCATCTATGGGTCGGGCTGCCTGGTGACCGAGGGTGCGCGCGGTGAAGGCGGCTATCTGACCAACTCCGCCGGCGACCGCTTCATGGAGCGCTATGCGCCGAACGCTAAGGACCTGGCTTCGCGCGACGTCGTCAGTCGTGCGGAGACGATCGAGATCCGTGAAGGACGCGGCGTCGGTGAGCACAAGGATCACATCCATCTGCACCTCGAGCATCTGGGTGCGGCGGTGATTCACGAGCGACTGCCCGGTATCGCCGAGACCGCCCGCATCTTTGCCGGCGTGGATGTCACGCGCGAGCCGATTCCGATTCTGCCGACCGTCCACTACAACATGGGCGGCATCCCGTGCACGATTCGCGGGGAAGTCGTCACCCTCAACGGGGGCGATCCCAACACCGTGATACCGGGCCTGATGGCTGTCGGCGAGGCCGCCTGCGTCTCGGTCCACGGCGCCAACCGCCTGGGTTCGAACTCGCTGCTCGATCTGGTCGTATTCGGCCGCGAAGCCGCCCGGCACTGCGCACAGGTCGTGAAGGCGGGTGCCAAGCAGAAGGCCTTGCCGAAGGACGGCTCCGATCTCGCGCTGACACGGCTCGACCGCTATCGCAACGCCAAGGGTTCACGCCCGACGGCGACCATCCGTACCGAGATGCAGAAGATCATGCAGAACGATGCGGCGGTGTTTCGCACCGGTCAGTCCCTGGAAGAGGGCATCGAGAAACTGACCCAGACCTGCGCGTCATTTGCCGAGGTGGCCGTCTCCGATCGTGGCCTGATCTGGAACACCGACCTGATCGAGACCATGGAACTCGAGAATCTGCTGATGCAGGCGGTCGCAACCATCCACTCGGCGTCCAATCGCAAGGAGAGCCGCGGTGCACACGCGCGCGAAGATTTCCCGAACCGCGACGACGCCAACTGGATGAAGCACACGCTCTGCTGGGTCGATCCCAAGGGGCGCCCGAACATCGACTACCGGCCGGTGCACACGAATACGCTGACCGACGAAGTCGAATACATCGCGCCGAAGGCACGGACGTACTGACATGGGTGAACTGACACTACCGCCGAATTCCCGCATCGACACGCGCGCCGGCAAGACCTATCGCGCCCCCGCCGGTGCCAAGCGTGTGAGAACCTTCAAGATCTACCGGTTCGATCCGTCGTCCGGCGAACGCCCGCGCGTCGATAGCTTCGAGATCGACATGGCGAGCTGCGGTCCGATGGTTCTGGACGCACTGCTGAAGATCAAGAACGAGATCGACCCGACGCTGTCGCTGCGACGCTCGTGCCGTGAGGGTATCTGCGGCTCGTGCGCGATGAACATCAACGGCTTGAATACGCTCGCCTGCACCCGCGCCTGCGATGAAGTGGGTAAGGGGCCGGTGGCGATCTATCCGTTGCCACACATGCCGGTGGTCAAGGATCTGGTGACCGACCTGACCAATTTTTACGCGCAGTATGCCGCCGTGAAACCCTGGCTGCAGACGCGCACCCCGCCGCCGCCGGATCGCGAGCGTCTGCAGGCCAAGGAAGATCAGCTGCAGATCGATCGCCCGTCGGCCTGCATCCTGTGTGCGTGCTGTTCGACCGCGTGCCCGAGCTACTGGTGGAACTCGGAACGCTATCTGGGTCCTGCGGCACTGCTGGCCGCTTATCGCTGGCTGGTCGACAGCCGCGATGAGGCCAAGGGCGAGCGGCTCGACGAGCTCGAAGACCCGTTCCGCCTCTATCGCTGCCACACGATCATGAACTGCACCGAGGCCTGCCCGAAGGATCTGAACCCGGCCAAGGCGATCGGCGCGATCAAGCGGATGCTGGCCGAACGCCAGCACTAGCGTGGCAGGGATTCCCGAGCCGGGACGCCGCGCGCGACTGGGCTGGCGATCCCGCCGCGGGATGAAAGAGCTCGACATCCTGCTGCAGCGATGGCTGAAGGGGCGCTACGACGAGGCCTCCGAGGTGCAGCGGGCGGGCTTCGAGGCGCTGCTCGAGCTGCCCGATCCCGAACTGGCCGCCTACGTGCTGGGCGCCATGATCCCACCCGACGCGCAGCTCGCCGCTGCCGTCCGGGAGATCCTGGATTATGTCGGCTGATTCTCACCCGGGGGTGGGAACCTTCGCCGCCGCAGGCCGTCCAATCCGTCAATGAACACTCTGCGACGGCGCCGGTTGCGGCGGTCTTGGCGGCGGACGTCTCGATGTCACCTTTAGCTGATAGACTTTCGACGGCGAACTTTGTACCCGGAGTTAAGTCTATTCAGGTTGCTGTCGGGCAGCCTGACGAAGCAATGGGATTGCCGATGGGCCCTGACAGCAGTGACCTGGGACTGGTAAGGCGGGTGCAGCGCGGAGAGCGCGGCGCCTACGACCTGCTCGTGCTCAAGTATCAGCACAAGGTCGTCAAACTGGTCATGCGCTACGTGCGCGAGCCGGCCGATGCCGAGGATGTGGCGCAGGAAGCGTTCATCAAGGCCTATCGCGCGTTACCGCAGTTCCGCGGCGACAGCGCCTTCTACACGTGGCTCTACCGCATCGCCATCAATACCGCGAAGAATGCATTGGCGGCGCGCGATCGGAACCCGGTAAGCTTCGAACTCGATACCCAGAACAACGATGAGAGCGACGGCCTGGTCAACCGGCTGCGTGATCCGGAAACGCCAGAAGGGTTGGCACTCACCGAAGAAATTCGGGAGACAGTGAACCATGCCATCGAATCATTGCCTGAAGACTTACGGACGGCGATCGTGCTGCGCGAGCTGGAAGGGTTGAGCTACGAGGAGATTGCCGCGTCGATGGATTGTCCCGTCGGAACAGTGCGTTCGCGAATTTTCCGGGCCCGCGAGGCGATCGACAAGCGCCTGCGGGAAGTGTTCGATGGAGGTTTGGGTCGGGCGGAGGAACTGGTGTGACGCAGGAGCCTCGTGTGACGCAGGAGCAAGGCGAAGGCCAATTGTCGGCAGCGAGCCAGCTGTCGGCGATGTTCGATGGCGAGTTACCCGCAGCGGAGTGTGAACTGCTTTCGCGCCGGATCGATCGTGACGAGAAATTGCGGGCTCGCTGGTCGCGCTATGCGCTGATCGGCGCTGCGATGCGTTCGGAACCTGTGGCGACCGCCCGGAGCGGTTTTGCCAGTCGGGTCGGCGCTGCGCTCGATGTCGAGCTGGGTACGCCCGTGACGGTCGCCGCCCGCGAGTCGCGTAGCGCCCGAAGCAAGGGCATGCCGGGTCGCACTGTCAGGAACAGCGCACTGGCAGCGTCGATGGTCGCCGCCGTAGCGGGTGTATCGATCGCTTTGTTGCGCTATTCCTCACCGGCCGGCGTGGTATCGGTTGCGCGCGTGAACGTTCCGCTCGATCACGCCACGATGCCTGCGAATGCCGTTGCCGTCATGTCTGCCGAGCCTGCGAGCGTTCCGGTGGCGATGCGCACCGCACCGTCCATCAGCAATGGCGAGCCGCGCAGCTATGTCACGCCTGTCAATCAGACCGCGTCCGGTATAGGTCTGCAGACGCAGCTGGCCGACTACATGGTCGCGCACAGTGAGTATTCGACGCCGCTGATGCGACGCAGCCTGTTGTCCGCGCTCGTATCCAATGAAGAGACGGCGGACGTGGCGGTATCGCGCGTCGTCACGTCTCAAGCAGGTCAGACCGATGCGATGCCTGCCGCGAGCGCTGCTACCCACTAGGCGCGGTGCCGATCGCTTCGGCCTGGCGGCGATGTGCTTCGTTGCCAGCCTGTGCGCGGCGCTCCTGATTCAGGGAACCGCTCGCGCAGCCGAGAACGACGACCCGCGCAGCTGGCTGATGCGCACCGACCAGGCGCTGTCCAAACTCAACTACGAGGGTGTGTTCGTGCACGAGCACGGCAGCGACACGGAGACGCTGCGGGTCATCCACCGCGTCGGCACCGACGGCGTCTCGGAGCGGCTGCTGTCGATGGATGGATCGGGCAGGGAGTTCATTCGCCGCGGAACGCAGCTGACCTGCTATCTGCCTGATAAACGGACCGTTCTGGTCGAGCGCAGCAGCGAGGGCGGTATGCTGCTGGCAAGCCTTCCCCGACTGGACGTCAGCTCTGCGGCCCAATACGACATCAGCGAACTGGCGCGCACCCGCGCCTCGGGCCGCGCTGTGCGCGTCATTGCCATCACGCCCACGGACGAACTGCGATACGGTTATCGGGTGTGGGTGGATGAAGCCAGTGGAATGCCGCTCAAGACTCAGCTGCGCAGCCGCAACGGCGAGATCCTGGAGCAGCTGGTGTTCACCGATCTGCGCCTGCCCAACCACATCTCCGACGCCGAACTGCAGCCGTCGGTCGATGCGCGTGCGTTTCGCTGGGTGCATCAGGATGCCGACAATCCGACCGGCGGCGCACTGTCGATCTCGTGGCAGGCGGCGTCTTTGCCGCCCGGGTTTCATATGACCGCGAGCGCGCGACAGATGTTGCCCGGCGGTCCGGTGGAACATCTCGTCTTCAGCGACGGCATGGCCTCGGTGTCGGTCTTCATCGAGGTCGGGCGCGATCCTAATGCCTCCGGCCACGACGATGCAGCGACGCTCGGCACGAGTTCGGCCTATGCGACGATGGTGCAGGGCTATCGCGTGACCGCGGTCGGTGAGGTGCCTCCTGAAACGGTGCGCGCCATCGCGCTGTCGATTCGCACGGCTGGCCCATCCACCAATGCGGCGGATACCTATTCGGCGATGGAGCATCCGCTGGCGCCGGCGCTTCGCACCAGCAACGCGTCCTCGATCTTCGACCAGGCACCGGGCATGTTCGCGGCGTCCCCGCCATCCGCGATACCCGATGCCAGTTTCGAGAGTCGCAATGCCGGGATAAATGCCACGATCAATGGGTTTGCCACGACGACGCCCGCCATGCCGGGTCCGCCCGGACCTGCATCGCAGGCCCCCCGCACGGTCGGCTTCGGGTCGGCGCCGGGTGGCATGTCCGGACACCATTGAGCGGCCCGTCTTCGAGGGAGCAGGGTGGACGCGCTGCCGCGCTGGTGCTGCTCACCCGTCCCGAATGCGAGCTTTGCGAGCACATGCTGGCGCAGCTCTCCGCGCTCGGCCGGCGCTTCCCATTGCCGCCGGTCGAGGTGCGTGACGTCGACTCGGATCCCGAACTGCAACGACGCTACAGACTGAAGATCCCGGTCCTGCTGATGGACGGGGTGCCCGTCTGCAGTGTGCAGCTGGATGCGCCGGAATTGCTTCGCCTGCTAAGGCTATAATCCGCGCGCCCTTGGCTCCCCTAGGAGCCCCACCCATCGGTAGTTGATGCCCAAAATACGCAATTTCTCGATTATCGCGCACGTCGATCATGGTAAATCGACCCTCGCCGACCGGCTGATCCAGTTGTGCGGCGGACTGCAGGACCGGGAGATGCAGGCCCAGGTGCTCGACTCCATGGACCTGGAGCGGGAGCGCGGCATCACCATCAAGGCTCAGAGCGTCACGCTTTTCTATCAGGCCAGCGATGGCGAGCGCTATCAGCTCAACCTGATCGATACACCGGGGCACGTGGATTTCTCCTATGAGGTCTCGCGCAGCCTTGCAGCCTGCGAGGGGGCGCTGCTGGTCGTGGACGCCTCTCAGGGCGTCGAGGCGCAGAGCGTCGCCAATTGCTACACCGCCAACGAGCAGGGGCTCGAAGTGCTGCCGGTGATCAACAAGATCGACCTGCCGTCCGCCGACCCCGACCGGGTCATCAAGGAGATCGAGGAGATCATCGGCATCGATGCGCAGGATGCCGTGCGGGTCTCGGCCAAAACCGGCGAAGGCGTGCCCGATCTGCTGGAAGCAATCATCAAGCACTTTCCCGAGCCGCGTGGCGATCCGCAGGCGCCCGTACAGGCGCTGATCATCGATTCGTGGTACGACAACTACGTCGGCGTGGTCTCACTGGTGCGCGTCGTCAACGGCGAACTGCGCCACGGCGAGAAGATCCGCATCATGTCCACCGGACGCTCGCACCATATCGACAAGCTTGGACGCTTCACGCCCAGATCGATCGCGCTGCAGTCACTCAGCGCCGGTGAAGTGGGCTTCGTGATCGCCGGCATCCGCGAGATCGACGGCGCGCCGGTGGGCGACACCATCACACTCGAAGCGAGGCCCGCGCCCGAGCCGCTGCCTGGTTTCAAACAGATCCAGCCGCGCGTGTTCGCCGGAGTCTTTCCAGTCAACTCGGAAGACTACGAGAACTTTCGCGACGCGCTGGGGAAACTGAAGCTCAACGACTCGGCGCTGCACTACGAACCCGAGGTGTCGACCGCGCTGGGGTTTGGATTTCGCATCGGGTTTCTGGGGCTGCTGCACATGGATATCGTGCAGGAGCGTCTCGAGCGCGAATATAACCTCGAACTCATCACCAGTGCGCCGACGGTGATCTACGAGGTGGGACTCACGGACGGCACCGTCGCGTATGTGGACAATCCTGCCAAGCTGCCAGCGCCGAACATGCTCGCGGAAATTCGCGAGCCGGTCATCACCGCGAGCATCCTGGTGCCGCCCGACTACGTCGGAGCCGTGCTCGGCCTTTGCAGCGAGAAGCGCGGCGTGCAAAAGAAAATGCTCTATCTGGGATCGCAGGTGTCGCTGCAGTACGAACTGCCGCTGGCCGAAGTGGTGCTGGATTTCTTCGACCGCCTGAAGTCGGCGACCCGCGGCTATGCTTCATTTGACTATGTTTTCAGTCATTTTCAGAACGCGCCGTTGTCGAAGCTCGATATCCTGATCAACGGCGACGCGGTCGACGCACTATCGATCATCGTGCATCGCGAGAATGCGTACGAGCGCGGGCGCGATCTGGTCGACAAGATGCAGGAGCTCATTCCGCGGCAGATGTTCGAAGTAGCCATTCAGGCCGCCATCGGTACCCACGTGATCGCACGCTCGACCGTCAAGGCGTTGCGCAAGAACGTGCTGGCAAAGTGCTACGGTGGAGACATCTCACGCAAACGCAAGCTGCTCGAGAAGCAGAAAGAGGGCAAGAAGCGCATGAAACAGGTCGGCTCGGTCGAGATTCCGCAGGAGGCATTTCTTGCGGTGCTGAAGGTGGGACGCAAATGAAGCTCCTGTCATGCTGAAACCGCTGCTCGATATCCTGTCGGTGCTGGCGTTGCCCGCCGTGCTCGTCGCGGTGATCGACGACTGGTTCCTTCGGCCGCGCCGGCGGCTGGCCGGTGTCACCCAGGATCCGCCGATCCTGGCGACGATCTATTTCGTACTACCGGTGCTGGTGGTGGCGGCAGTTCTTCGGCTGCTGGGATCCGAGCGACTCGACTTCAGCCTGGTGCTGGTGATCGTCGTTGCCGTCGCGGGTGTCATCTGGCTGATCGATCATCTGGTGTTCGCGCCGATGCGCGCGCGCGGCGCGGCGGCCTCCGGTACCGGTCCTGCACCGGTGCCGGTCACGGTGGACTATGCACGCAGTTTCTTCCCGGTGGCGGTCGTGGTGCTGGTGGTGCGTTCATTCATCTTCGAACCGTTCCGGATACCTTCCGATTCGATGATGCCGACCCTGGTGGATGGCGATTTCATCATCGTCAACAAGTTCGCCTATGGCTTGCGCGTCCCGGTGCTGAACGACAAGTTCCTTGCGATTGGCGAGCCGCAACGCGGGGACGTCGTGGTGTTCCGTTATCCCCCGGATCCCGCGGTCAACTACATCAAGCGGCTCGCCGGATTGCCCGGCGATCACGTGCAGGTGTTGTCGGACCAGCTGATCGTCAATGGCACTCCGGTGCCCGTGATCAGCGACGGTCGTTACGACGATGGCTGCTATCACAACATGCGTTTGTCGACCGAGATCCTTGGGGAGCACAAGCATCAGACGCTGTCCTGCCTGACCGCCGGTGACCTGTGGGCGCCGCCGGGGCCTACCTGCAGCCGCCACATCGAACACAACTATATGTGCCAGGAACGCGATCCACTGGCGGAGCACGATCGGGGCGATTCCGCTGAGCTGATCGTCCCCCCGGGGCAGTACCTGATGATCGGGGATAACCGCGACAACAGCTCGGATGGCCGCTTCTGGGGCTTCGTGCCGGAGGACCATCTGGTCGGCAAAGCGACCAGAATCTGGTTCAATTGGGACCTGCAGCGCAGCGGCGGACCCGTCTGGCGGCGTATAGGACACAAGATCGAGTAATCAACACAGGGAGCGAGGAGTCTTAAACTATGCGCCACTCACAGCGCGGTATCACATTGATCGGCTGGATCATCCTGCTGGTGCCAGTCGGTATCTGCGTCTTCGGGATCATCCGTCTGACGCCCATCTACATCAACTACTACAGTGTCGTGAAATTCATGAACGTGGTTGCCAACGAGAACAAGGACGCGGGGACCGGGGTTACCGCAGACAGCCTGCGGCGCGCGCTCGAGAAGAATTTCAACATCGGCTACATCGAGCACCCGGATTCCAAGGATATCGACATCCACCACGAATCCAGCGGCTGGGTGATGATCGCCGACTATGAGGACACTGTTCCGATGTTCGCAAACCTTTCGCTGCTCGCCTCATTTCACAAGGAAGTAGACCTCAAATAGGAGGTCTTTCGCCGCGTGCCCGCAGACCGTTCGGAGCAGCTGCGTCGCTGGCTGCGTGGTGCGCTGGCCCACGAGCCGGCCGACCTGGCGTTGTTCGACCAGGCGTTGACGCATCGCAGTGCCGACGGTCCCAACAACGAACGCCTGGAATTCCTGGGCGACGCTGTGCTGGGACTGGTGTGCGCGCAGTATCTGTACGAGCGCTTCGGCACGGCGGATGAGGGTTCCTTGAGCCGGCTGCGCGCCAGTGTGGTCAGCGGGGAGTCGCTGGGGCGCCTGGCGGCCGGGATCGGGCTCGGCGAGCAGCTCAAACTGGGGCCCGGCGAACTCAAGACGGGGGGCTTTCGGCGCGAGTCCATCCTCGCCGATGCATTCGAGGCACTGTGCGGTGCGCTGTACCTGGATGGTGGCCTCGAGCGGGCGCGACCGCTGATCGAGCGCCTGCTGGAACCGGCGCTGGGTGCCCTGAGTCTGCCGGGCGACATCAAGGATCCGAAGACGCGGCTGCAGGAATTCCTGCAGGGACGCGGGTTGCCGCTGCCACGCTATATGGTCGACAGCGTCGAGGGAGAATTGCATGCCCAGGTGTTTCGCGTAACCTGCGAGGTGGAGTCGCTGGGGCTGCGAGCCGGGGCCACGGGTTCGAGCCGTCGGCGCGCGGAGCAGATCGCCGCGGCTGAAATTCTGACTCAGTTACCTAGGAGATGACCTGACCGATGAGCGCCTTTCGCAGTGGATTCGTCGCGCTCGCAGGTCGACCCAACGTCGGCAAGTCCACGCTGCTCAACGCGCTGGTAGGACAGAAGCTCAGCATCGTCACGCCGCGACCTCAGACGACGCGGCATCGCGTCATCGGGCTGGTCAACCTTCCCGACGCGCAGATTGCCTTCGTTGACACGCCCGGACTGCATCGGGGGCACGCCCGTGCACTCAACCGCGCGATGAATCGCACCGCGGCCGCCGCCGTCGGCGAATCGGACCTGGTGCTGTTCGTGGTCGAAGCAATGAGATGGACCGACGAGGACGCCATGGCGCTGGAGCGCATCGCGACCGGGTCTCAGCCCATCGTCGCCATCGTCAACAAGGTGGATCGCGTGCACCCGCGCGAGCGCCTGCTGCCCTATCTGGGCGAGTTCTCGCAACGGCATACGTTCGCCGACATCGTGCCCATATCGGCCTCCAAGTCCGACAACCTCGAGGCGCTGCGCCGGGTCATCGTGGGGCTACTGCCGGAAGGTCAGGCGATGTTCCCCGTCGAGCAGGTCACCGATCGCTCCGTGAATTTCCGCATCGCCGAACTCATCCGGGAAAAGCTCACGCTGGAGCTGGTCGAAGAACTCCCCTATGGGGTTGCGGTGGAGATCGAGCAGATCGAGACCGAGGAAGATGGGCGCAAGGCCGTATCGGCCGTGATCTGGGTGGACCGCGCAGGCCAGAAGCCGATCGTGATCGGCGCCGGTGGCGAACGGCTCAAACGCGTCGGCCGGGCCGCCCGGCTCGAACTCAACCATGTGCTGGGCGAGCGTTTCCATCTGACGTTGTGGGTGAAAGTGCGTGAAGACTGGGCGGACGATGCCCGCGCGCTGAAGCATCTGGGATTGGAATGAGCCGGGCCAGTAGTCGTGTGTCGCTGGCTGACGGATATGTGCTGCATCAGCGCCCATTCCGCGACAGCAGTCTGATCGTCGAGCTGTTCGTCCGGGAGCATGGTCGTCTCACGGTATTCGCGCACGCGGCGCGCGGACCGCGTTCGCGCTTCTCGGCACTGCAGCCCTTCCAGCCGCTGCTGCTGTCCTGGAGCGGGCGCGGCGAGGCTGGACAGCTGACCGGCGCCGAGCCGTCCGGCATCGAGCCCTCCGGCGTCGGCGCAGGGCGGGTGCCCCCCGACCATCTGATGAGCGCGTTCTATCTGAACGAGCTGCTGCTCAAATTGCTGACCCGGCACGACCCGACGCCCGAGCTCTACGATCACTACGAAGCGACCTTGCATCGACTCAAGCAGCCGGGGGAACCGGACGTAGCGCTACGGCACTTCGAGGCGCGCCTGCTCGAGCTGATCGGCTATGGTTTGAACCTCGCGGCGGAAGCCGATACCGGTCAGCCGGTGCGCACCGATGGTCATTATCGCTTCCAACCCGGCGTCCATGGATTCGTGATCGCCGAACCGGGCACCCGGGATGCGATTGCCGGCGAGGTGCTTCGTCGATTGGCGGGCGGGCTCCAGTTCGATGGCGAGAGCGAACTGCAGCAGGCTCGCACCCTGATGCGTGCGGCGCTCGATCACTGTCTGGAAGGACGCCCGCTGAGTACACGCGTGGTCGCGCGCGAGCTGCGCGCTCACGCCCGCAAGGAGCGCACTGGCTGATGCAATCGGGTATCGATCTGGGCGTCAATATCGACCACGTGGCGACGCTTCGCCAGCAGCGCCACACGCGCTATCCGGAGCCGTTGCAGGCGGCATTGCTGGCCGAGCAGGCCGGCGCCGACAACATCACGCTGCACCTGCGCGAGGACCGGCGCCATATCCAGGAGCGCGACGTGCGGATGCTCGCGGGGATGCTCACTACCCGCATGAATCTGGAAATGGCGGCGACACCCGAGATGATCGCCTTTGCCTGTCAGGTCAGGCCCGCGGACTGTTGCCTGGTGCCTGAACGGCGCGCGGAGCTGACGACCGAAGGGGGGCTGGATGTCGTCGCGGGCGGGTCCGCGTTGCGAGCGCAGTGCGAACAGCTGCGAGCCGCCGGCATACGAGTCTCGCTGTTCATCGATGCCGATCACGCGCAGATCGAGGCGGTGGTTGCCTGTGGCGCGCCAGTAATCGAACTGCATACCGGGCGCTATGCGGATACCACGGGCCAGGAACAGGCGCGCGAGTTGCAGCGCGTGCGATCCGCGGCACGCTTCGCCGCCGATCGCGGCCTGACCGTGCATGCCGGGCACGGCATGAACTATCAAAACGTGGCGCCGATCGCCGCCATCCGTGAAGTAGTCGAACTCAACATCGGTCACGCGATCGTGGCGCAGGCGCTGTTCGATGGCTTCGCCCAGGCGGTGCGGGCGATGAAGGCGTTGATGCTCGCGGCCCGTGCATGATCTTCGGCATCGGCATCGACGTGCTGCAGGCGCAGCGGATGAAGGACAGCTACGCGCGCTTCGGTAAGCATCTGCTGGACCGGCTGCTGCTGCCGCGGGAGCGCGAACAATTCGAGCGGACGCGCCGCCCGGACCGGTTTCTCGCGATGCGCTTCGCGGCGAAGGAAGCCATCGTCAAAGCGATGGGCACCGGCTTTGCGCATGGCGTGTGGATCCGCGACGTCGGCGTGGCGCAGAACGAGTGGGGCAAACCCGAGGTGATCTATTCGGCCCGCGGCGATGCGCTGCGCAGGCGCATGGGCATCGGTGAGGGTCACGTCACCCTGACCGACGAGGCGGGTCTCGTGGTCGCGGTGGCGGTGCTGATGCAGGATGCACGCCCGAAGCGAGCGACGGCGCGCAGAGCGCGGCGATGAACTATCTGGTCTTCGATATCGAAACCGTGCCGGACGTGGAATTCGGCCGCCGTCTCTACGGGCTGCAGGGCCTCGACGATGCCGCGGTGGCCAAGGCGATGTTCGCGTACCGCCGGGCGCAGAACGGCACCGAATTTCTGCCTCATATTCAGCATCGCGTCGTCGCGATCGCGTGCCTGCTGCGTACGCGCGAGCAGCTTACGGCGTGGAGCCTGGGCGACGAGAGCTCGCCCGAGCCTGAGCTGTTGACGCGGTTTTTCGACGGCATCGAACGCTATTCGCCGGACCTGGTGTCGTGGAACGGCGGCGGATTCGATCTGCCGGTATTGCACTACCGCTGCCTTCGGGGCGGCGTGGCCGCCTCGCGCTATTGGGAGACCGGCGATAACGACAATACGTTCCGCTACAACAATTACCTCAGCCGGTTCCATTGGCGACATCTCGATCTGATGGACGTGCTGGCGGGCTTTCAGGCGCGTGCACGGGCATCACTGGCCGATACGGCGTCGCTGCTCGGATTCCCCGGCAAGCTTGGTTTTTCCGGCGCCCAGGTCTGGGATGCCTTCCTCGAAGGCCGCCTGACCGCGGTGCGGCGATATTGCGAGACCGACGTGCTCAACACCTATCTCATCTTCCTGCGCTTCCAGCTGTTGCGCGGTCATCTCGACGCCGCCGGTCTCGAGAACGAATTCGAACGGGTGCGCGAAATGCTGCGCAGCTCAGGCGAACCACACCATGCCGAGTTCCTCGGCGCCTGGCAGGCGCTGACATGAGGCGTTCGGCCAGAGAGCGGCGCGTGCAGTACAGCAGCGAAACCGGCGTCGTCGCGGCGCTGACGCACGAGGGCGCCGGCATCGTGCATGAAGGCAAGACGGCGTTCGTGGCAGGCGCGTTGCCGGGCGAGCAGATCCGTTTCCGGCGTCAGCGCAGTCATGGGCAGCACGACGAGGCGTTGCTCGAGGAGGTTCTGTCACCCAGCGCGGAGCGCGTGGCGCCGCGATGCCGGCACTTCGATGTGTGCGGAGGCTGCGCGCTGCAGCATCTCGACGGCGCCGCACAGCTGCGCCTGAAGGAGCAGCAGTTGCGCGACACGCTGACGCGCATCGGGCGCGTCTCGCCGCAGCAGTGGCTGACGCCGGTGAGCGGGCCGTCGTATGGCTATCGCCGCCGCGCCCGTCTGGGCGTCAAATACGTCGAGCGCAAGGAACGGGTGCTGGTCGGATTTCGGGAGCGTAATTCCAACCTGATCGCCGCGATCGAACGATGCGAAGTGCTGGCCCCGCCGGTGGATGGCCTCATCGCGCCGCTGTGTACGCTGATCGCGCAGTTGTCGATCCGCACGCGGTTACCGCAGATCGAGGTGGCTACCGGTGATGACGCGGTCGTGCTGGTTCTGAGGGTGCTCGATCCGCCGTCGGAGACGGATCTGGAACTGCTGCGCGCTTTCCAGACACAACACGCGGTACGCATCCATCTGCAGTCCGGCGGCATCGACTCGATTCGTCCGCTGAATGCCGCGGAACCGGCACTGAGTTATGGCTTGCCAGAGGCCCAGCTCACGCTCGAATTCCGGCCGACCGACTTCGTGCAGATCAATGCCGCCATCAATCAGACGCTGGTCAGCACCGCTGTCGATCTTCTGGAGCTGGACAGCGATTCGCGGGTGCTGGATCTGTTCTGCGGGCTCGGGAATTTTTCGCTGGCCATGGCAAGGCGTGCTGCGCAGGTCGTTGGTGTCGAGGGCGACAGCGGCATGGTCGAACGTGCGCGCGGCAACGCGCAGCGCAATGGTCTGAGCAATGTGCAGTTCCACAGCGCCGATCTGTTCGCCGACGTCCGCGGTGCGCCCTGGCTCGCCGGAACGTACAGTCATGTGCTGCTGGATCCGCCGCGCGCCGGTGCTCGCGAAGTGCTGCCGGCGGTAGCGCAGCTCGCTCCCCGCCGGCTGCTGTACGTCTCGTGTCATCCCGCCACGCTGGCGCGCGATGTCGGGCTGCTGGTCCATGAGCACGGACTGCGATTGCTCGCGGCCGGCGTGGTGGATATGTTTCCGCATACGGCACACGTTGAATCCCTGGCGCTGCTGGCGCCGTGACACTCGAGAGGTCGGGATGGCGATCGAGATAGAGCACAAGTTCAAGCTGTCCGGTGACGAGTGGCGCAAGCAGATCCGCTCGAGCACGCTGCTGCGGCAGGGATATCTCGCCAACACGGCACTCGCATCGGTGCGCGTGCGGCTGGCGGGTGATGATGCCTGGCTGTCGGTCAAGGCAATGACGCCGGGACGTGCGCGGGCCGAGTATGAAGTGCCCGTCCCGGCCGAGGATGCGAGCGCGATGCTCGACACGCTGTGCGAGGGATCGTTGATAGAGAAGTGGCGCCATATCGTGCGATACGAGGGCCACAAGTGGGAAATCGACGAGTTCCTGGGGGAGAACGCGGGGCTCATCGTGGCCGAGTTGGAGGTAGACTCCGAGGATGAGCAGTTCGCAAGGCCACCGTGGCTCGGCGAAGAGGTGACGCACGATGAGCGTTACTACAATTTCCGGCTGGCGCAACGACCCTGGCGGCACTGGCCCGAAAACCTCAAGGCCTGACGGAGCGACGACCCATGGTGCGACGATGATGGTGCGACGATGAGCCTGGGACCCCTGATGATCGACGTGGCGGGCACCAGCCTGACGACGTCCGATCGGCAGATCCTGCAACACCCGATGGTCGGCAGCGTCATCCTGTTCACGCGCAATTACGTCGACCCGAAGCAGCTCTCGGCGCTCGTCGCCGACATCCAGGCGGCGCGCACGCCCTCGCTCCTGGTGGCCGTCGATCACGAGGGCGGACGGGTGCAGCGCTTCCGTCCGGGTTTCTCGGCGCTGCCGCCGCTGCGGCGAATCGGTCAGCTCTTCGATGCCGATCCCGCGCAGGGACTGGCGATGGCGCGCTCGCTCGCGTGGCTGATGGCGACCGAGGTGCTTGCCTGCGGGCTGGATTTCTCGTTCGCGCCGTGTGTGGACCTGGATTACGGCCTGTCGGAAATCATCGGTGACCGATCCTTCCATGCGCGGGCCGAGCAGGTATCCCAGCTTGCGATCGCGTACATGCATGGCATGAGCGATGCGGGCATGGCTGCGACCGCCAAGCATTTTCCGGGGCACGGGGCAGTCGTCGCCGATTCGCACCACGCGTTGCCGGTGGACCGGCGCGCATTGGTGGACATGGACCACGATCTGCAACCCTACCGCCGGTTGATCGCCAACGGCCTGCCGGCAGTCATGGTCGCGCACGTGCTTTATCCGCAGGTCGACGACGTGCCGGCCAGCTTCTCCCGCCGCTGGGTCGACGGAGTGCTGCGGCAGGAACTGGGATTCAATGGGCTGGTTTTTGCCGACGATCTGACCATGGGTGGGGCAGCGGCCATCGGTGACCTGCTGGAGCGTGCCCAGCGAGCCCTGGCTGCGGGCTGCGACGTGTTGCCTGTCTGCAACGATCGGCCCGGGGTCGAAGGCCTGTTGGATAGGATGGAAAAGCTGGATATGGCCGTCGACCCGGCCTCGCAGCTGCGCCTGGTGCGTATGCGGGGCCGAAAACAGGTGAGTTTTGAGAACCTGAGCGCATCGGCTGCGTGGCAGGGCGCGAGAGAATGGCTGGCGCGTAGCGCGGCGTCGCCCCCGGCACTCAATCTGGAATCCGGGGGTCGCGGCGCCGGAGGCTGAAGGTAAGGCGAATGACGCAGTGGTCGATAGATTTGCTGCGCGGCGTGCTCGATGCCGCGCCCGAAGGCATTGTCGTCTGCGAATCCCGGCAATCCGACCAGATTCCTATCTACGTCAATGCTGCCTTCGAGAAGCTCTGCGGCTACAGCGGCGAGGAGCTGCTGGGCCAGGACCTGCGCCGGCTGCAAAAATCCGATCGCGAATCGTCCGAGGGCGAGCAGGACGGCCGACAGCAGCTGCGTGAGTCGATCGCGCGTGGTGAGTCCACTCGAGCGGTCGTGCGCAACTACCGCAAGGACGGCACGGGCTTCTGGAACGAGGTGCTGATCCAGCCCATCCGCGGCGCCGATGGTCAGGTAACGCACTACGTAGGTTTTCATCGCGATGTGGGAGAGCGCGAGCGCACCGGCATCCGTCGCATGCCCGGACTGGCCAGCTGGCTGCGCGAGGACCGGCTCTCGGGCCTGTGTTCGCGCGCTTATTTCGAAGAGCTGCTGCAGCACGACTGGGACATAGGTATCCGCGAATCGCGGCTGCTCACGCTGCTGGCCTTCGATATCTCCGATCTCGAAATCTACAACGATACCTTCGGTCGTTCGGCCGGTGATGCCTGCATCCGCCGTGTCGCCGGTGTCATCGGCGCGGCGTTCAAACGCGGTGCGGACGTGGTGGCGCGCTGGGACGGCGGCTGCATCGTCGCGCTTGCGCGCAGCGGCGACGTCGCGCTGATACCCGCATTCGCCTCATCGATCGCGCAGAAAGTGCAAAACCAGATGATTCACAATCCGCGCTCGACGCGTGGACGGTTCGTGACCGTCAACGTCGGAGCGGCGAGCTTCAATCCCGTGGCCGAGAAATCGTGCGACGTGCTGGTACAGGCGGCGCTGCGGGCCCTGGACCGCGCAAGGCGCGATCGCGAAGGACGGGTCGCGATAGCCCAGCCGGAGGAAATGGCGTGAATCTGCGGCTGGCTGCGCCGGTATGGGCGCTGTTGGCAGCAGTGCTATGCGCGGGCGCGAGCCCCGTATCCTCCGCCGCGACGAGCGAGGCGGATCGGATCGTCGGGCGCTGGCTTACCGAGCCGCGCGACGGAATCATCGAGATCAGTGCCAATGGCGACGGCACCTACACGGGCAAAATCATCGGCGGCAACAGTCCGCAGCGCACCGATAGCCACAATCCCGATCCCGCGAGACGCACGTCGTTGCTGCTCGGTCAGGTGATACTGAAAGGGTTGCAGTACAAGGGATCGCAGCAGTGGGCCGACGGGACGATCTACGATCCGGACAGTGGCCGTACCTATCATTGCAACGTGCAAGGCCTCGAGCCCGATACGCTTACGGTGCGCGGCTTCATCGGCTTCTCGCTGCTGGGACGCAGCCAGGTCTGGACCCGCTATCAGGGCAGCGAGCTGACGCTGCCGCCCGCGAAGCACTAACCCGGTCGCAGGCTAGTTGGGCGCAGGCGCGTCGGTGTGCCGTATCGGCGTCACCTGAGCGATGATGCCGAAGGCCGGGTGATCGAAATACTGCTTGTCGTTGTACTTGACGCTGCGCATCTCACGGATCGTGTAAGTGGCGGCGCCCTGGTATCGCACGTCGAAGCCGAGATGGATGTAGACCGGGGCCCGCTCGAGATAGACGGTGCCACTGAGTTCCGGCACATTGATACCGACGTCCGCTAGCGAGAATCCCGTGTGCGTTCCCCAGTTGGCCGCGGTCTGGATCCAGGCCGCATGCGCGATCGGATGCCAGCCACCACTGCTCCTGAGACCGCCTTCGATGTTGCTCAGTCGATAGTCGGAAGCCGGCAGCAGCTTGACGATCGCAGGCTGACCGCTGCGATTGGCGGGGCTGCCGAAACCACGTCCGGACGGCATGGCACTCCAGTCTTCCGCACCGCCGACATTGGTCGCGCGAAAGATGATGATCTCCACGCCGTACAGCGTGGAAGGCCCTGACTGCGGTTGGGCTGCGCGGCTCGCCGTGCTGGCGAGACCTGGCAGGATGAGGGCAAGACCCAGGACCCACAGCTTGCATCGATTCATGGCGCCTATCCTAGCAGGGGTCAGCTACGCACCGGTGTAGGCGCAGGAGAGTCTCCGGCCAGCCTGGCCAGTACCTGCTGCGCATACTCGAAGCGTTGCTCCGCTTTCGGCAGCGAGCGCGTGATGCGCAGCTTCAGTGGTCCCTCCAGCCGGAACTCCTTCGCGTGGCGCTGTATCAGCTTGATCACGAGCGCCGGATCGGCGCGGTTGTGCTCTTCGAACTGGACGTTGCCGCCTCCCGTCGTCAGGTCGAGCCTTCTGACACCCAACGCGCGGGCCGTGATTCGAAGGTGTGCGAGGCGCAGCAGGTTGTGTGCGACGTCGGGCAGCGTGCCGAAGCGGTCGATCAGCTCCGCCGTCATATCGTTCAGCGTCGGTGCATCCGCACCCGCGATGCGCTGATACAGCGCCAGACGCAGGTGCACATCCGGCACATAGCTCTCCGGGAGCAGCGCCGGGACATGCAGTTCGATTTCGCTGGTGGCCGCCAGCGGGCGATCCAACGCAGGTTCGCGGTTCTCGCGCATCGCGGTGACGGCCTGCTCCAGCATGTCCAGATACATCGACAGTCCCACCTCGCTGAGTTGACCACTCTGGGATTCGCCGAGGAATTCGCCTGCTCCGCGGATTTCCAGATCGTGCGTCGCCAGGGCGAAGCCGGCGCCGAGATCCTCGAGTTTTTCTATCGCCTCGAGGCGCTTGGCGGCATCGCCGGTCAGCGCCTTGCGCGATGGCACCACGAGGTACGCGTAGGCGCGATGGTGCGAGCGGCCGACCCGGCCGCGCAGCTGATGCAGCTGCGCCAGGCCCAGCCGGTCGGCGCGATTGATCAGGATGGTATTGGCGCTCGGTACATCGATGCCGCTTTCGATGATCGTCGTGCAGACCAGTACGTCGAAGCGGCGATGATAGAAATCGACCATCAGCTGCTCGAGTTCGCGCTCGCGCATCTGGCCGTGGCCGATGCGTACCGTCGCTTCAGGCACCAATGCCGCGAACTCGGCCGCGATCTTCTCGATTCCCTGCACTTCGTTGTGCACCAGGTAGACCTGGCCGCCGCGGCGCAGCTCACGCAACGTGGCTTCGCGCAGCGTGGCGGGGTGCCACTCGGTGATGAAGGTCTTGATCGCAAGCCGCGCTGCCGGTGGGGTCGTGATCAGCGACAGTTCGCGCAGTCCACCCAGCGCCATGTTGAGCGTGCGTGGAATCGGTGTGGCCGTCAGCGTCAGCACGTGCACTTCGGCCCGAAGTGTCTTCAGCCGTTCCTTGTCGCGCACACCGAAGCGATGTTCCTCATCGACGACGATGAGCCCGAGATTCTTGAAGCGCGCGCCGGCGTGCAGCAGCCGGTGCGTGGCGATCACGATGTCGACCGTACCGCGCTCCAGGCCTTCGATCACCGTACTGGTCTCGCCACTGGAGCGGAATCGCGACAGCGATTCGATGCGCACCGGCCAGTCGGCGAAGCGATCGCGGAAGCTCTGCGTGTGCTGCTGAGCGAGCAGGGTGGTGGGCACCAGTACCGCGACCTGCCGCCCCGCTTGCACCGCGACGAAGGCCGCCCGCATCGCGACCTCCGTCTTGCCGAAGCCGACGTCGCCGCAGACGACGCGATCCATCGGCGTCGTGGCCTGCATGTCGCGCAGCACCTGCCGAATGGCTTCGCCCTGATCGGCTGTTTCCTCGAACGGAAAGCCATTGGCGAAGGTCTGGTATTCGAGCTCGCCGGCATGGAGGCTCGACGCCTGATGCGCAGCGCGTCGGGCGTGCAGATCGAGCAGTTCGGCGGCGACATCGCGGACGGACTCAGCCGCTTTTTTGCGGGCCTTGGCCCACTGGTCGGTGCCGAGTTTGTGCAGGGGCGCGGTTTCGGGGGCGCCGCCGGTATAGCGGTTGACCAGATGCAGCGCGTGCACCGGCACATAGACGCGATCGCCGTCCCGGTATTCGAGCGTCAGGAACTCGCCGCTCTGGTCGCCGATCTCCATGAGCTGCAGTCCGACGTAGCGACCGACGCCGTAGGTATCGTGGACGACCGGAGCGCCCGGTTCCAGGCTCTGCAGGTCGCGCAGGATGGCGGCCGGGTCGGACGGAGTGCTGCGCCGTCGTCGCCGTTCCTGCCGGGCGCGGGTGCCGAAGAGCTGTGCTTCGCCCAGCAGCAGCAGCGGCGGCGTATCGAGCGACAGTGCACCCACGTCCTCGGCAACGCAGATCGCGAGGCGCGCATCGCCGCCCGCGAACTGCGGCCAGCCCTGCAGGGCGCGCGGGCGTCGACCGTGGGCGCCGAGCATCTCCGCGATCACTTCGCGCCGGCCGGGTGAATCGGCGGCAATCAGCACCCGGCCCGGGTAACTCTCCAGGAAGCTGGTGAGCGGTGCGAGCGGCTGGGCGGCGCGGGCATCGAGGCGAAAATCCGGCGGCGCGGTGCTATGGAACTCGTATACCGCCGGATCGTGCTCCAGGTCCGATCCGGCGAAGCGCTCGATGGCCACCTGCGGGTGCCGGCCGATCGCCTCATGCACCGCATCCGGTGCGACGAACACCTCGGCTGGCGGCAGCAGCGGCCGCTCGATATCGTGACGGCGATCCTCATAGCGGGCGCCGATGCTTTCCCAGGCGCGCTCGAGCGCCTGGTCCAGGTCGATGTCGCTGGCGATCACGACCTCGCGCGGCAGGTACTCGGCGATCTGCGCAGTGCCGTCGAAGAAGAGCGGCAGGTAGAACTCGATCCCTGGAGGCGCCAGTCCTTCGCTGACGCCGCGATAGATCGGCATCCGGGTCACATCGCCCTCGAAGCGCGAGCGGTACCGGCGTCGAAAGCCCTTGACGGCTTCGGCATCGAGGGGCATTTCCCGCGCCGGGAGCAGCCGCAGCTGCTCGATGCTGCCGCCCGAACGCTGGGTATCGGGATCGAAGCTGCGGATCGAATCGATCTCATCGTCGAGCAGGTCGACGCGAACCGGCGCATCGCTCCCCATCGGATAGACATCGAACAGCGATCCGCGCAGTGCGAACTCGCCGGGAGCGCTCACCTGGCTGACACTGGCATACCCGGATTCGACCAGGCGCGCGCGCAGTGGCTCGATCGCGAGGGCGGTGCCGGTCTTGAGTTCGAAGCTGCGTGCCTGCACGTAGGCGACCGGTGGCAGCCGCGTGAGCAGACTCTCCGCCGTCAGTAGCAGTGCGCCGCGCGTCAGCGACGGCAGTTGCGAGAGCGTACGCAGGCGCTGCGAGACGATGTCCGGATGCGGGGAGAAGATGTCGTACGGGAGTACCTCCCAATCCGGCAGCGTCAGGATGGCGAGGTCCGGTCCGCCGAAAAAGCGCAGCTCGTCGCCAAGGCGTTCCAGATCACGCGCGTCGGCCGCTATCAGGACCCATGGGCGCGTGTCGCGGCCCACGGCCTCGGCCAGCGCCAGTGCGCGCGCACTGCCATGCAGGCCCCGCCAGCGCGAGAACGGCAGATCCGCGGCCGGCAGCGGCGGAGAAAACAGGGTGTCGTTGGCGGGCACGGTAGCGGGGATCGCGGCGGTCGACGCTGGCATCGGGCGCGCGAGCTTAAACGTCCCGGACGGGAATTAAAACCAATGTTGGATGACTGGCAGTGGCCAGCGGCCCGCGAGGGGGGGTAGAAGAAAAGCCCGGCGCATTTCCAATAATGAGCTGACGCAATATCAAAATTGCGCCACGTCAAACTGCGCCACCCCGACGCGGAGCGGGGGCAAGCCTACTGGGCGACGGTCACGACCGCGTGGATGACGCGATCTTTCTCGAAGAACACTGAGAAATTCTGGTAATCCCAGCGCGTGATGGCAGGCGTGCCGACCGCCGGATGCCGTTCGGCGGGGGCGCCGAACTGGGACTCGACCTTCTGCATCGTCATGCCCCGGGCGGGACGCGCCACATCGGTCTGCACGACGCTGACCTGATCATCGGTGGCGATGGTCTCGCCGTGCACCAGCCCGGACGCGCCAAGCAGGAGCGCCGTGAGCATCGATGCAAGCCGCGGAACAGCGTAGGATTTATCGGCCATGTCGCACCTGTAAGCAGTGTCTCGCCAAAGCGTAACTATAACACCGCTGCCGCGGCCACTACCCCCGTCACAAGCCCTTAAATCCGGAACCCGCCCTCCTTTTTGTGAAGCAGGTCCTATAATTCGGGGTTCATGTTTCAACCGCTGTCAGCCTTTGTCG
>DATBAM010000152.1:0-3297 GCA_036271535.1 Steroidobacteraceae bacterium | reverse complement strand
TGACCGAACGATCGAGCACGATCGCGCCGTTGCCGATCAGCGTCTCATCGCCGACGAGCGAACTATGCAGCATCACCATGTGACCGACGGTGACGTCGCGTCCTATCACGGTCGGCTCACCGACGTCGCAGTGGATGACGGTCCCATCCTGAATGTTGCTGCCGGCGCCGATCTCGATGCGCTCATCGTCGGCACGCAGCACGCAGTTGAACCACACACTGGCACCCGCGCCCAGTATCACGCTGCCGATGACCTGGGCGCCGGGCGCAATGTAAAAGTCGTCGCCGGCCGTCACCAGCCGCCGTTCACCCAACGAATAGATTCCCGCGCTCATCTGCTCTTCCTCCTGCCAATCAGTGTCCGGGCACCAGTCCCCGCAGTTTCGATCCTGCATCGGTCGCAGACGCGGGATCCGAGATCGCCCGCGTCACCAGATTCACCAGGTGGGTCTCATCCCACGGCGTCCCATTGCCCGCGACGCCACCGCGATCCACGGCACCGAACAGCACCACCAGGCGCAGGCGCGGGAACAACCACATGCGCCAGCGATCCTCACCGCGCAGGAAGAAAACATCGCGCTCATCGAAGCCCTCGCCGCCGCGCACCGCCGGAGGCAGCAGCACACCGGATCCACGCGTACCGTCAGCGACGACTGGCATCCGAAGACGGCCGATCCATCCAGCCGGCACGATCTGCTTCCCCTCGAAGCGCCCATCCTGGACCAATAGATCACCGACCCGCAGCCAGTCCGATACACGCGCGTGAAAACAGCAGTCGACGGGGATGGCCTGGCCGGGTGCCGACACGATCCAGGCATCCGCTGCATTCAGACGGCGCCACAGATGGACCGACAGATAGTCCGCATAGCCGTGATGGGAGTTCGCCTCCAGGCGCTGCCGAATGTTCCCGGGCTCCAGGTCGCTGCGCGTATCGAGCCCCGACACGCCGTCCTGCGCAGCAATACCAGCCGCGAGAACCGGCAGCACCGCCGCAAAACCTGCCGGTGCCAGCATCGTGTCGGCGTCGACACCATGGCCATAGTGTTCAAATACCAGATGTCCGTGCCGCACGACGACCAACGCCTGTGCCCCGGCCGCGACCGCATCATCGGTGACCCTGGCCAACGCAGAAGCATCCAAGTGCTCGTCGGCCGGCAGGTCCCGGGGCATACCCCCGGCATCGCCGCCAGCCACGGGCACCCGTACCTCGCCGGAGGAATGAGAGCACGCACTGGCGAACATCGCGCCGATGCACACCAGGACCATGAAGGCCGAGCGCTGCGGAGGTGTCATCTCAGAGTCCCACAGTACACTGCGCGTGACCGATCGAGTTCGAGCTCGTGACTCACCGTCCCGGGCCACTCATCGCGGTGATGCGTGGCCATCACGACGGTCACGCCGGCGGCCGACTGACGCTGCACCAGCAGCATCAGGCTGGCGCGAGTCCTGGCGTCGATGCCGGCAAAGGGTTCGTCGAGCAGCAGGATGTCGGGTTCGTGGATCAGCGCGCGCGCGAACAGCACTCGCCGCAGCTGGCCGTACGAGAGCGATCGCAGCTCGCGATTCTGCAGACTGGCACCGCCGCAGCGACGAAGTGCCTGCCGGATCCGTCCCTGCGCAGCCAGCGAACGGATCGGATCCAGGCCGATGCTGGAGTGCAGCCCGGAAGACACCACTTCTTCGACAGTCAGGTGACGTGGATGAGCTGCCTGCAGCTCCGGCGCAACCAGGCCGACATGACGCTTGAATACTTCGATCGGGACGCCGCTCTCGATGCCCGCGCGCCACATCAGGCCACCATGAGCCACGCCCAGATCTCCATACAGCAACTGCAGCACACTCGACTTCCCGCTGCCGTTGGAACCATGCACGACCCAGCAATCGCCGCGCCGGATCGTGAACGACAGGTTATGCAGCACGCGACTGCCTTCACGCCAGACGCTGGCTCGTCGCAGCTGCAAAAGTGCCGCGGCGTCCTCGACTGGACGGCTTCGCGAGCGCAAGGCCGGTGTGCCTGCCATGCGCGTCGGGCGGCGCAGACGGCCCCTGCGTTTGATGACGCCCGAGTCGACGATGCGGCCGTGCTGAAGCCGGCACAGATGCGTCGCACTACGCGGAATGTCCTCTTCGCGGTGAGTGGAAAGCACCCAGGGCAGCGCCGAGCGGCTCAAGCCCGCGAGGCTCTGCTGCGCGCGCTCATGATTCGCCCGGTCGAGCCCGTTGAACAATTCATCCAGTAGCAGGAGCTTAGGACGCCAGAGCAGCGCCCTGGCCAGCAGCACCAGGCGCCGCTCGCCATACGACAGCGTCAGGAACCGGCGCTGATCGAGGTGACCAATACGCAGGCGGCGCAACACGGCTGCTACCCTCTTCCGATCGGCCGCATCGAGCGGATCGAGCGGAATGTCGGTGCGATGAATGCCGGTGCCAGCGATCGCTTCGACCTTGTGATTCCACTGGTAGTGTTCGTAGCGATCCTGGCGCTCCGCACCGACATAGGCGATCTCGTCCTTGATGCCATACGGATCGGTGTGTAGCTCGGAACGGTAGTGATACAGCCGCGAACTGCCGCGCGAAGGCGACGGCCACACGTCCCCCGCGATCAGCTTCATGAGTTGGGTCTTCCCCGCTCCGTTGGCTCCCAGGAGGACCCAGCGCTGCCCGGCCTCGATCTGCCAATCCACCCGACGAAGCACCGCGCGCTCACCAAGGGTGAGCCCCACGTGCTTGAGATCGACGTGAATGAACTGCGAGGCGGTAGGTGTGCGCTGTAACGACATCGGCGCGCACTTTAGACGAAAAAAAACGCTGCCGGCATTCGGCGTCCACCGCGGGGGGTGTTGTGATGGACACTAGTACCGGCAGCGTGCTGTCGACCCAACATCGCGGGCCGCAGTGGCAGACGAAAACAGATCGTCTGGTGGCTCCTGGGGATGCAACGGGTATGCCAGCCGTCAGGCACCGTCCCTGGCCGGGACGATTTTTCAGTACTGGCAAACAGTTATTGGTCCGGCGGCGACGGAGCAGTCACGGACGGCCAGTCAGCCGGGCGGCAGCCTGACCTCTCTTGGGGCACCGTCGAACTTACCTGCACCATCAGGCGCGTCAACCGCGCTCAGGTGCGAACGACGTGGGAACGCAGCTTTCCTGCGGTCTTCGCGGGTACTCAGGATGGAATCGAACCACTGCAGGCCGGGAACCTCACTGCAGACGGCTTTGATGAGAATGGTCAAGGGAGCCGCCAGAACCAGTCCCGGCAATCCCCAGATCCACGACCAGAAGAGCACGCTGACAAACA
>DATBAM010000151.1:0-30653 GCA_036271535.1 Steroidobacteraceae bacterium | reverse complement strand
CGGACGTCGACGCTGCGGAGGTTCTCAGACAATTGCTCCGCGTTGCTTGCCGCCATCAGTACGGCGGTCGTGAAAGGTCGCTGACTCGCAGATGCGAGCGCCATGGCGCTGAGCGACAGTCCATGGCGTCGCGCCAGATCGCGATAGGCAAAAGCCATTTCCGCGCGACCTCCCGGCGCGGGCGTCTCACCGCGCTCCTGCATGGCCTGCAGCCGGCTATCGGTCAGAAGTCCCCGCGCGAGCGGCGAATAGGCCAGCAGGCCCGTCTGCTCCCGCATCGCGACCTCGGCCAATCCCTGTTCGAATTGCCGATCGAGCAGGCTGTAGCCGTTTTGGACGCTGGCGATGCGTGGGCCGATGCCCTCGGCGCAGGCATTCAGGTACCGCATCGCGCCCCAGGGGCTCTCATTGCAAATGCCGATCTGTCGCACCATCCCGGCCGTCACCAGCTCTGCCAGCGCGGCCAGCGTCTCTTCGATCGGAACCTGCGCGGGCGCGTCGGGGAGGTGCGAATAGCGTGCGCGGCTCAGCGTCGTGATGGCACGCTCCGGCCAGTGAATCTGATAGAGATCGACATAGTCGGTGCTCAGTCGCCGAAGACTGCCTTCGATCGCGGCTCGTATGTTGGCCCGATCGAGGCGACGCTGCTCGCCGCGCAGATGCGACATGTCGATCACGCCGCCCGCCTTGCCGGGCCCGGCTACCTTGGTGGCGACGACGATCTGCTCACGCAGTCCACGTTCAGCGATCCATTGACCGAGGATCTCTTCCGACCTGCCCTGCGTCTGCGCCATCGGCGGCGAAGGGTAGTTCTCTGCCGTGTCGAACAACGTGATACCGGCATTCCAGGCCATATCGAGCTGATGGAAAGCATCGTCGACGGAGGTCTTGGCGCCGAATGACATCACGCCGAGCCCGAACGCGCTCACGCGAATCTCACTGCGGCCGAGCGGATTTGAATTCACTGCAGCTTTTTATACTGTGCGGGCACGCACGCCATTGAGGAACAGTTCGACGCTGAAGAGAATCCGCTCCTCCAACTCTTCCGGATCATAGTTGCGGCCCGACGCGATCGCGCGCGCGGGTCCGCCGACCACCAGGCTCAGGAAAGCATAGGCGGCCATCTGCGGCCGCTTGACCCGAATAGTTCCGTTCTCCTGATGCCGCCGCAGGACATCGGCGAGAAAGGTCACCACCGGCATCGTCCCCTGCTCGTAAGCGATCCGAAAGATATCCGGGAATCGGAACGACTCCGCGGCGATGACGCGACCGAGCCGGATGCCCTCCGGGGTGCCGGCGTGCGCGATGCGCATACGCGCGACAGCCAGCAGCGTGCCTTCGAGGGTATCGCACTCGAGCGTGCTCAACGTTTGAGGCGCGATCATCCAGCGCTTGATAGCGTATTGCACGGCTGCCCGGAAAAGGGCGGCCTTGTCGTCGTAGCGCGCATAAATCGTGCGCTTGGTCATGTTGACCGCCGCAGCGATGGCGTCGATCGTCGTCTGCGCGTAACCGCGGTCCAGAAACATGTCGAGTGCCTGATCGAGCAATTGACCGTGGCGGCGCGTGGCCTGCTCGCGGGTCGGGCGCCCGGCTCGTGGGCGCGCATGATTGGTGCTGGATTTAAGCAGGACCACGTTCCCCCAATGGTTCCTCTTTTGTATGCAGACTATACGTGGGAATCGCGATCTTCCAGTCCCCCTATCGGCTTATGTAAGCGCGAGACACGAACGATCATTGAACGATGCGATATGTGTCACTGGGCGAGCCGCGCCGCTTGCTTGCGAGCCCGCGCCGCCAGCTTCGGTGCGCCAAGGTTCTCGGCGCATGCGTCGAACTGCGCTGTCGGACCACGCCAGAGGAGCGTCTCTACCGATTCGAACAGCGGCTCATCGCAGCGCAACGTCGCCAGTTTTTTGAACAGCAACGCCAGTTCGCGCTGCTCGCCCAACGCTTCTCGCGGGAACGCCTCTATCGGCCCGTATCGACTCAGCATGCTGGCGGCGCCCTTCGCACCGATACCGCGAATGCCCGGGTAACCGTCCGCGCTGTCGCCGACCAGTGCCAGGTAATCCGCGATCAGCTCGGGGCCGACTGCGAATTTGGCGCGCACCCCCTCTTCGTTGCGTATCGTTTTGGCGCGAGCATCCACCTGCACGATGCGATCGCCACGCACACATTGCGACAGGTCCTTGTCTGGCGACCAGATCGAGATCTTCTTCACGGCGCTGTCGCGCGCAGCAATTGCCGCAGCCGACGCCAACGCATCATCGGCCTCCAGTTCGACCATCGGCCAGACCACGATACCCATGGCCGCCAGCGCTCGCTCCAGCGGGTGAAATTGCGCCAGCAACGCTGGCTCGATGCCATCGCCGGTCTTGTAGCCGCTCCACAGTCCGTTGCGGAACGATTCGATCACATGGTCGGTCGCGACGCCCAGATGCGTGGCGCCATCCTCGATCATCTTCAACACGCCGCCAAGCACGTTGGCCACGGCACCGAACGGTTTGTCATTGCCTTTGCTGAATCGCTTCAAGCCATAGAACTGCCGGAACAGTTCATAGGTTCCATCGATCAGATGCACGATCATGAAGCCCCCGACGCGCCGTATCCGCCACCGCCTGGCGTATCGATAATCACCGTGTCGCCGGGCGCCAGGTCGACCGTTGCACACGGACCCAACTCCTGCAGGGCGCCACCTGCGCGCTGGATGCGATTGCGCCCGAGCGCACCCGGCCCGCCACCTTCGAGACCGAACGGTGCGATGCGCCGGTTGTTGGAGAGAATCGATGCCACCGCGCTCTCCAGGAAGCGGATCCGGCGGGTAGCGCCGTTCCCACCCTGCCATCGCCCGGAGCCGCCGCTGCCCGCGCGGATCTCGAAAGCCTCCACCAGCACCGGGAATCGATGCTCGAGAACTTCCGGATCCGTGAGACGTGAATTGGTCATATTGGTTTGAACCGCATCGGCTCCAGGGTAGCCCGGCCCGGCACCGGAGCCGCCCGCGATGGTCTCGTAATATTGCTCGCGTGCGCCGAAGCTGAAATTGTTCATCGTGCACTGCGAGGCCGCGCTCAGGCCCAACGCACCGAACAGCGCGTTCGTCACACACTGCGATGTTTCTACATTGCCCGCCACGACGGCTGCAGGATAGCGCGGGTTGAGCAGCGACCCTTCCGGCACGAGAATGCGCAGCGGGCGAAGGCATCCCGCATTCAAGGGAATATCACGCTCGACCAGGCTGCGGAATACGAACAACACCGCCGCCATGGTGATCGAAGTCGGCGCATTGAAATTGTCGGCCCGCTGGGCGGAAGTTCCGGCAAAGTCGATCACGGCCGAGCGCGCGTCCCGGTCGACTGCCACCCTGACCCGTATGTGTGCGCCGCTGTCCATTTCGAGATCGAATTCGCCATCCTTCAGAGCGGTGATTGCCTGGCGTACGGCCTCCTCGGCGGAGGCCTGGACATGGTGGGTGTAGGCCTGTACCACCTCGCTCCCGAAGTCACCGACCATGCGCTCCAGCTCCTGCGCCCCCTTGGCATTGGCTGCCAGTTGCGCGCGCAGGTCGGCGAGATTCTGCTGCGGGTTACGCGCCGGATAGGGGCCGCCGCACAGCAGTTCGAGTGTCTCTCGCTCACGCAGGTGCCCCTGCTCTACCAGCTTCCAATTCGCGAACAGAATCCCTTCCTGTCGCAGATCGGTGGAATCGGAGGGAACCGATCCCGGAGTGATACCACCGACGTCGGCATGGTGGCCTCGTGAGCCGACATAGAACTGCACCGCGCGGCCGGCCTGGCCGAACACCGGTGTGATCACCGTGATGTCCGGCAGATGGGTCCCGCCACGATAGGGATCGTTGATGGCATAGGCATCACCCGCAAACATATCGTCTGCATTGTCACGGATGACGGCCTTGACGGTGTCGCTCATCGATCCGAGGTGCACCGGGATATGCGGCGCGTTGGCAACGAGATTGCCCTCGCGATCGAAGATCGCGCACGAGAAGTCCAGCCGCTCACGGATGTTCACCGACTGTGCGCTTTGCTGCAGGCGCAGGCCCATCTGCTCGGCAATCGACATGAAGAGATTATTGAATATCTCGAGTCGCACCGGATCGACCTGCGCGCCGGCTGCGACCGATACGACAGGCGGCATCGCACGCTCGAGCAACAGACATCCCTGCCTGGTCAGACGCGCCTCCCAGCCAGGCTCCAGTATCGTGGTGGAGTTCGGCTCGACGATGATTGCAGGCCCGGCGATGCGTTGTTCCGCCATGAGCGATTCGCGCCGGTGCAGTGGCGTTGCCCGCATCGCGCCGTCGCGATAGACGGATACCCACTGAGCTGCATTCGTTTCAACTGTCGAGTGGGTGAAGGGTGTCGCTGGATCGATTGGATCGGTCGGCTCGATTGCTGCGGGGCTCCGGCGCTCCTCGTCGTCGGCGACTGCCTCGACAGTGACGGTGGCAGCGATCAGCGTGCGCCCGGGCAACAGGAACGAAAACCGTCGGCGCTGGTTGCGCTCGAACTCACGCACCATCGCTTCGCAGCTGCCCCAGGCCACCGCCATCGCGGTCTCGGTTCCCTGATAGCGCAGATGCACACTGCGACGACAGTGAATTGCGCTGGCGGGCATCGACCGATGCTGTGCCAGCAGTTCATCACGGGCGGCCCGTTCCAGCGCATCGAACATCACTTCGAGCGTTGGCAACGCCGCCGGCGACAGCTCGATCTCGGCGGTGCGCTCGCGCAGCATCATGATCCCGGCGATCCCGATGCCGTAGGCCGACAGCACACCGGCAAACGGGTGCAGCAGCACGCGAGCGATGCCCAACCGGTCGGCGACCCGGCAGGCATGCTGTCCACCCGCACCGCCGAAACAGTTCAGCACGTAGCCGCGCGTCACGTCATAGCCGCGCGCCACCGAAATGCGAGTGATCGCGTCGGCCATGTTGCGAACCGCAATCTCGATGAAGCCTTCCGCCAGCTCTTCGGCTGTGCGCGCCTGGCCGGTCGCGCCGGATATCGATTGTGCAAGCGCATCGAACTGCCGTCGCACGGTCGATACGTCGATGGGATCGCAACCGCCTGGGCCGAACACACGAGGAAAGCAGTCGGCCTGGATGCGCCCGAGCAGCACGTTGCAGTCGGTCACCGTCAACGGGCCGCCGCGACGGTACGCCGAGGGCCCCGGATCGGCACCGGCGGAATCCGGACCGACGCGCAACCGCCCATCCACGAAATGAAGCACGGAGCCACCACCGGCCGCGACAGTATGGATGCTCAACATCGGCGCACAGATGCGGGTACCGGCGATCTGCGTGTCCAGCTGCCGCTCGAATTCGCCGGCGAAATGCGACACGTCGGTCGACGTACCGCCCATATCGAAACCGATGACGCGGTCGAAACCCGCGGCCTGCGCAGTTCGCACCATCCCGACGATGCCGCCGGCAGGCCCGGAGAGGATCGCATCCTTGCCATGGAAGTCGTCGGCCGCCGCGAGGCCGCCTCCGGATTGCATGAACTGCAGGCGTGTACTGCCCGTGCGGCAGGCCACCCGCCGCACGTAGCGGCGCAGGATTGGCGACAGGTAGGCATCGACCGTCGTCGTATCGCCGCGCGCGATCAGCCTCATGAGCGCACTCACCTGATGCGACAGCGATACCTGCGTGAAGCCGATCGCCCTGGCGATGCGCCCGATGGCGCGTTCGTGATCGGGATGGCGCCAGGCATGCATCAGCACGACGGCGAGCGCCCTGAATCCCTGTGCGTACAGATCTTCGAGCGCCCGCACGATGGCAGGCTCATCGAGCGGTCGAAGCACGCACCCTTGGACATCGACCCGCTCATCGACCTCGACCACGCGCTCGCACAGCGGCGCCGGCAGCACGATCTGACGATCGAACAGCCGGGGGCGATTCTGGTAGCCGATTCGAAGCGCATCGCGGAAACCGCAGGTGATCACCAATACGGTCGGCTCGCCTTTGCGCTCGAGCAGCGCGTTGGTCGCGACGGTCGTGCCCATGCGGATCAGATCGATCCGCTCGGCGGGAATCTCCTGCCCTCGTTCCAGTCCCATCAGCCGACGGATACCTTCGATCGCGGCGTCCTCGTAGTGGCCAGGGCTTTCCGATAGCAGCTTGTGTGTCGCGAGCGTACCCTGTGGCGTGCGCGCGATGATGTCGGTGAAAGTCCCGCCGCGATCGATCCAGAACTGCCATGTGCGCATGCCGTGGGTCCGCTGTTTCCTGCTGCTAAGATGCCCTACATGATCAGCTGGCAGGCCGCGACGCTCAATGCTTACCTGCGTCTGACGATGAAACGTGGAGGCGACCGCCCCCTCGACGCGCAGGAACTGCGGGACGCCGCCGCCGGCATGACGCGCTTTCCGGGCCCGATTGCCGCCGGCTTTCAAAGCCGCGAACTCGATATCGACGGTGGTTTGTCATTCACGCTGCTGGGCATCGACGCGGCGGCGGAAGCGACCAGGCGCGTGGTGCTCTATCTGCACGGCGGCGGCTTCATCTTCGGCTCACCCCGAACTCACCAGGCCGTCGCAATTGCGACGGCCGAAGCCTTCGAGGCTCCGGTGTACGCGCTGAAATACCGGCTGGCACCGGAGCACCCGTTCCCGGCGGCGCTCGAGGATGCCACCGCGGCGTACGAGTGGCTGCTGGTCCGGCATCCGGAGGCGCAGATCGTTCTGGCCGGCGATTCTGCCGGCGGCGGTCTGGCGGTCGCCACGGCCATGAACGTGCGTGTGCGCGCACGTCGGCGGCCCGCAGCGATCGTGGCATTTTCTCCCTGGTGCGATCTGGCCTTGACGGGCTCCTCGATCGAGGCCAACGCGCGACGCTGCTCCATGCTGACGCCCGATGGTGTGCGGCAGATCGCGGCGATGTATCTCGCCGGTGCCGACCCGCACGACCCGCGTGCATCACCCCTGTACGGCGATGTGACCGGCCTGCCAGCCATGCTGCTGTTCGCGAGTCGGGACGAACTGCTCCTGGACGACACCGAGCGGCTGGCGGCCCGCGCTGCTGGCGCCGGCGCGACGGTCCACGTCGTGCTGCGCGATAATCTGCCGCACGCATGGCCGGTTTTCGTACCGTGGCTGCCGGAGGCGCGCGAGGCTTTCGAGGCGGTGGCGGCCTTTGCGCAGCAGATCCTGCCGCAGCGGCCGCGCGTCTGACCGTGCTGGTCGAGCATCGCGACGTGCTGATCGTCGGCGCCGGACTGTCGGGTATCGGTGCCGCCTGCCTGCTGCGCCGACGGTCGCCGGCGCGCACGTTCCTGATGCTGGAGGCGCGCGAACGCATCGGCGGTACGTGGGATCTGTTCCGCTATCCCGGCATGCGCTCCGACTCGGACATGTTCACGCTTGGCTATTCATTTCGACCCTGGACGGGATCGCAGGGGCTGGGAGATGGCGCCGCGATCCTGCGATACATCCGCGAGACGGCGGACGAATATGCGTTGGAGCGCGAAATCCGCCGCCAGCATCGGGTCATCTCGGCGAACTGGTCTTCTGCGCACCAACGCTGGACAGTGGAAGTCGAACGCGAACGCGATCGGGTCCAATTTACCTGCAGTTTTCTGCTCGACTGCACCGGCTATTTCCGCTACGACCAGGGTCACCTGCCGGAATTCCCGGACAGCAGCCGGTTCCGCGGCACGATGATTCATCCACAATTCTGGCCCGACACATTCGACGCGAGCGGAAAACGCATCGTCGTGATCGGTAGCGGCGCGACGGCTGTGACGCTGATTCCGGCGCTGGCGGCGCGCGCCGCCAGTGTGACGATGCTGCAACGCTCGCCCGGTTACATCCTGGCGCAACCCACACGGGAGCGCGCGCTGCCCCTGATATCCCACCTGCCGGCAGGCGCGGCCTATCGCATTCGCCGGTGGGGAAGCGTGCTGCTGGGATTCGCCTTCTACCAGCTTTGCAGACGCTTCCCGTCGACGATGAGGAAGCTGCTGCTAAGCCGCGTTCAACGGGCGCTTGGCCCCGACTACGACGTCAGCACTCACTTCAGTCCCAGATACGGCCCATGGGAGCAGCGCCTGTGTGTGGCGCCCGACGGCGATCTATTCGCAGCGATACGAGAGGGACGTGCCGACATCTGTACCGGTGAAGTGGAACGACTCACCCCGGACGGCCTTCGCCTGCGCGACGGACGCGAACTCGGTGCCGACGTCATCGTCACCGCCACCGGGCTCAGGCTCGCCCTGTTAGGCGACGTGCGGCTCGAGGTCGACGGACGCGCGGCAACACCAGCCGGAGCGATGAGCTATCGCGGCGCCATGTACGGCGGCATTCCGAATTTCGCCTCGACGTTCGGCTACACCAATGCATCGTGGACGCTCAGAAGCGAACTCACGTGCCGCTATGTCTGCCGTCTGCTCAACTACATGCAGCAGCGCGGCCACCGAATCTGTCTGCCGGTGGCCGATGAGTCACAGCTACCCGAGGAGTGGATGAATCTCACGTCGGGCTACATCCGTCGCTCGGCGCAATTGCTATCGAAGCAGGGGTCGAGCCGTCCGTGGCGGCGGTATCAGAACTACCTGCTGGACCTGATGTTCTACTACGCGAGTCCGCTCGACGATGGCGCGATGCGCTTTTCCTGAAAGCGCCTCACGCGCTCTTACGGTTCGCGCCGACCAGCAGCAGGATCGCCCCGAACAGCGCCGCGGCGCCCGCCAGTCCCCACTTGTTGTCGCCGCTGCTCAATCCGTCGCTGAGGATGTTCAGGCCCTGCAATATCCACAGGATGCCGAAACACAGCAGCAGCACTGCGATGATATTGAGGAGCGCGCGCACTGTCGGCAGTGTAACCGTGGCTCAGGGGATCATCCACTGCAGCACATACTGCTGCAGCACCACGATCACCCCTAGTAGGATCGTCAGCACGATGCTGTGCTTGAAGGTGCGTGCCAGCACCAGCCCTTCCTGCCCCTTCAGATTGGTCACCGACACGCCGGTGGCGATGTTCTGCGGGGAAATCATCTTGCCCATGACACCACCCGAGGAATTGGTCGCGGCTATCAGCACCGGGTTCAGGTTCAGCTGATGGGCGGCTACCACCTGCAGATTGCCGAACAGTGCGTTGCCCGAGGTATCGCTACCGGAGAGGAACACCGCCACCCAGCCGAGGAACGCGGACAGCATGGGGAAGAACAGTCCTGCCGAAGCCACGCCCTTGCCGAGCGTGTAGTTCATGCCGGAGTAGTTCATCAGATAGGCGAGACCGACGATCAGCGCCACCGTCAGAATGGCGATCCGACTCTGGCGCCACGTCGTACCCATGGCCTGGATGAATCGCACAGGCCCTACCCCAACAAACGCAGAGGTGACGACCGCGGCCACCAGAATGGCAGTGCCGGCAGCCAGCGGCTGGAACACCCAATTGGCAGCATAGGCTTTGCCGTAGAGAGTGATGAAGACGGCGTTGTGCAGGCCGGGCCAATGGATCGTCTGCTGCCCGATTGCGGCAACCTTCATGCGTGTCCACACGATCACCACTACCGACACCACCACCCAGGGCACCCATCCCTGCCAGCCGGGGATCGCCGGCTGCGGCGCGGTGTTTGCAGCGTTCGCCGCGCCCGGGCGCTCTATGGCATAGAGCGGATCAGGCTCTGGCGCCCACAGCCGCATGAATACCAGGGTGACGATCAACGAGATCAGTGCCGCGAATACGTCGGTCAGCGAGTAGTCCAGGTAGTTCGACGAATAGAATTGCGCCAGCGCGAAGCTGCCGCCGGCTACCAGCAGCATGGGCCACAATGCTCGCAGCGAGCGCCATCCGCCGTAGATCGCCATGACATAGAACGGCAGTATGAAAGCGATGAACGGCAGCTGTCGCCCGACCATGGCGCCAAGCTTCGCAGCGGGCAGATCCGTCACCTGGGCGAGCACGGTGATCGGCGCTCCCAGGGCACCGAATGCGACCGGCGCGGTATTGAAGATCAATGTGACGGTCAATGCCTCGAGAGCCGGCAAGCCCGCCAGAATCAGCAGCGCACTGGTGATCGCTACCGGCGTACCGAAGCCGGAGATGCCCTCCATCAGACAGCCGAAGCAGAAGCCGATGACGACCACCACCACACGACGATCATGCGGCAAATGATCGAGCAGCCAGTCGCGAAACGCGTCGAAGCGGCGGAGACGACGGCGATGTTGTAGAGGAGCAGCGCGTTGAACACGATCCACATGACCGGCCAGAGGCCGAAGGTCGCGCCGGCCGCGACGCTGTCAAAGGCCAGCGCCGGTGGAAAGCGCCAGACCAGGATGCTGACGATGAGGCCGACGATCAGTCCCGCCAGCGACGCCTGCCAGGCCGGGCGACGAAGCACGCCCAGCGCGATCAGTACTACGGCGATCGGCAGCGCCGCGCACAGGAATGACAGCAACAGATTGCCGGCAACGGGCGCGAGAATCTGATTGAACATGGACCCCCCATTTGTTTTTTAGACGTGGGCGCGCGCCAGCACCTGCGCGCATCCCAGGCATCGGCTTTTCTGGGCGAGACCGGCTTATCATGGCGCGCCTGCCAGCCGTATTCAACGACGGCAATCGACGGGCGTATTGTTGTTGTTTATCAATTGTCTACATATTAATTGAGATGTATTTTGTACGCTGATCACATCGAGCTGCGAATGACTGTCGCACCAAGCGACGGTTAGAAAGCCATGCGAATGCTTCGATACTGCATGCCGCGTGTACGGCGGCGCGGCTATGGTCTCGGCAACGAATTGCTGCCGTGGGCGCGGGCGTTCCTGGCATCGCAGGTCCTCGATGCCACGTTGCTGCCGCCGGCCTTTGGTATGAATCGTCGCGGCTACTGGCGCGACTTCTTCACCGCACCCGATGACTGGATACAGCACCGCGCGCTCGAATTGCTGTTGCCGGTGGTGGAATTCGGCGAAGCGGAATATCTGGCTTGCGGTGCCGGCGATGTGGTGCAGGCGCTGCGCCGGTTTGCGCGCGAACGGGAGTTGTACCGGCGTCACGGGTACGTGCTGGTAACCGAGGGCCTGTGGGGTGGGTTCCGGCATGTCGAAGCGGCGCGTGCATTCGTGCGCTCGACGCTCCATCGAAGCCGTTATGCGCCCGCAAACCTGTTGAAGGTTTACGAGCGCCTCGATCGTCGTCGGATCGTTGTCGCGATGCACGTCCGCATGGGTGACTTCGCACCTGCCATGACGGCCGAGCGCTATCGCGAGGTGACCAATGCTTCGCTGCCGATCGAATGGTTCTGTCATGTCGCCGAGCAGTTGCGGGCGGCGTACGCCGATGACTGGCAGCTGCTGCTGATCACCGACGGTCGCCCCGATCAGCTCGAGCCGCTGACGAGCGCGTTCTCCTGCGTGTCGACTGCCGACATGAACAACAACGATTGTTCCGACGTACTGGCACTCGCCGATGCGGACCTGCTGGTGTGCTCGTCGTCGACTTACAGTTCCCTGGCCGCCTTCCTGTCCGAGTCACCGTATCTGTGGTTCGGGCCGACGCTGCACGCCCATCCCGAGGGGTGCTACTCGACGCACGGCTTCACCGCCGAACGCGGCTATGCCGACGGCCCGACGGCCGCCGCGGTCGAGCAATACGTTCAACTTGGCAGCGGCGCGTGGGACGGGCGCGGCGTGGTCGTCGAGATGGACGGCGTCATCCCGCCTGCAACGCTGGCGGCGGCCTGCCGCCGGCGCGATGCGCGCCAGGCATGGTCGGACCTGGTTCGATCCGGCGTGGCACCGGCGCCTGCCCCGCGCTGATCTTACCGGCGCCCGCCCGCCGATGGGTGGCGGCTTCAGGGAGCAGCGGCTTTTGCTGCGCTCACGCGCCAGACGGTGTTGCCGACGTCATCCGCGACCAGCAGCGCGCCCTGCTTGTCGATCGCAACCCCCACCGGTCGCCCGCGCGCATCGTCATTGCCATCCAGGAAGCCCGTCAGCACGTCAACGGGGGCACCTCGTGGAGTCGTGTCCTCGAACGGTACGAAGATGACCTTGTAGCCGCTGCGGATCGATCGGTTCCAGGAGCCATGCTGTCCGACGAACATCCCGTGCTCGTATGGCTTCGGCAATGTCGCGCCACCCGACCAGCACAGTCCGAGCGAGGCAGTGTGAGCACCGAGCGCATAGTCGGGTGCGATTGCGGACGCAACTTTATCGGGGTCTTGCGGCTTGACGCGGTCGTCGACGTGCTGGCCGTAGTAGCTGAAGGGCCAGCCGTAGAACGCCCCCTCCCGCAGCGCGGTCATATAGTCCGGCGGCAGATGATCCCCCAGTTCGTCGCGCTCGTTGACCGAGACCCACAGCGCATGCGAATCAGGTTCCCAGGCAAGACCCACGGGGTTGCGCAGTCCACTGGCATACACGCGGTGAGCGCCCGTCGCGACGTCGATTTCCCACACCGCCGCACGCTCGGTTTCGGCAGCCAGCCCGTTTTCGGCCGCATTGCTATTCGATCCCACACCGACATAGAGTTTTTTGCCATCCGGGCTTGCAATCAGACTCTTGGTCCAATGATGGTTGAGCGTTCCTCCCGGCAGATCCGTCAGCTTCACCCCGTGCGTATGTATCCGAGTGTCGCCGTCATGGTAGGGGAACTTGAGCACCGCATCGGTATCGGCCACATACAGGGTGTTCCCGATCAGCGCCATCCCGATCGGTGCATTCAGTCCCTGCAGGAACTCGAACTGCTTCGCCGGACCTATGCGGCCTGAACGAAGCAACGTGATTTTGTTGGCGCTCGACTCCGGCCCGCCCGAGCCGGCGCGTTTCATGACCTGCTGATGCACCTTGCCGCTGACGCCCTTGCTGTCATCCGGCTTGAGTGGTGCCTGCGTCTGCGCCACCAGCACATCGCCGTTCGGCAGTACATAGAGCCATCGCGGATGCTGCAAGCCCTGCGCGAGTGCCGTGACGCGCAGTCCCGAACCGGGCGTCGGTGCGGCGCCGGCCGGCCAACCGACTGCCTTGGCGATCTTCACCGTAGGAATGATCGACTTATCGGGTGCCGGCAACTGTGGCGTAGGACCATATTCGCCCGCTGATCCACTCGGTTCTGCCGGCGTACCGACGTCCGCGCTGCACGCGACCGACGATACGTACGCCAGCACCATCGCGACGCCCACCCGACAGCACATCATCGAAAGCTCTCTTTGGGTCATTGGATCATCCCACTGGTTGACTGGCGTGCGCGGCGACGAGCTTGTTCGCCATCGTCAGATGGTCCTGCAACGTCGGCAAGGTCGATTGCGCGTACTTCTGGACATCCCGATCGAGATTCGGATTCTGTGCGGCCTGCTGAAACAGCGTGACGCCCTTCTGATGATCCTCCGCCATCGCCCGGGCATAGGCTGCATCGAATGTGGCACCCGACTTTTCCTTGAGCTGTATCAGCATGCGTGAGTCCTCCGACGCCGGCCCCACGGGAACCGCGAATCCCTTCTTCGACGCGACCTGACGCAACTGCGCGTCGGCCTTGCCGTGATCGGCGATCATTTTCTGAGCGAATGCCTTCACGTCCGCGCTCTGGGATTTCGAGTTCGCCAATTGCGCTGCAGCAATTTCCTCCGAACCGGCCTGCGTGGCTGCACGAACGAATTCTTTCGTTGTCCTGCCATTGTCCTGCCTGACATCGCTCACTGCGTTGGGTGCCGTTCCCGGCGTCGCCGCGCTGGGTGTGGACCCCGCCGGCGTCTGCGAAATCGCAACGCCGGACGCCACCATCGCGACCGCCGCGGCTATCGATGTCATCGACCTGATTGCCCTGATTATCATGTGTACTCTCCTGCCAGCCCCGCGATGCAGGCAACTGCAACATATTCAGATTCGTCCGACAGTCGGACATCAGGCCGTCATCTCAAACTCTATCGCTGACGCGGTCCGAAAAAACTGCCGGGGTTTCGATGGGAGTCGAGTCCGAATACACGTCTTCGTCCGAGCAGCACAGAACGCTGCTCGCCGCCCTGGTGGAGGGTTCCGAGGACGCGATCGTCAGCAAATCGCTGGAAGGTGTCATCAATTTCTGGAATCCGGCAGCGGAGCGGATCTTTGGCTTCAGTGCCGCCGAAGCCGTGGGCCAGCCCATATCGATCATCGTGCCGGCAGACCTGTCAACGCAGGAAGATCAGATCCTCGCCAAGGTGCGGCGGGGCGAACGCGTGGACCACCTCGAGACGCAGCGATTGCTCAAGGATGGACGCCGCCTGGCAGTCTCTCTGACCATTTCGCCCGTGCGCGACGCGCAGGGCCAGATCATCGGTGCGTCGCAGATCGCGCGCGACATTACCGAACGCAGGCGGCTCGAGCACGAGTTGTACGAGAGTCAGCGGCACAAAGACGAGTTCGTCGCGATGCTCGGGCACGAACTGCGCAATCCGTTGGCGCCGATCGCCAACGGCACTTTGCTGCTGCGGCGTTACATCGCCGAGGTGCCGGATATCGGCCGCCTCTGCGACATGTTCGATCGTCAGATCGACACGATGCGCAGGCTGCTCGACGATCTGCTCGATGTGAGTCGTCTCAATCGGGGTACGATCCGTTTTCGGCGGCAGCCACTGGACCTGCAGCCGATCGTCCAGTCATCGATCGAAACCTGCCGTCCGCTGATCGAACGCCAGCGGCACCGCCTGAGCGTCGAGATGCCGCCCGAGCCGCTGCGCGTTCTGGGGGATTCGATGCGACTGACGCAGGCCATTTCCAATCTGCTGAACAATGCGGCCAGGTATACCCCCAGCGACGGCGCGATCGGCCTGATCGCGGCTCGGGTGGATGGCCATGTGACACTGCGGGTCTGCGACAATGGGATCGGCATCGATCCCTCGCTCCTACCGCACATCTTCGACCTGTTCGTGCAGGGCGATCCAGCCATCGGAAATCCCCAAAGCGGGCTTGGCGTGGGCCTGTCACTCGTGCAAAGCATCGTGGCGGCCCACGGCGGTAGCATCGAGGCTTTCAGCGCCGGACGCGATCAGGGGTCCGAATTCCGGATGAAGCTGCCGGCGCTGCCTGCCGACGGTTCGACTTAAGTCCAACGCGAAACCGGGCTCGCGACAAGGGTACGATGCGACGCATTGCCCTGAAGGACACTCTGATGCCGACTCCCTCCGCCCGTTCCAGCGCCACGGCTGATCTCAAGCAAGGACCCGATGGGCAGCCGCACCCGGCGCATCCGGGCAAGGCAGGCCAACCGAAACCCGGCGCGGGCAAACCGGGCGTGGCGCTGCTGGGGCTCTCGGCGCTCGGCATCGTGTTCGGCGATATCGGCACCAGCCCCCTCTACACGTTGAAGACCGTGCTGACGCTGGGCGGCAATGCGCAGACGCCGGGTGCGGTGCTCGGGCTGCTGTCGCTGATCATCTGGACTCTGTTCATCGTCACGACGATCAAGTACGTCATCGTTGCGATGAGCATCGATCACGATGGCGAAGGCGGCATCCTGGCGTTGATGTCGCTGCTGTCGCAGCGCAAGCACAAGCGTAAGTGGATCGTGGCGCTGGGGCTGCTGGGCGCCGCACTCATTTACGGCGACGGTGCGATCACGCCGGCGATATCGGTGCTGTCCGCGCTTGAGGGCCTGAACGCGCCATTTCCGGCCCTGCGTCCCTATGTGTTACCGGGCGCGGTTGCGGTACTGGTCGGTCTGTTCCTCATACAGCCCAAGGGAACCTCGACGATCGGCCGCGCCTTCGGCCCGATCATGGTTTGCTGGTTCCTGACGATCGCGGCACTGGGAATCCACGGTATCGTGAAACATCCAGGTGTCCTGGCCGCGCTCAACCCCATCCATGCGTTTCGTTACATGGTCGGTCACGGTCTTCAGACCTTCCTGGTGCTGGGCGGTGTTTTCCTGTGCGTCACCGGAGCCGAGGCGCTGTACGCGGATATGGGCCATTTCGGCCCCGCGCCGATCCGTGGTGCGTGGCTTCTGCTGGTGTTTCCGAGCCTGGTGCTCAATTACGCCGGGCAGGCCGCGATCGCGCTCGATGGCGCTTCGATCGAGGACAATATCTTTTTCCAGCTATGCCCCGACTCGCTGCGTATCCCGATGGTCGCACTGGCGACCGTCGCGACCATCATCGCCAGTCAGTCGATCATCACGGGCGCCTTCTCGATGACCAAGCAGGCGATCCAGCTCGGATGGATGCCGCGACTGCAGGTGAAGCATACCTCCGCAGAAGGTTACGGACAGATCTATGTCGGCGCAGTCAACTGGCTGCTGCTGCTGGCGACGGTGGGGCTGACGCTGGCCTTCCGAAAATCCGATAATCTCGCCGCGGCCTATGGCATCGCCGTGTCACTGACGATGCTGATGACCTCTGTTCTTCTCTATGTCGCAATGCGCGAGGTGTGGAAGTGGAACCGCATCGCTGCCGGAGCGCTCTCGGGTCTCTTCATGTGTGTCGACGCCGCCTTTTTTGGTGCCAACTCACTGAAGCTGCTGCAGGGTGGCTACGTTCCGGTGGTGCTGGCGGGTCTCGTCTACACGCTGATGTACGTCTGGCACCGCGGATCGGCGGCGGTCGCGGCGACGTTGCACGGCGACCAGGTTCCCGTTGCCGAGTTCATGCAGAAGATCGAGGAACATCACATCGCACGCGTTCCGGGCACGGCGGTGTTCATCACCCGGGCGATCAAGGATGTACCGCCGGTGATGGTCTGGCACGTCAAGAAGAACCGCAGCCTGCATGAGCGGCTGCTGGCGCTCACGGTAGTACCGGAACCGGTGCCACGGATTCACGCCGGCAAGCATCTGCGCGTGACACCGCTGGCTCGTCATTTCTGGCGGGCCACCGCGCACTACGGCTTCATGGAGCGTCCCGATATCCCCGCGTTGCTGAAGGAAGCGCCTGCTCAGGGATGCGATCTCCACCTGAACGATCTCACCTACTACGTTGGGCACGAAACCATCGTGGCGCGAGAGGACGGCAAGGGACTCGCAGGCTGGCAGGAAGAACTCTATGCCGCGATGGCCCGCAACTCGATGCACGTTCGCGACTTCTTCCGCCTTCCTGGCGACCACGTGGTCGAACTGGGCAGACAGGTATCGATCTGATAGCTGACTATCGCAAGGTGGCGAGTGTTATCAGCAGACCCGGAAGACGGCACCAGCGGCCCCGGATCTGCAGCAGCCGCGACGGTTGTGGGGCCCGATCGCTCAACTGCGCTACCCGGAAGGTCTGAGCGGACGCATCCAAGTGCAGCTCCACGTCCTGGAAGCCGAGATAGGTCTGCGTCAGGGCGTACTGACACTTGTAGAACGCCTCCTTGGCCGAGAACACCAGGGTATCCAACCAGCGCGCCTCGCCGGCGGACTGCCGCAACTGCTGCAGCCAGGCCAGTTCGGCCGGCGTACAGATCGCCGCCTGCAGCTGCGGGCTGACTTCGCGGCTGGTTTCCAGATCGAGCCCGATTCCGGCGAGGTCACCGGCGCGACCGACGACGACCGCGCAGAACCCATGCGAGTGGGAAATGCTTCCCACAGCCTGTGCGGGCCACGTCGGGGCCCGATTGGCGCGCGGCACCAGGGACTGCTCGGGGAAGCCTTGCGCCGCCAGCGCGCGGCGAGCCAGCACGCGCGCCGTCCCGAATTCTGCCTGGCGTTTCGATATCGCGCGGCCGATGTGCTCGCGCTCGTCCGGGTAGAGCTGATCGGTTACGAGTTCGGACTGCGCGGCGAGTGCGATCGCATCGGTGCCCACAAGGCCCGACAGGGCCGCGGTCAATGCGTCGATATCCGTAATAGTTTCGCTCGTCATAGCGAAATCTAACACGTAGGTGCGATGGCCGGCCTGTGTCCAGCGCTGTCCGACTGCGATCTCCAGGCTCTGCCGTCAGTATGATTAATCTAACGGCATTGGGTCGAGGGATCCTCTCAGCCGTACTGACTACCAGGTCGAGTCTACCCACGCCCCATGACCACCTCCCCACCCGCCCCGCCTGCTACTGACTCGGCTGTACCGGCGACAGTGAACCAGAACATCCTGACCCTCGAGGCGTACTACGCGCGCCAGGAACAGCGTATGCGTCCGGCGCAGCGACTCCTCGAGCGGCTGAGCGGCGCGCTGGGTCGTCCGTGGTTCCTCGGCGCCATTCTGGTATTCGTCTCGTGCTGGATCGCATGGAATGTGTTCTGCGGTCGCCTGGGCATCCAGCCCTTCGACCCGACGCCGTTCCCCGCACTCGAGGGTATCGTCAGCCTGATTGCGTTGCTGGTCACGACGATACTGCTGACCGGACAGAACCGTCTGGCACAGCTCGAGCGCCGTCGCGAGCAGCTGGAACTGCAGGTCAACATCCTCACCGAACAGAAAACCACCAAGCTCGTGACCCTGCTCGAGGAACTGCGCCACGATCTACCCATGGTCCGCGACCGTCACGATCCCGATGCCGCGTCCCTGCAGCAGCCAACCGACGCCACCAGCATCCTTAGCGCGCTGGAGCAACGCCAGCGAGGGGAATCAGCTGACAATGGCTCGCGCTGAAGGCCTCGTTAGAACTGCGACCTGATCGGAATCAACATGATCTCGGCGATCCGCTCTCTCAAACCTCGAGCACGCCAGTGGCCGTAACTGTAGGCTCGCGATGAAATGAGATCGTGTTCGAACACGGCAGTCATTTCCCGAGCGAATGCCTCGTCGTAGACATTAAGGCTTGCTTCGTCATTCAGCTCGAATGATCGCATATCGAAGTTCGTGGAACCTACCGAGACCATGTATTGGTCGAAGATCAGCATCTTGCAGTGAAGCATCGTGGGCTGAAAGGTGTAGATCTGCACTCCATTCTCGAGCAGTTGGCCCCAGCCACGCTTGGAGGCAATGCGCGCCGTTTCCGAGTCAGTGTGCCTGCCTGGCACCAGTATCCGGATTCGTACGCCTCGTTTGCATGCCGTTACCAGCTCGCGAATCATCAGCAGATCGGGAATGAAATAGGCGGCCTCGATATCGATCGACCGCTCCGCAGCCGTTATCGCGGTAAGGTACATCAGGCGCATGCTGTCGCTACCCCCCTCGGGTGAGCTGATGAACATCTGCATTTCCTGTTTGCCCACATCCGGCAGCGCAGGAAAATAGCCCTCGCCATGCAGCACATTGCCGGTCGTCTTGATCCAGTTATCCAGAAACGCCGCCTGCAGCTGCGCGACGACCGGTCCTTCGACCTGGAAGTGCATATCACGCCAGTGCGCTGAATCCTGGGCGTGACCGCCCCATTGATCGGCAATGCCGACGCCGCCGGTAAAACCGACCAGGCCGTCCACGATGAGCACCTTGCGGTGCGTACGGTTGTTCAGCCGGCCAAGGCTGTACCAGTGCAGCGCGTGATAACGCTCGACGTCGATCCCGGCGCGCCTCATCCGGCTGATCAGTTCCGCTGACAGTTTGTCGCACCCGACCCAGTCAAGCATGACGTGCGTGCTGACTCCGGCGAGCGCGCGCTCGATCAGCGCCGCGGCGAATAATTCACCAATCTCGCCCGACCAGTAGATGTACGTTTCGAACGTGATGGTTCGTCGAGCGGCCGCGATGGTCGCCAGCATCGCCGGGAATATCTCGTCGCCATTCTGCAGCGGCTTGACTCGGCTCCCGGCAACGATGGCGGGCCCCAGAAGCGCCCCCATTTCCCGTTTGAGTTGAGGGCTGGCCATGCCATAGAGACGCCGGATGTTATGCCGCGGTTCCTTCTCTGGCTTGCGAAAATTGAGGACGAGAATCGTGATCGCCAGGGTGCCTACGATGGTTAGAGCGATCGAGAGCACGGTCAGGTTCCGGGGCCGCGTCGCCGACTCACGCGCTCATCGACAGGTCTGGGCCGGGTCGTTGGGGCAGAGATGCGCCGCCGGGGTGGCGTTGGAGGCGATCGGCGTCACGGGGACAGGTGCCGCGGGCGCGGATTTTGGCGGCGGCGGATTGCTACTGGAGACACATGCCGTCATGACACCAGCCGCAACTACGCTTACGAAATAGGTTCTCACCTCAGCGCTCCCTAAGACCATCGCCTTGAAGTTCAGAATGTGGATATCGTAAGACGGTTTGGTTCCAGGGCGAGCACATACTGGCGTGGTCCGAGTCCGACACTGTAACGCCCGTCTCTCAGGCACTTCGCAAGCACTATACCGACGGCAAGCGGAAGCAGGTTTCGCGAAGAATCGCCGCACGCTTCAGCTTCCGGAGACGTTCATGCGCGCACTATGTTGGTACGGTAAAAACGATGTTCGTTGCGAGACTGTTCCTGACCCCACGATCGTCGACGGTCGCGACGCCATCATCAAAGTTACCAGCTGCGCTATTTGCGGTTCCGACCTGCACCTGACCGGCGGCTATGTGCCCAACATGAAAAAGGGCGACGTGATGGGTCATGAGACGATGGGCGAAGTCGTGGAGGTGGGCCGCGACAATCATAAGCTGAAGATCGGTGACCGCGTGGTGGTGCCGTTCACCATCAGCTGCGGCGACTGTTCGCAATGCCGGGCCGGCCATTACTCGTGTTGTGAACGCTCCAATCCGGCCGGGGTTGAACAAGCCAAGCAGACGGGGTATCCGACAGCAGGGCTGTTCGGCTACTCACACGCCTATGGCGGCTTCGCCGGCGGCCAGGCGCAGTACCTTCGAGTACCGTTCGCGGACGTGGGGCCGATTAAGGTTCCCGACGGGCTCACCGATGAGCAGGTTCTGTTCCTGTCGGACATCTTCCCCACCGGCTACATGGCGGCCGAAAACGCAGACATCGAGCGCGGCGATACGGTACTCGTGTTCGGTTGCGGCCCGGTTGGGCAGTTCGCGATCAAGTCTGCTTTCCTTCTGGGGGCGGGACGGGTGCTGGCGGTTGACACCGTGCCGGAGCGTCTGGCGCTCGCGCGCCAATCCGGCGCTGAGACGCTGGACTATACCGAGGAGCATTTGCAGGAGCAGATCGTCGAGAAGACCGGCGGGCGTGGCCCGGACTGCGTTATCGAGGCGGTAGGCCTGGAGAGTCACGGCCACGGCGGTCTCGCGGAATCCGCCAAGACACATCTCACCAGCAGTGAGCGGCCCTTTGCGCTGGAACAAGCCATCCTTGCCTGCCGGCCAGCCGGTACCATCTCGCTTCCCGGTGTTTTCATCGGTTCAGTCACTGTGCCGATGGGTACCTTCGTGGGAAAGGCATTGACGATGCGGACCGGCCAAACGCACGTCCAGAAGTATCTGGCACCCCTGATGCAGCGAATTGTCGACGGTGAGATCGATCCGTCCTTTCTTATTACGCACCGCGTTGCGCTCGAGGACGGGCCAGAAGCTTACAAGACATTTCGAGACAAAAAGGATGGCTGTATCAAGGTCGTTATGAGGCCCAACGGCTGAACAACCGCTGATATAGCGGAACCGGGCACGGCGCGATGCTATCCAGATACCGCGTCTCCACTGCGTCGGGCCGTGGCTATCCCAACGACGGCCATGCCCAACTTGCGCCATGGCTCGAATGGTTGGGCCACATCGGGTACGTCGCCGAGGGGGCCGTGTATCTGTTGGTAGGCGTCCTGGCGCAGCTGGCCTCGTTTGACCGGTCGCGTCAGCCCAACAGCTATAAGGGGGCTCTATCAAATCTCGCGGGAGGCGCTTTCGGAGATACTTTTCTGATATTACTTGTCGTAGGCCTCACAGCGTTCGTCGTGTGGCAGCTGATAATGGGTGTATTGGACCCGGAACATCGGCGCACGCGGCAAACCATCAAACGTCGTGTGCATCGATTAGGCCATCTCTTCAACGGAGTCTTCCATGCCACGTGGGTAGGCGAAGCGGCATTGCCGCTGCTCGGCTTGGGAAGCGGCGAAGACCATGGACGGGCTCAAGCGCAATGGATTCACTGGGTGCTGGCGCTACCGCCAGGCCGCTGGATAGTGGCCACGACCGGCGTGGTCATCGTCGTGTTCGGCATGTATCAGTTCTACCTCGGTATCTCTCGTAACAAGCTTGCTGACGTCGATCTGACGCACAAGCCGCTGCGAATTTGCCTCGGTGTGCTCGGCTTTGCTGGATTCATGGCCCGCACGGTTTTGTTTGCCCTGATTGGCCGCTATCTGATCGATGCTGCCCGCCGCTATGATGCACATGATGCCACTGGCGTTGCTGGAGCGCTGGGAGCGCTAAGGGCCCAGCCTTATGGGCTTGCGCTGTTAGGCGTCGTCGCCGCAGGCCTCATCTGTTACGGTTCATTCCTAATATTCAAGGAGCCGTACAGAACCTTCCGTGCGGATTGATTCGTCCCGTCGAAAAGAATTGCCGCTCATCCAGCCAATACCTCGCAGTCGATCGGTTTGAAGGTACCATTGTTCGAGCCTTCAGCCGAGCAAGCGGTAAGGCCGCATATCAAGTCCATTTCGGCGCGAAGCTCGATGGCATCGCCCGGTTTAGACAATGGCGGTTTTACGGACACCGAGCCATCGACAGTCACGTCCACGCGCATGAAGATGTTGAACGTGGTAGAGATCCGTTCGGGACCGATACCGAATGGCTCGAACGCCCTGGTGAGGTTCTCCAGGCAGCTCGGGTGGTGCCCGCGATGCTCGTAAAGTATCTCGAACATAGCCTGGCTGCACGGCGTCAGCAGGAAGTCATGCCTGCCGACATCATCATGAAGAATCGTAAACATCTTGCGGCTATCGTTCGACCAGAGCACATCGCCGGTGGTCAGATAAATTTTGCTCGCATAGTCGATCGACCGACCGGACGAGAGTGAACAGCGCGGATCGTCCGCGGCAAAGGCAAACAGGTCGCATACTTGCTCACCGTGCGGATCCACTACGCGCAGTACGTCACCTTGCCTCAAGCGAAAGCCGAGCCCCGATTGCGGAGGGATACGGCACGGCCCTCGCGAGGAAAGCAGGGATGTTACCGGGTCACTTCTGATCAAAGCCTGAGACTCCGGCTATTTTGGCTCGACTACGGAAGGGGCAGCCTCCCTGGGAGCGACCCGAATACTGCCGTGCCTCGGAGGCTTCTCCGAAGCATGCGAGTACCGGATTGATGTGGCCCTGCAGGGCGGTATCCCGCTCGCGGATCGCAGCCTTTAATTTAACGAAGCGTCCGCTCTCGCGCAGCGCCTCGAACTGATCGTGGAAATTGAATACAAGCGCGGGTCGAGGCGCGCGCCTGGCCAGCCGGGAGGAGCGTGGATGCAGTCCGACGACGAAGAAGGCTCGGGCTGCGACGCTGAAGGAAAAATCGGCGGAAGCAGGATCATCGCTCACGTGCGAGGCCCAAGCATGTTCTTTGCGATCCAGATCATGGAGCGCCTGCAATTGCTTCCACAACTGCTGGTGAAACTGGTCCTCGTCGCGGACGGACTCCCGGAAGACGGCAACAAAGGATACCGGTGAAATACCTGGGTTCGGGTGGCTGGAGGAAAAGCGCGCGAGACTGTCTACCAGCACTTGCGCGGCCCTCTGCGATCCCAATTGATCGCACACTTCAAACTCGATCCGGTCCCGCCGCAGCGCCGATTTGGCACCGACGCAAGGAAATGAGGCTGCCGAGATGAACGCTCGGAATTCTTCGATCAGGACACTGCGGTCGGGAGTGCGGATAGCGGTCGACGCGTCTACATAAGGCATATGTCATCGTAGACTCAAATCCTCTCGCAGTTAGTAGGCCGACATCCGTCGAAATGTGTCGGCCGTCACTCCGGGTCGCGTAGGGCAAATCCCAAGCTCTTACAAAGCGGCCGGCGCCCATAGTGCGCAGCGAGCGAACGCCAGGCTATCGGCCGGTCTTCAGTTGCGCGATGTCGACGTTGCTACGATTGAGCAGATAGTTCAAGCCGCCGACGCGATACCAGCGATAGCCGTAGGGCTCGAGCATGACGCTGTGGCGGCCGCTACCGTCCGCCTGGCTATGAATGGTCGACAGCAGATTGATGAGCGTGCGATCTCGGTCGTCGCCAAGACCCACGCTGAACGACGTTTCCCGCGGCGTGCCGGCCAGATTGTGCAGAAACAGGACCGAGTTGTTGCGCCAGTCGTAGCGCATCGCCAGGACCTTTGGATCGCGCGTCGCCAGGAACTGGAAATCGCCCCAACCCACCTCCGGCACTTCCTTACGCATCCGTATGATGCGTTCCATCCAGTTGAGCATCGACTGCGGATCGCGCCGCTGGTCGGCGGCATTCACCTCGGCATAGCCATAGGGTCCGCCGTGGATCACCGGCGCGACAGTGCGAGCATTCTTGCTGAAGCCGGCGTTTGGTTCCGTCGACCATTGCATCGGGGTACGTGCGCATTGACGTTCCGGCAAGGCAAGATCATCTCCCATCGCCAGCTCATCGCCATAGCGGATGACGGGTGTTCCCGGAAGTGTGAACATCAGGCTATAGGCCAGCTCCAGCCGCCGGCGATCGCCACCGAGCATCGGCGCGAGGCGCCGGCGAATGCCGCGATCGTATAGCTGCATGGATTTGTCCGGACCGAATGCCTTGAACACGGCCTTCCGCTGAACTTTGCTCAGGCGGCCGAGGTCGAGTTCGTCATGGTTGCGCAGGAAAACACCCCATTGGCCGCTGGCGGGCCGCGGCCGGGTCGCTTTGAGTGCTTTCTGCAATGGCCGCGCATCGCTGGCGGCCAGCGCAAAGAACAGTGTCTGATTCGCTTCGAAGTTGAACATCATGTGCATGCGGTCGCCAGCCGGCCCGAAATAATCCAGGTCGGTGTCAGGAAGTACATTCGCCTCCCCGAGAATGATGGCGTCGCCCTCACGCCATTGCAGGAACTCCCGCAGGGTGCGCAACATCTCGTACTGCTCTACGGCCTTGCGCACCGCCGCGCCTTTGGTCGCGATGACGAATGGCACGGCGTCCATGCGAAACCCCGAGACTCCTAGCTGCAACCAGAAGCCCATGATTTTGAGGATCTCCGCCTGGACCTGCGGATTTGCCGTATTCAGATCCGGCTGGAACTGGAAGAAACGATGGAAGTACCAGGCACGCGCCTGCGAATCGAAACTCCAGGTAGACTTCTGAACGCCCGGAAAGACCATGCCCTTCTTGGCGTTGCGTGGCCTCTTCTTGGACCACACGTACCAATCGCGATAAGGTGAATCGGGGTCCCTGCGCGCCTGCTGGAACCAGGGGTGTTGATCCGAGGTGTGATTGACTACCAGATCAATGATGACCCGGATTCCGCGTTGCTTGGCCGCGTGGGTAAACTCGACGAAATCTCCCAAAGTCCCGAAGCGTGAGTCCACCTCATAGTAGTTGGAAATATCGTATCCATCATCTTTGCGGGGAGAACTCTGGAATGGCATCAGCCAGATCGCTGTAATGCCGAGCCCCTGCAGATAGTCGAGCCGGCGGTTCAGACCGATAAAGTCGCCGACTCCGTCGCCATCGGAGTCCATGAAAGTCTCCACGGACAGACAATAAATGATCGCATTTTTGTACCAGAGATCGTTGATCATGCGGAGCGCTTCGCCTCAGGCTTCAGGGCAAGGATGATACCTTCATCGGCCCGCAGGTGGACCTGCCCTGCCGGAGCCGCATCGCTCGGCACAGGATCGGTCGACAGCAATATCGCCGAGCATCGGATATCCTCCGGAAGGTCCAGGCGCTGCGGACCATGCGCCAGATTGAGCACGACGAGGACGCGCTCATCGGTCGTGTGTCGAATGAAGGCCAGCACGTCGTCGGCCGCGACGATCGGCGCGTAGTCGCCCTCGGTGAGTGCTCGATGTGCTCGGCGCAATGCAATCAGACGCCGGTATAGCGACAGCAGCGACGACGGGTCGTTTGATTCGCTCTCGACATTCACCGAGGTTTGGTCATTGCCAACCGGCAGCCACGGCTCTCCTGTGCTGAAACCAGCGCGAGGTGACGGGTTCCATTGCATCGGCGTGCGACACGGATCGCGGCCCAGGCCTGCTCCCGGCACATTCTTCTCCAGCTGATCCTGAACCCGTTCGCGCGGAATCACGCCGTTGCTCATTCCGATCTCATCGCCATAGTAGAGCGTCGGTGTGCCTCGCAGTGTCAAAAGAAGCATCGCTGCAACGCGTACCTGCGCGGCTCCGATGCGACTGGCCAGTCGGGGCCGATCGTGGTTACCAAGCACCCAGTTGGGCCAGGCCCCCGTCGGCAGCAGGGACTCGTAGCGATCGATGGCGACGGAGATCGCGCGTGCATTCCAGTCAAGGAGGAGCAATTGGAAGTTGAACGGCATTTGCACACCGCGCAGGCCGGTGCCGTAGTAGCGCACCAGCCGCTCGACCGGCAGATAGATCTCACCGATCAGGATGCGCCCCTCGAATTCGTCGCTCACCCGGCGCAGTCCCTCGATAACCGTCTGCGTTTCCGGCCCGTCGCTGGTATAGAGCGGCAGTTGCGAGGCGAATGCCGGCATGCCCGCGCGGTACGCCGGGTTGGGCGGGTTGTCGCGCCATTGTGCGTCCTTTACCAACAGCCACAAGACGTCGATCCGAAATCCATCCACGCCTCGCCGCAGCCAGAAGCGCATCGCTTCATGCATGGCGGCCACTACCGCGGGATGGCGCCAGTTAAGGTCGGGCTGCTGGCTGAGAAACGAATGATAATAGTACTGTTGGCTCGCCGCGTCCCAAGTCCAGGCGCTGCCGCCGAAATTACTGAGCCAGTTGTTCGGCGGACCGCCATCGGCGGCCGCGTCTCGCCACAGGTACCAGTCGCGCTGGGGATCTGCACGACTGCGGCGCGACGCCTGAAACCACGGATGCTGATCCGAGGTGTGATTGGGCACGAAGTCCAGAATCAACTTCAAACCGCGACGCTTGATCTCGCGCAACAGCCGGTCGAAATCCGCCAGTGAGCCAAACAATGGATCGACATTGACGTAGTTGCTCACGTCGTAGCCGAAATCCGCCATTGGCGATGGGTAGATAGGCGAGAGCCACACCGCGTCCACCCCAAGGTCGGCACAGTACCCGATCCGCTCGCTGATGCCGTTCAGATCCCCTACGCCGTCGCCGTTCGAATCCTGAAAGGACCGCGGATAGATCTCGTAAATGAGGCCGTTCTGCCACCATGCGTTCACAGTAGAGGTAGAGTTTTCATTCGTCGACCGCCCGCGTGGCTTCGGGAATAGCCTCCAGCCGATCGCGGCTGATAGGTTTTCCGCTGAGCTCCGAAAGACCATACGTGCCGGCATCGATCCTCCGTAACGCTTGCTCGATTTGGGCGATCCTCTGCGCATTGCGGACCAGCAAATTCTGGTCCAACTCTTCTGTTGCCAATCGCTGTCCCTCATCGCCAGTATCCGGGGCAATGTCGTCGCTGGCACGTTGGGCGCTCCGCTCGTTAATCTCGACCTGCCTGGCGGATTCCCGTAACTGAGCTCGGAGATTTATCAGGCGTCGGCGCTGCGATTCGATGAAGCTGCTTTCGAAGGGGTCACTCATGAGGTATTCCTTAACGCGGGCGGCCTTTTAACAGCGGCGCTGCGACGAGAGATAAAACCAATCCCCCGGCGAAAGCCGCCGCCAACGCCAGGGCCGGACGGCGTTCTACGAGTTCTCGCCAATTAACGGCGGACACGATCCGATTGACCACTTCCAAGGCCACTTTCACCTGACCGTCTGACTCTGGCTGCGTGTGCGGCTGCTCCGTTTCGTCCATGCATAATTCTCCCTCTGTACCGTTGGGCGTCGCTCATGGACGTGCAGCAAGCCCCACTTTGCGATGAGACGAGCGCTCCGCGGACCGGCTAATGGTCACAGTTGCTATCGGCACCGGCCTACAGCAGGAAGTTCATCCGAAGCCAAACGTTACGGGATCCCCGTGCGACAGCAGCGGCCCTGTAGCTAAGCTTCCACGTCCTACATCCGTTTGAGGACAAGCCTGACCACCCCCGCGCGATGCGCCATCGTCGATCGCGATAGAGTGGCAGTGTTAGAAAGCAGCCGCTCAACTTCATTTTCGGCATGGTCATGACGAGGCTCAAATCTGCCGCGGTGCCCTGATGAACTTGAAACTTAGAGGTGGCCAATGTCACTAGCAGCAGAATACAAGAAGCAACTCGCGAATATCGAAGAGCAGCTCTTTTCGATCAAGCGCGGAGACAGTTCCTATTCAAATGGCCAGCCGACAGCTTCTTCTGACAAAGGAAGGCTGGAGGCCCAACAGAAGGACCTCATCCAAAAGATCCGGGATGCGGAAGCCGCGGGAAAATGACGACGCGGCGAGACATTTTTATGCCTCACCCTTCGGAGATCTCAGATGTCGTCTCAAACAACCAATCAGTTGACGCGTCGGCAGGTGCTCATGCAGACGGCACTGGCGGCAACGCGCCGGCGATGGTCACTGGCGCCGAGTATGAGGTGACCGGCGGCGACAGCGCCAAGGACCTCTAGTCGCATCTACTGCGACAGGCACCAAGCCAGTGAAGGGTATCGTTCGCGTTGGCACCGCCGGCTGGAGCTTACCGAAGCGCGATCAAGCGGTCTTTCCGCTTGGCGGCTCCCACCTTCAGCGTTACGCCGCGCGCTTCGCGATCGCTGAAGTCGACACCTCGTTCTATCGTCATCATCGCCGTCAAACCTACGCGCGCTGGGCCGCCGAGACGCCGGATTGGTTTTCGTTCGCGGTCAAGCTGCCGCGCACGCTGACGCATGAGGGCGCACTCGCCTGTGACAACTGCGAAGAAATCGATCGCTTTGTGAACGAGATCGCAGGATTGGGATCGCGACTCAAGGTCGTCCTGGTACAGCTTCCGCCCTCTCTCGCATTCGAGCAGTCCAGCGTCCGCGCCTTCTTCGAGGTGTTGACCCAGCGAGTTGCCGCCGAGACCGCACTCGTTTGTGAGCCTCGTCATGAAAGCTGGCATTCCGCCGACGCGGACAGTCTGTTAATCGAGTTCAAGATCGCTCGGGTAGCAGTCGATCCCCCACGCTGGCAGGCCGATGCACAGCCAGGAGGCAGCAGAGTAATCTCGTATTTTCGTTGGCACGGATCGCCCCGAATCTACTACAGCAATTACAGTGACGAGGATATCGCGCGGTTCCACGCGCTGGCCGATCTGGCCGCGAGCGAGAGCGAAGAAGTGTGGTGCATATTCGACAATACGGCTCTCGGTCATGCGACCAGTGACGCACTAAAATTGGTCAACAACGTCGCGGGCGATGGGCCTGATCTGGCGCCATCATAATCCCAATCAGTGGCGGCTTGTACGACGCTGCTTATAAGCTAGCATACGGCCTTCCGTCCAGCCTAGTGAGCGCGGCGAGCGATGCACGACATACCTAACGAATGGAGCGCGCTGTGCGCGCTGGTATTCCTGCTTGGAATCAAGCACGGGTTTGACGCCGATCATCTGGCCTGCATCGATGGACTTACACGTTACAATCAGCGACGCCGCGAGCGATTCGCGCGCTACTGCGGAGCACTCTTTTCGCTCGGCCACGGTTCAGTGGTAATTCTCATTGCACTCAGCGTGTCTGCGGCCCGGCAGCAATGGCAAGCGCCTATCTGGTTGCAGGTCGTCGGCGAATGGACCTCAATCGCCTGCCTGATCGTGATTGGCATTCTCAATCTTCGCGCCGTGCTGCGCGCCTCCGCCAGCGAGTTACTCGCGCCCGTCGGCATCAAGGGCCGCTTCTTTGGCGGCCTATCTCGGGCCTCTCGTCCATTGACGGTCATGCTGGTGGGAGCGGCGTTCGCGATTTCGTTCGATACGCTGAGCCAGGCCGCTTTCTTCGCACTGACCGCCTCGGCCTTCGGCGGTCTTTGGCACGCCTTAGCGCTTGCGCTACTCTTCGGTGCCGGCATGGTCACGACCGATGCGATTAACGGCCTGTGGATCTCGCGCCTGATGGCGCGGGCCGACCGGATGGCGCTCATTGCTTCACGCGTCATGAGCCTGACTGTCGCTGGAATGAGCCTACTGATTGCGGCCTTCGGAGTAGCAGGGCTACTCTTGCCGATGGTGGCCCATTGGAGCGATGAGCGCAGTTTGCAGGTGGGTCTGCTCGTCTGTGCCGTAATGATCGCGAGTTACGCCTGCGCGCGCTGTCTCGCGGCACTCGGGACTGCCCCAGCGCACGTTAGGCCCGACGCTTAGAGCCTCCCCCGGCAGTAACGACCTCATCTCGCAGCGGTATCTGACTGTGCAGGCCCAGCACGCTCTGAACGAGTGTCAGGTGCGAAAAGGCTTGAGGGAAGTTTCCCAACTGGCGACCTGCTTTGGTGTCGTATTCCTCGCTCAACAGGCCCACATCGTTTCGTAGTGCAAGCAAGCGTTCCACCATCGCATTGGCCTCGACATCACGTCCCTGCCGCTGGTAACAGTCGGCAAGCCAGAAGCTGCACGCCAGGAATACACCTTCACCTGCGGGCAGTCCGTCCTTGACGTTTTCAGTCCTGTAGCGAAGCACGAAACCATCTACCAGCAACTCTCGCTCGATCGCGGCTATTGTCCCCTTGACGCGGGCATCATCGATCGGCAGAAATCCGACCTGAGGAATGAGGAGTAAGCTGGCGTCGAGTTCCTGATCGCCGAAGCTCTGAGTGAAGGATCCTTTTTTCGGATCATATCCCAGCTCACAGACGGTTTGATGAATCTCATCGCGTATGATGCGCCATTCATCCAGTGGCGCTTCGAGGCCATATTTCTCGGCATCTCTAATGGAGCGGTCGAAGGCAACCCAG
>DATBAM010000150.1:0-4943 GCA_036271535.1 Steroidobacteraceae bacterium | reverse complement strand
CGACAGGGCGAAATTGGCTCGTGACGCCAGCGTTGCGACCCGTCGCGCACTGGCTTTTTGCTCATCCGTGGCCGTCACCAGACCCAGTATTTTCTTCTGATTCGGCCAGATCACCGCCCACACATTGAACAGCATGATGGTGCCCAACCATGCGCCGGTGCCGATGATCAGCCCGTAATATTCCCGCCCGCCATGTCCGAGCGTCAGCGCATTCATGAAATTGCCGGCACGGCCCAGGTACCACATACCGGTGAACCAGGTCGCGAGCGACGACCAGCGAAACCACACCAGGGCCCGGGGTGCGATGTAGCGGGTGACGCCGGCCCCTCCGGGACCGCCGGTATCGGCGGCTGCCGCTGCCATGCCCGGAATCTGCACGACGTTGAAGTAGTAGAGCAGGCCTACCCACATGACGCCGGACAGGATATGCAGCCAGATCGCAATGCCCAGTTCGGAAGGCCGGTGGGCGCCCGCGGCTGGCAACGCCAGCGGTATTAGCAGCAGAAACAGCACGGCCAGCACGATTCCCGTAATGATCGCACTACGGACGGAATTGAACGGATTCATGGTAAACCCCTTAAGTTATTGTTCTGCTTAGTGGCTTAATCAGGTTCGATTTGAAGAATAGGCCAGCGACCCCCATAATTCAACGCACAGACACTTCTGCCCAGGACCCCCCACCATGGATGTCACCGATCGTATCCGCCAGGAACTCAACAGTGCCCCTGTTGTTCTTTTCATGAAGGGCACGCCGGATTTTCCGCAATGCGGCTTTTCCGCGCAGACCGTGACGGCGCTGCGCCATCTCGGCGCTGAGTTTCACCACATCAATATTTTCGATGAGCCTGAGTTGCGCGAGGCGCTGAAGCGCTACTCGAACTGGCCGACCTATCCGCAGCTCTACGTCAAGGGTGAACTGATCGGCGGCTGCGACATCGCCCTCGGTATGTATCGCAGCGGCGAGCTCAAACAGCTGCTTGAATCGGCTGGCGCGATGACGGCTGCCGCGAACTGACGAGCTGACCGCCGCCCCGGTTTCAGCGCGCTAGGCGTCATCGCGCGCAGGACCATCGCCGTCCGCAACGCCGGTCTGCTGTAGGGTCGTGGTGATGACGGTCGTGGTCGAGATCACTTCGGTAGTGACCGCCTCAACGACGGCAGGCGGTGACGGGATGGCGGGCGTCATGGCCGTCTCGGCGGCGCCTGTATCCTCGCTTTCCGGCGCAACGGTGACTGTCTCCTGCCACCCCAATGCGCGCGCCCGACTCTCCGCTCGCTTGTAGCTGTCGCCGAGTTCGTTGCAGATGACGCAAAACAGTTCGGCGGTGCGCTCGGCGTCGTAGCTGGCCGAGTGGGCGCGCGACTTGTCCCAGGACAGGCCAGCCACCGCCAGCGCCTTGGCGAGCACCGTTTGTCCGAGCGCAGCACCTGCCAGCGTCGCGGTGTCGAAGCAGGAGAAGGGATGGAACGGATTGCGCTTGATGCCGGTGCGAGCGACCGCGGCATTGAGGAACGTCAGATCGAAGTTGGCGTTGTGGCCCACCAGCACTGCGCGCCGGCAACCATATGAGCGTATCGCCGTGCGCACCGCGCGAAATACGCGGTGCAACGCATCGTCCTCGGGTATCGCCGGACGCAGCGGATGCCACGGATCGATCTTGTTGACCAGCAGCGACGCCGGGTCCATGCGCGAATTCTCGAACGGCTTGACGTGAAACGAGTGCGTCTCGCCCACGCGCAGCACGCCGTTGGGATCGATATCGATGAACACCGCGGCGATCTGCAGCAGTGCATCGGTCGTAGATTGAAACCCACCCGTCTCGAGATCCACCACGACCGGCAGGAAGCCGCGGAAACGTCTCACCATCAGAGGTGCCGTCTCGTGGAGCGGTGCGGGGGCGGGTGTGTTCATCGCTCGGGCGGCTGCAGGCGCCAGGCAATCTGCTGGCCGGCCCGAAACGGCACCAGCTCTTCGTCGGCCGCAAAAGAGTAGCTGGCCGGCACCGTCCACGGCTCACGTACCAGGACGATGTGATCGGCGCTGCGAGGCAGATGGTAGAAGTCGGCCCCGAACTCGCAGGCAAAGCCCCGCAGCCGGGGCAGTATTGCCTCGGTCTCGAAGATCTCCGCGTACAGCTCGATACCCGCGTGCGCCGAGAAGATACCGGCACAGCCGCACGAAGATTCCTTGGCGGTGCGCGAGTGGGGCGCGCTGTCGGTTCCGAGAAAGAAGCGTGGATTGCCGTTGGCGATGACATCGAGGAGGCTGCGGCGATCGGCCTCCGTCTTCAGCAATGGCAGGCAATAGTGATGAGGCCGCAAACCGCCGGCGAACAACGCGTTGCGGTTCAGCATCAGGTGCTGCGGCGTCACGGTTGCCGCCACGCCGGGGCGCGCCGTGCGTACGAAATCCACCGCAGCGCGCGTCGTCACGTGCTCGAACACCACCCGCAGGTGCGGCCAGCGATCGACGATCGGCGCCAGCACACGATCGATGAAACGCGCTTCGAGTTCGAATACGTCGAGCCGTGGATCGGACAGCTCGCCATGGACCAGCAGCGGCATGTCGACATCCATCATCGCGGCCAGCGGCCCTTCCAGGCGGGCAATGTCCGTGACGCCTGCCTCGGCGTTGGTCGTCACGCCGGCCGGATACAGTTTGCAGCCGTGGATCAACCCCTCTTCGCGGCCACGATGGATCTCCTGCGGATCGGTCGAATCGGTCAGATACAACGTCATCAGCGGTACGAAGTCACTACCTGGAGGCAATGCAGCCAGAATCCGATCCCGGTAGGCCCGGGCCATGGCAGTTGTCGTGATCGGCGGTTTGAGATTCGGCATCACGATCGCACGCCCGAAACGTGCGGCCGTGAAAGGCAGCACGGCACGCAGGTGCTCGCCATCGCGCAGGTGCAGATGCCAGTCGTCCGGCCGCGGCAGGTCGAGTTCGGCGATCATGCCGCGCTGCCGTTTTGAAGCTTGCGGGAGAGCAGCAGTTCGAGCGTGAAACGAACGCCGAAGCCGGTGACCTCGGTGCCGACGTGCGCGAGGCCGCCACGCCGCGTGGCCGACGATAGATCCACGTGCACCCAGGGGAGCTCGTCGCCGATGAAGCGTTTCAGAAAACGCGCGGCGAGAATGTGATCACCCTTGCCCTCGACCGCGCACTGGACGATGTCGGCATGGCTGCTTTCGAGGTCCGAGTCGAAGTCTTCGTCCAGCGGGAAGTTCCAGACGCGCTCGCCGCTGCTCGCGCCGGCCGACTGCAGAGCTTCGGCCCAGGCAGGCCGGTTCGTGAACACACCGCTGTAGCGTTCCGTCAGGGCGTAGACGCAGGCGCCGGTGAGCGTTGCATAGTCGATCGTGAGTCGCGGGCGGGTGCGAGCAGCCAGCGCCAGGGTATCGGCCAGCACCATGCGGCCCTCGGCGTCGGTATGGATTACCTGGATCGTGGTGCCGTTGCAGGCCCGCACGATCTCCTGCGGCCGATACGCGCTCGGTCCGATGTTGTTCTCCGTGATCGCGAGCCAGGCATCCGCATTGACAGGCGAATCGAGCTCGCTGAGCGCCAGGAGCGTCGCCAGCGCGACGGCGCTGCCCGACATATCCGTGTGCATGTCGAGCATTGATCGGTGCGGTTTGAGATTGATGCCGCCCGTATCGAACAGGATGCCCTTGCCCACCAGCGCAACGTCCGGCGCGCGCGTGGCGTTGCGCCGGGTCCGGCCGCGGCCAGATCCGCGCCATCGCAGGTGAGCGATGCCCGCCGTCCGCGCGGCGTTGCCTCGTGCCACCGCCAGGAACGCGCCGGCTTTGAGCCGTCGCAGATCGCTTTCTGAATACCAGCGCAGGGTCAGATGGTGCTGGCGGGCGAGCTGGGTCAGCAACTGGCGATAAGTAGTGGCGGTCAGCTCGCTCGGCGGCATCGCAGTCAGGGTACGCACCAGGTTGCCGGCGCGTGCGCTGGCCGCGATGCGACGGGTATCGAAGGTGGGTGCCGCAAACAGGTCGATGCTGCGAAGTCGCCACGGCGGCGGACGCTCGGTGCGAAAGTCGGGCAGCGCGAAGGTCGCGGTCCACGCGGCAGTCAGCAGGGCGTCGTACCACTGTGCGGCATCCGGCACCGACTGATCGACGATCAGGCCGATCCGTGCCGGTCGCCGACCGGCCAGCTCGCGCAGGAGCTTCCCGGCCAGCGTCAGACGCTCGAAGGCGGCCGCGCCCGGCTTGGTATATCCCAGCAGGGCTACGGTCTGATTGTCGTTGGCGAGCACGGTACTGCGCCATTTGAGTGCCGCGGCCTTCGAGCGGCGATGCATCGCCTGCCAGCGCTCCGATTCGGGCAGACGGCGCAGTACGCCGGCGTCGTTCGGCTGCACCAGGACGATCAAGGCGTCCAGCGCGGCGGTGCGACGAGCAGCAGGCAACGATCGGCTGCGTCTCAGGGCCGCCAGCGCGAAGTCGGGCAGCCTCATACTAGGTTGACCATGGTTGAGACACGAGGGCCGGTAAGTTCTGTCATCGTAGCACAGCGTCATCGACCGCTTTTGGCACTACAATCGCAGATATGAACGACGTGAATGCTTCGAAGGACGGCGATCCGATCGAGACACGCGAATGGGTCGAATCGATCGATTCGGTGTTGCGGAACGAGGGGCCTGAACGCGCCCACTTTTTAATCGAGAAGCTGATCGATCGGGCGCGCCGCTCCGGCGCCTACCTGCCGTACAAGCCCAACACGGCCTACGTGAATACCATTGCGGTGGGACAGCAGCCGGAGTACCCCGGCGATCGCGCCATCGAGCGCCGCATCGAGGCGTTCATCCGCTGGAACGCCATGGTGATGGTGGTACAGGCCAACAGGAAGTCGGCCGAATACGGCGGCCATCTTGCAAGTTATGCTTCCTCGGCGACCTTGTACGAGGTCGGCTTCAATCATTTCT
>DATBAM010000149.1:0-7551 GCA_036271535.1 Steroidobacteraceae bacterium | reverse complement strand
ACCACCACGTCCTTTTCGTAGCTAGTATCGCTCGAAGCACTCGTGGTTTGCGGAAGCGCCCCGGCAATGTTGATCAGCCCCGAGACCGCGGACGCGTCAGCGATCTCGATCTCCACACGCGCACCATCGGCTCCGGTGTAGACGCCTTTCGAGTTCGTTGCCTTCATTCCCATACCTTGGTTGGCGCTGCCCTCGGCGCTGATGCGGTGCAGGTCCGGAAGACTGTCCGGCAGCAGGCCTTTGAGAGCATGGAAGTCGACCGGCTCGACGTGCCGCCCGCCATTGAGGGCACCCCCGAGCGCCGACAGTAATCCTCCGACCGCGGCCCCCGCATTCTGCGCATCATCGCTGTTGGGCGTCGTGGTCGTGGGCGCCGGCGAAGCGGCCGACGGCGCGGTGTCCATCTGCGACCCCGCCTTCGCCAGATTGGCGATCGCAGCTCCGAGGTCGGACTTACCTTTCTCGTCACTGCCCAGCACGCTGCCGATGGCATTGCCGACCGATGCGGCTGCCGCATCCTGCGACGCGGCCGTCGATACGTCACCCATCGGATGAAATCCCATCAGACGTGCGGTACCTCCCAGCGTGACCATTGCGATGCTGAGCAGAACGCCGAGCACGAACGTCACAATGATGATCGTCACGGTATATCCGAGCGCGCGATCCTTCGGCGTCTGCATCACAGGGACCAGACCCAGGTACAGCACGTAGAGGCCATAGAACATCGCCAGCAGTAGCAGCAGAGTGCCGAGGCCGGGCAGCAATGTCAGCACCGAGGCTACGGCGGATACCGTGCTCGTGTAGATGGCGACCTTGAATGCCTGGCGCAACTCCCGCCGCGCGCCGAACGTAGGCGCCAGCATGTTGATGATGAGGGACAGGAAGCACAGGCCGACGACGCCCGCGACCACCGTGTAGAGAGCGGAAATCAGGCCCAAAGTCATCGGCATGCGCGTCGTGCCGCCGAAGAACGTCGTTGCGCCGATCACGGACAGGTGTACGAACGACAGCAGGGCTACCGCGATCAGCAACGGCAGCGCGTACTGCAGGTAGAGCGCGCCGATGGTGGAGGACTCGGTAGCGATTCGTTCCCATTCAATGCGCGGCGAGAACAGGATGTTCTTCATCCTCTCCAGCAGCGGTGGCGCGGCGCCGCCGGGAATCGGTGCTGCGAGCGAAGGTGCGTTATTCATCGAATAGTCCAGTCGGCATCCTTGCCGGATTCAGCGAACTCGATGTTCACGGGATATTGGTGATTGCAGCCTGACACGACCCACAACTCCTTCCAGCGCCGGCTACCGGGGCTGCCCGTCGGCAGCTGCGTGACGTACGTGGCGACGTCCCCGAGACTCTGGCAGCCCATGGTCGCGACCTTGCTGGCGACGCCGAGCTTGGTGTCCGCGATGAGCTGCTGATTGGCCAGCGTGCCGCGCTTGACCGCACCCGTCGGCATTGGCTCGTCTGCCGCCCATGCGCTCACGGTCAGGCAGGTCAGCGCGATCGATAGATAGGGGATTCGCATTTGCCCTTGCCTCAGCAGCTCAGGTGCTGCGTCATCAGCCCAGTCAACACCTTGTCGGACGCGCCCGGTTTGAGCGCGACATAAGTGACTGCATAGGCGCCGCTGTCAGCGCCATCGGCTGCCGGACTTCCGGTGATACCGACGAGCAACGAGCCATCGGCATTAACGAAACCATCCTGGGCGCGGCCGGATGCGTACGCATGCATATGACGGAAGCCCTTCAGATGGGCTGCGTACCAGGCGATCACGGTGCTGGTCTTGGCGCCCGACACGACGTAGAAGTTGGATGTCTGCATACTCTTGCAGACCTGAACGGGGTCGATCTTCATCGGCGTGTCCAGCGACATCCCGGACGCTGCGTCCGGAACCGGCAGTCCGGTGACCGAGTCCGTGCCGGCAGCGCCATGAGCGAGCGCCGTGAGCATCAACGCGAGTGTTGCGGACGCGCATTGCCGAAGCATGGGTTGCCCCTCTTTTGAATGTCCCTGATGTCTAGAACCACTTCCACCCGCAATACCCGCCACGTGTCCGCCATATAGCCGCGTGGCCCGAGTCAGCCGACTCTTCGAACCGAGGCCTGCGCCCGGATTCGGGTCGCCACTTCGAGCCAGGTGACTCGTCCGGTTCTGCCGCTCGCATCGAAGCTCCAGCGCCAGGTCCGCACCACCCTGCCCGCCTTTTTGTCGGTCTCTTCGAAATCGCGCCCGCCAACCCTGTGCACCGAGACACTGTCGATGGTGGAGTTGCCGGTATATGGCGCGTCCTGACCGCTCCACGGGGCCGCATAGGAAGTGCCATTCGACCCGTGCATCGTGAGCGTTTCGCCGGTTGCGCTGAAGGTCACGGTGACGACCTCGTCGCGCACCTGGCCGCGTATCCAGGAACCAGACACTGCATGCGATCCAGGCGGCCCGGCGCTCTGGCGCGTCCAGAACTCCCGGCTGACCACTTCCGTTCCGTTTGCGGCGCGGCTGGCGATTTCGTTGATCGCCGAGCCGCCATCATCCGATACCGATAGTTTACGGATGGACACAGTCTTCCCGCCGCGTTTCAAAGTCTGGATCACGCTGCGCTCATCGAGCACCGCGATACTGATCGTGTCGACGTCGGGGACCCCTGACGTGGGTTGATCCGTACCATCGGCTCGCACGAGCAGCGGCGGATCGCATGTCTGGCACGCATACTGACCGTCCTGGACTCTGATGACCTGCGGTCGGCCGGCGGTCAGCAGCCGCACGGTGCTGTCATCCGGCCGCCAGGTGCCATCGAAGACGCCGGCGTGCGCTGCCCCACACAGCAGTACCGCGAGCACGCCGAGCGTTCGGTCGAACGCGTATCCCATCCGGGTTCCCCTTGATTGCCTTCCTAGCAATAACCGGAAACACCCCGGACAGACGCCACGTTGTTAGGATGGCGTGCCATGGGAGTCTTGCAACCTAATCGCGCCAGGCTGAGCGCGGATCAGAGCGCGCAGGTCGACGCACTGCTGGAGCAACTTCTCGATCTGCCGCCGGCGGAGCGTCTGCGCGCGCTCGAGCTGCGGTCGATTGCGGATCCGGCCGTGCGCTGCGAGGCCGAGAGCCTGCTTCGCGCGGACCAGGCATCGAGCGGATTTCTGGAGACCCCTGCGGCGCTGACCCCAACCGAGCCGGACGACCGGGAAGTCGGCATGGAACTGGGGCCGTGGCGCATCCTGAGGATCGCCGGCCGCGGCGGCATGGGGATCGTCTGTGAGGCTCAGCGGGTCTCGGGGGATTTCGAACAGCGTGCCGCGATCAAGCTCCTGCAGCGCGGGGCGGCGGGGACCGAGCAACGCTTCGAGTTCGAACGGCGAATTCTCGCCCGGCTCGAGCATCCCGGCATCGCGCGGCTGCTCGACGGCGGCGTGGCGGCGGACGGCCGACCTTATATGGTCATGGAGTTTGTCGACGGAGAGCCCATCACCGATCACTGTCGTCAGCGCCAGCTGTCGCTGATCGACCGACTCAAATTGTTCATCCAGGTCTGCGATGCCGTGGCATACGCCCATCGGCGCCTGATCGTGCATCGGGATCTGAAGCCGAGCAACGTCCTCATCGACGCCGACGGCCGCGTGAAGCTGCTCGATTTCGGCATCGCGAAGCTGCTGGATGCCCCGGACAGCCAGTTGACGCAGGCCGTCATGGTGGTGCTATCCCCACTGTGCGCCGCGCCCGAGCAACTTGCCGGCACCGAAATCACGACGCAGACCGATGTCTATGCGCTCGGCGTGATGCTGTATGAGATGCTGGTGGGGAGCCATCCCTGGATTGCCGAGAACACGCCTAGCCTCAGCGAGCTGCGCGAGCTGCAACGTCGGCCTTTGTCTTTGATCGGCCGCCAGCCGGCAACCAGCGCGCTTCGGGGGGATCTCGAGGCGGTGCTGAACAAGGCGCTGCGACCGGAGCCCGCGCAACGCTATGTCAGCGTCGAGGCACTCAAGCAGGACATCGAACGCTACCTGCGCGGCGACCCGGTACAGGCGCGCGAAGGCGCGCGCTTCTATGTGCTTGGACGGCTGCTGCGTCAGCATCGCTGGATCGCGCTGGGACTCGCCGGCATCGTCATCTCACTCACCGTGGGACTGGGCCTCGCCGCCTGGCAGGCGAAACAGGCCGCGCTGCAGCGCGACGCTGCGCGCCGTGACGCCGCGCGCGAAGAAGCGGTTCGTTACAGCCTGATCCGCATGTTTCGCGGCGCGATCAGTGACACTCCCGATGGCACTCCAGCCACGGCCAAGTCGATGGTCGACGCCAGCGCTCAGCGGGTCCTGCAGGAGTATCGGGACAATCCACAGATTGGCGGCCCGCTGGTGTTGTCGCTGGCCGATCTGTACGGTGCGCTCGAAGACGTAGCCGGCGCGGGCGCGCTGCTGGACGGTTTCCTCTCGCAAGCCGGCCCGCAGACCGACCCGGTAGTGCTCGCCGACGCCCGCCAGAAGCTGTCCAACATCGAATTGCTGCAAGGCCATCTGGACCGTGCTGGCGAGCTGCTCGCTCAGGCACAGGACTACTGGGCACGCACCCCGCATGCCAACGCCGAGGAGCAACTGGAAGGCCTGAAGATTCAGGCGCAGTTGCAGCGCTTCCGGGGCGATTTCGACGGCGCCGCCAAAACCGCGCGCGCGGCCATCACGCAGCGCATCGCGCTCTCCGGGCACGACAATCGCGAGACCGCGATTCTTTTCAATTCGCTGGCACTGTCTCTCACCAACGCCAATCATCTGCACGACGCGCTCGCAGCGTACGCCGAGGCCACGGCTATCTATCGCGCACTGGGTCAGCAGGATGGTCTCGATGCACAGGTCATCCGCGGCAACATCGGCACGCTCGAAGTACGCCTGGGGAAACTTCACGAAGCCGAGGCCGACCTTCACGGCGCGATCGAACAGGAGCGATCGCTCGCGGGGAATTCTGCAGCGGTGGCAGCGGCCGAAGGCTACTACGGACAATTGCTGACATCGACCGATCGCGCCGATCGGGCCATTCCGGTGCTGCGCGATGCCGCGGATCTGGGTACTCGTTACACCAGCCCCAATAGTCCGTTGGCACTCCAGAACCGCCTGCTCCTCGGCGAGGCACAGATCGCTCACGGCGATCGCGATGCCGCACGCATCACGCTGCAGGCGGCCCGCGACGGCGCTGGCGCACCCGGCAAAGCCGTGCAGGTGCTGCGCCTGCGGATCGATACAGCGCTGGGCCGGCTGGACGGTATCACCGGTTCGCTCGAACGCGCCCGCACGGAGCTCGCGCAGACCGTGCAATCGTTGCGCGCGTACGGCCCGCTGGCCGACGCTGCATTGGCTCAGGCGCTGCTCGATGCCGGTGAAGTCGCGTCGCGCGCTCGCGATGCACAGGCGGCCAGCGTGTTGCTGCGGGAATCGGTCGCCGTGCGCGAGCGGCTGATCGATCCCCCGTGGGCACTTGCGCTTGCGCGCGAGCGCCTGGCCGAATCGATCGCCACCCAGCAGCCTGCGGAAGCGGCGAAACTGCTGCGTCCCGCCGTCGAGCTGCTGTCTCAGCAGCTCGGAACCGAGCACTCCGAAACCCAGCGCGCGCGAAACGCGCTGGCAGCGCTGTCGGCGACTTGAGGAGCTGTCGCCCGGCCTGTCGCTCAGCCGGCGCTATTGCCTAGTTCCCGGAACAACCAGGCCCGCGCGCGCAGCCAATCGCGTTGTACCGTGCGCAGCGACATCCGCAGCGCCTGCGCCGTCTCCTCCTCGCTCAGGCCGCCGAAGAAACGGCACTCGACCACATCCGACAGTCTTGGTGACTCGGTGGACAGACGCTGCATCGCCTCCTCCAATGCCATCAGTCCTTCGTCGCTGTCCACCGAGAACTCCGATGCATGCGACAACGTGAGATGCAGCGCGCCGCCGCCGCGCTTTTGCGCAAGACGTTCCTTGGCATAGGAAATGATCGCGTGCCTCATGGCGATCGCCGAGGCTCGCAGAAAGTGAGTCGGGTCGTTGAAAGGACGCTCGGGTCCGAGTCTCAGGTAAGCCTCATGCACCAACGCCGTGGTCTGCAGCGTCACACCCGCGCCCATCCTCGTGCGTGACCGGTGCGCGGCGCGCTTCAGATCCTGATAGAACAGTGGCAGCAGTTCGGCCGCGATCTGTCGCACTTCGGGCGCGTGATCTGCGACGGAATCGTTCGGGGGGACTTCTTCCGACATCAGCCTTACACCGGCACTAATGAGGTGCAAGGTAGCATGCGGTGCGCGATAGCTGCACGGGTCAACGTTCGTTGCCATGCGACGTTCAATAGCCCAGAACACGACATTGAGGTCTCGCATGCGCAGTGACGCGTCCCGCATTATGGTGTGTCTGCTCTTCAGCGGCGCCCTTTTCGGCTGTGGTGGTGGCAGTGGAGACGGCTCGAGCCCGGCGGCCAGCAGCTCGAGCGGCGCGCAGCTGAGGTCGATCGCGCTATCGCCCTTATCCCTGTCGCTGGTCCCCGGCGGGACACAGCAGCTCAGTGTCACCGGCACCTTCAACGACGGCAGCACACAGGTATTGAGCGCTGCGGGCGAGACTTTCCAGTCGTCATCGAACACCGTCGCCACTGTCGACAGCACGGGCCTGCTATCGATACCCGCCAATGCGCAGCCCGGGAGCACCGGCACCGTCACGGCACGCGACACGACCTCGGGACTGGTCACGTCGAGCGCGCAATCGAGCGCGTTGACTGTTCTCGTCCCGGGCGCGCCGAGCGCCAACAGCGTCAATGCCGCGACCCTGACTGCGCAGGACAACCCGCTCTGCACCGCGATACAGCCGCTCTACTGGGAGATCGGCAACCAGGACACAGCCCTGGTGAGCGGTAGCGAAGGCGTCGACAGCAACAACCAGCAGGTCATATCGACCACGAATTTCTCGATCGCATCGGCATCGAAGTGGATATATGGCACGTACGTCGTCCAGCTGCGCGGCGGTGCCGCGGGACTGACATCGAACGACATTCCCTTTTTGAACTTCACCAGCGGCTACACCAACATGGGTAGCGATGACACGAGCAGTCAATGCCCGTCGACCAACAGCCCCGATACCGTCAATGTCTGTCTGGCCGAGACGAACACCAATGACGGTCTCCCCTACAGCCATCAGTTCTCGAGCACCACCGGGCACTTCGACTACGACAGCGGCCACCTCGAGAATCATGCATCGCTCTATGGCGGACTCGGCGATATTCACGACGTCGATCTCGGCACCACCGTGGCCGGCGAATTGGGCTCGAGTATCACGTTGCTGTACACCGAACCACTGATGGCCGGCGGCATCTACACCGATGCGAGCACCTACGCGTCGATCCTGCGCCGCATCCTGAGCGGAACACTGCACATGCGTGACGCGCTGGGCACCAATGCCGTGTGCACGCACCCCTCGTCGAGCTGCAACCCCGTCTACAGTCCGATTCCGGAGGCCTGGCACTACTCGATGGCTCACTGGGTGGAGGACGATCCCGCTACGAACGGCGACGGCAGCTTCAGCAGTGCCGGCGCATTCGGCT
>DATBAM010000148.1:0-10983 GCA_036271535.1 Steroidobacteraceae bacterium | reverse complement strand
GCGACTGCCGCCAGTGTCATGTACACGCTGGCCTGCGGGAGTACCACCGCCGGCGGCATCTATGGTGGGGGCAGCACGGGCTCAACAACGCAGACCGTCACGCTCACGGTCACCGCAGCCAGCAGCTACACGGCTACGACTCTCGTTAGCGATACGCAAACTACCGGCGCGACGCAGGATCCGAATCTCGTCAATCCATGGGGCCTGGTGTTCGCAACCGGCGCGCCGGTCTGGATCGCCAACAACGGCAGCCAGACATCGACACTTTATGATGGTCACGGCACTGCCCTGCCGCTGGTGGTCAACCTCGCGAACGACCAGAACGGCGCGGCGATCACCGGTTTCAATCCTTCCGGCATCGTCGCCGGCGACAACGATCCAAACGACTTCGTCGTTACCGAGTCGGGCACCAGCGGCGCGTCGTCGTTCATCTATTCAGGCGAAGGCGGCTCCATTGCCGGCTGGTCGGCCACGGTCGACCTGACCCACGCCATCGCAATGTATACGGCACAGGATGGTGCGATCTACAAAGGGCTCGCGATCGCCAGTAACGGCGGCAGCACTTTTCTGTACGCGACCGATTTCCACAACGGCAAAGTCGATGTATTCGACGCTCACTTTGCCAAGCAGAGCGCGACGAGTTTCCCCTTCAGCGATCCGAAGCTGCCGGCCAATCTATCTCCGTTCGGCATCCAGGCGATCGCGAACGGCGCTGCGGGCGCGGTGCAGATTTATATCGCTTACGCGCAGCCTGACGCGCAGAAAGAGGATAACGCCGATGGCGCAGGGCTCGGTGCCATCGATGTCTTCGATTCCAGCGGCAATCTGCTGCAGCAGCTGGTTCCGATGACTGCCAGCGGTGTACTGAACGCCCCGTGGGGGCTGGCGCTCGCACCGAGCGATTTCGGTAGTCTGAGCGGTGGACTGCTGGTATCCAATTTCGGCGATGGAAAAATCAACGGCTTCGATCCTACAACCGGCCGCTTTCTGGGTACGTTGCAGACCGGCACGGGCCCGTTCAGTCAGGATGGCCTGTGGGGCATTGCGTTCGGCAACGATGCAACCAATCAGATGGTGTCGCCGCCGGCCAGCCTGAATCAGCCGCACAACACTCTATTTTATACGGCCGGCCCCAATGACGAAGCCAACGGGGTCTACGGGCGCATCGATCCGCCGGCCATGTGACCGACGACTCTATAGCCGGCAGCGCGATCTAAGGCTGTCGCGCCGCCCGCAGCGCCTGACGTTGTGACTGTTCGGAACGCACCTGCTCGAGGTTCAACGCGGTGTCGGCGGCAATGACATGCAATACCTGGTGCGCCGGATCGTGCGGGAGCGCTACCTGGTGAATCCGCTCCCAGATGGCGATGCGTTCGGCCGGCGAATTCATGTTGGCCGTCTGTCCGGCAAGCTCGACCTGCCGCCGCTCATAGGCCTCGGCCTGGTGCAGTGCAGCGCGTGCGCGAAGCTGGACGCCCAGATCATGGCAGTCGCTGCTGAACATGAAGTCCATGTAGGGCTTGCGTCGGGGTTCCATCGGATGCCTCTGAAGCTGTTCGCGTCGCGGCATCGGCCGCTCGGTCAATCTGCGGTATGCGGGCTACCCGGTGAGTCGACAGCGGTGTTTGCTGCTACCTCGGTCCCGGTCTGAACTTCGCCGGGCTCACCTTCACCGGCTTCGCCTTCGCCGGGCTGGTCACCCTTCGTCTGCCGACGTTGCAGCTTCTCGACCTGGCGCGTTTTCCGGGCAGCTTCTTTCTGCTTTTTCATCTGCCGGTAGTTGGTTCTGGCCAAGGATTCTCCGTCGGTGCCAGGCTCGCGGATCGCGTTGGCACCATATCCGCTTCACCCTAACACACTGCCGCATTGGTCATCGCGCTATCAGCGCGGCCACCACCCCTGCAGTCGTCGTGCAATCGTTACAGCGGGTATCGCCCGGCTGTGGTAGGATGCGCCTCGATCGTTGACGTCCCTGTGCCAACCCTCCTCCCTCGAGGCAGTCTAAGGTCGGACTGAGCCACCCACGATCAGGTGACAGGACGACGGTTTGTTGGCTCGCGAGACGATCTCTCCCTACCTGCAATGCTGTGCCTGCCGTTTCGAGCGGCATTGACTTAATTTGTATCTCATTGCGCCGCTTGCAAGTAATCGGAGTTTTGAATTCATGGCCAAGATTTATGTTGGAAACCTTCCGTTCACCACGACGGACGCCGAGCTGCGCACGCTCTTCTCGGAGCACGGCACGGTCGAATCCGTGTCGCTGCCGTCGGACCGCGAAACCGGTCGGCCGAGGGGCTTTGGTTTTGTCGAGATGAGCCAGGCTGACGCTGCGCGCGCCATCCAGAGTCTCAACGGCAAGGACCTCGGCGGTCGTCCGCTGCGGGTGAACGAAGCCGAAGACAAGCCACGCTCGGGCGGCCCACGTGGCGGCGGCGGCGGTGGTGGCGGTGGTGGCAACTACCGCGGCGGTGGCGGCGGTGGCGGTGGCGGCGGTCGCCGCTTCTAAGCATGAGCTTCTAAGCATGCGCTACCGGGTTCCGGCGATCAGCCGGAACCCGGTATCTGGACCAACCGGAGAATGTTGATGCACGAACAGTTTCATGGCTCCCCCAGGCCCAGCGAGACGCCCGATGACTACCGCAAGCGCATGGCGGTAATTCAGGCCGAGGCCCTGGAACGCCGCCAGCACGAACTCGACCAGCAATCGTCTCCCGAGCACACACCTGGCGATCGCATCCGCATCTGGGAACGACTGCATCAGCTGTCGCTGCCGCGCACTGCCGATCATCGTCTGCTGGGCGTCATTGCGGCCAAGACCGGCCTGAGTCTGGAACAGGTACAGGACGAACAGCGCACTCGCGCTACTGCCAAAGCGGCGGCGGCGGTGGGTTGAGATGAAGTTCGCAGCACGTAACACCGCAAAATCCAGTGTCAGCAGACGCGACCGACTGACCATCGAGCGACAGCGCGCGGTCAGCCTGAGCAAACTCTTCCCGAACATTGAGCGGTTGCGCATCGAGCTCGTCTTCAGCGATCCCAAGCTGAGTACGCCGCAACCCTCCGCACAATTGCATACGCTTTATCCGGCCGCGACGGCCTTCTTTCGCTTCGCCTGTCCGTGCGCGGATTGCGACGGCGATTTCGATCTGACCGAAGCAGTCGGGAACGCGATGGCGCTCGCGACCAAGGCTGAACAGCCGGCGCTACTGGACGGGCAATGCGATTGCGCCGGACACCGCTTCCCGGATCACGCCGAGTTTCGCGCGCGCTGCCCGATCCAGCTGAGCTTCCACCTGCAGTCCGAAGCCAGTCAGGCCCGCCGAAGTCGCGGCTGATCAGGCCGCACCTCGAGCCGACGGTCGAACGCTAGGGCAGATCGGTACTGCCCATCAGATAGCGGTCGCACTCCCGTGCAGCGCCGCGCCCTTCGTTGATAGCCCAGACGACCAGGCTCTGTCCGCGCCGGCAGTCGCCGGCCGCGAACACGCCACGCACGTTGGTGGTGAAGCGGCCATGATCGGCCAGCACGTTCGAGCGCGAGTCGGTCTCGATGCCGAGATCCTTCAGCAGCGCTTGCTCCGGACCCAAAAATCCCAGCGCCAGCAGCACCAGTTCCGCCGGGATCTCCTTCTCGCTGCCGGACACCTCCTGCGGTAGCACGCGACCGGCGGCGTCGCGGGCCCAGGCGATCTGTACCGTGGTAAGGGATTTCACGTTGCCGGCGCCATCACCGTTGAGGCTCTTGACCGTCGTTACATAGACGCGCGGATCCTCACCAAAGGTCGCCGCGGCCTCTTCCTGGCCGTAGTCGAGCTTGTAGACCTTGGGCCATTCCGGCCATGGATTGTCGTCGGCGCGCTCCATCGGTGGCCGCGGCATGATCTCGATCTGCGTCAGGCTCTTGCAACCCTGCCGCAGAGCCGTGCCGACACAGTCGGTTCCCGTGTCTCCGCCGCCGATGACCACGACGTTCTTGCCGTACGCATTGATTGCATTGGCGACCGCACCGCCGTCGAGGAGGGTCTGCGTGCTCGTGGTCAGGTACTGCATCGCAAAGTTCACGCCCTGGAGCGTGCGGCCGTTGAGATTCAGATCGCGCGGCTGCGTGGCGCCGGTGCAAATAACCGTTGCATCGAAGTCCTTCAGCAGCAGCATCGATTCGACGTTGTCACCGACGCGCGCATTGCAGATGAACTTGATACCTTCCTTCTCCAGCAGATCGATCCGGCGCAGCACGATGTCCTGCTTGTCGAGCTTCATGTTCGGAATTCCGTACATCAGCAGCCCGCCCGGCCGATCGTCACGCTCGAGCACCGTCACCGAATGCCCGGCGCGATTGAGCTGCGCCGCCGCGGCAAGTCCCGCAGGTCCTGAGCCGATCACCACGACCTTCTTGCCGGTCCGGCTCGTCGGTGGTTCAGGGGCGACCCAGCCCTGCTCCCAGCCCTTGTCGATGATGGCATTCTCGATCGTCTTGATCGTCACCGGCGGCGCATTGATGCCCAGCACGCACGAACCTTCGCACGGCGCCGGGCACACACGCCCGGTGAACTCAGGGAAATTGTTGGTCTTGTGCAGTCGCTCGAGCGCCTCGCTCCACATGCCGCGATAGACCAGATCGTTCCACTCGGGTATCAGATTGTTGACCGGACAACCGGAGGCCATCCCCGACAGCAGCGAGCCGGTATGGCAGAACGGCACGCCGCAATCCATGCAGCGCGCCGCCTGGTTGTGCAGGTTCCGCTCATCCATGTGATGGTGGAACTCCTTCCAGTCGCGGATGCGCTCGATCGGCGCCCGATCGACCGGAAGCTCACGCAAATATTCGATGAATCCTGTCGGCTTTCCCATGCTGTCTTATTATCTCTTTGAATCAATTACCGCCGACGCGGGCGAGGTCGCGTGCGTTCTCTTCGAACGCGACCATGACCGCTTCGTCGCCGCTCAAGCCCTGATCGTGCGCGCGCTTCAAGGACGCCACCGCACGCTTGAAGTCCTTCGGCATGATGCGAACGAATTTTTTCAGCATCTCGTCCCAGTTGTCGAGCACATGCCTGGCGCGATCGCTGCCGGTGAACTCCAGATGACGCGAGATCATCGCGCGCACCCGATCGATCTCTTCGCGCTCTTCCAGTCCTTCGACGTCGACCATCTGGCGATTGACCCGCGTCGGGAAGTCACCCGCTTCGTCCAGCACGTAGCCGACGCCGCCGGACATGCCGGCACCGAAGTTGCGGCCTGCCGACCCCAGCACCACCACGTGCCCGCCGGTCATGTACTCGCAGCCGTGATCGCCCACCGCTTCGACCACCGCATCGACGCCGCTGTTGCGCACGGCAAAGCGCTCTCCCGCCATGCCGCGGATAAAGGCCTCACCCGCGGTTGCACCGTACAGGCCGACGTTACCGATGATGATGTTTTCTTCCGGCACGAAGTTCGAACCGGCCGGTGGGAATACGATGAGGCGCCCGCCGGACAGTCCTTTTCCTAGGTGATCGTTGGCATCGCCCTCGAGGATGAACGTCATGCCGGGGGGCATGAAGGCGCCAAAGCTCTGGCCGGCGGAACCCTTGAACCGGATCCGGATGGTGTCGTCGGGCAAGCCCTTCGGTCCGTACTTGCGCGTCACTTCGCTGCCGGTGATGGTACCGACAACGCGATTGACATTGCGGATGGGAAGCTCGGCCCGGACCTGCTCGCCGCGCTCGAGCGCGGGCTTGCACAGATCGAGCAGCGTCGTGACATCGAGCGCCTTGTCGAGCCCATGATCCTGCTGCATCTGGCAGTAGCGACCAACCTCGGTGCCGACATCCGGCTGATACAGGATGTTGCTGAAATCGAATCCCTTCGCCTTCCAATGATCGATCGCCTTCTTGGGCGCTAGCCGATCGACGCGACCGACCATCTCGTCAACGGTGCGAAACCCGAGCTGCGCCATGTATTCGCGCATGTCCTGCGCGACGAAGCGCATGAAGTTCACCGCATCCTCAGGCTTGCCGCCGAACTTTTCGCGCAGCCTCGGATCCTGCGTGGCGATGCCCGCCGGGCAGGTGTTCAGGTGACACACACGCATCATGATGCAGCCCATCGCCACCAGCGGCGCGGTCGCGAACCCGAACTCCTCGGCACCGAGGAGCGCTGCGATCACGACGTCGCGGCCGGTCTTCAACTGGCCGTCGGTCTCCACCACGATGCGGCTGCGAAGGTTGTTCAGCACCAGCGTCTGGTGCGTCTCGGCGAGACCGAGTTCCCACGGCAGCCCCGCGTGCGTGATCGACGTCTGCGGCGAGGCGCCGGTGCCGCCATCGAACCCGCTGATGAGCACCACGTCGGCGTGCGCCTTGGCGACACCCGCGGCAATCGTACCGACGCCGACCTCGGCTACCAGCTTCACGCTGATGCGCGCGTCGCGATTGGCGTTCTTCAGATCATGGATCAGTTCGGCCAGGTCCTCGATCGAATAGATATCGTGATGGGGCGGCGGCGAGATCAGACCCACGCCGGCGGTCGTGTGCCGCGTCTTCGCGATCCACGGATACACCTTGGTGCCAGGCAGCTGACCGCCCTCGCCGGGCTTCGCGCCCTGGGCCATCTTGATCTGCAGTTCGCGCGCATTGACCAGGTACTGGCTGGTGACGCCGAAGCGTCCGGACGCCACCTGTTTGATGGCGCTGTTCTTCGAATCGCCGTTGGGCAACGGCTCGTAGCGCTCGGGATCCTCGCCGCCCTCGCCGGTGTTGCTCTTGCCACCGATGCGATTCATCGCGATCGCGAGCGTCTCGTGTGCTTCCTTGCTGATCGAGCCATAGGACATCGCGCCGCTCTTGAAGCGCTTGAGGATGCACTCCACCGACTCGACTTCGTCGATCGGGACGGCATCGGCCGGTTTGAACTCGAGCAGACCGCGCAAGGTTGCGTGGTTCTTCGACTGATCGTCGATCAGCACAGCATACGACTTATAGGTCTCGTAGCTGTTGGTGCGCACCGCCTTCTGCAATCGATGGATCGTCTGCGGATTGAACAGGTGGAACTCGCCATCGGCGCGCCATTGGTACAGTCCGCCGGTTGCCAGCGTATGGCCGTTGGTCTGCCGCCCGGGGAATGCGGCGCGATGACGCAGCAGCACTTCCTGAGCGATGACCGCCATATCCACACCGCCGATGCGCGACGGCGTGCTGGTGAAATACTCATCGACCACGTCCTGGCGCAGTCCGACCGCTTCGAACACCTGCGCGCCGTGATAGCTCTGCACGGCGCTGATGCCCATCTTGGACATCACCTTGACCACGCCCTTGGTGGCTGCCTTCACGTAGTTCTTGCAGGCGAGTTTGGTATCGACCTTCGCGATCAGTCCGTCGCGGATCATGCCTTCGATCGTCTCGAAAGCGAGATAGGGATTGACCACGGCGCAGCCATAACCGATCAGCAGCGCAAAATGCTGCACTTCCCGCGCCTCGCCCGTTTCCAGCACGAGACTCACCCGCATGCGCAGGCCTTCTCGAATCAGGAAATGATGCAGCCCGCTCACCGCCAGCAGTGCCGGCACCGCCGCGAACTCGCGGTTCACACCCCGATCGCTCAGGATCAGGATGTTGACCTCTTCGTCCTCGACCATGCGACGCGCCGCCAGACAAAGCTCTTCTACCGACTTGGTGAGCCCCTTCTCGCCCCGGGTGACACGGAACAGGATCGGCAGCACGCCGACCTTCAGGTTGGGCAGGTTGAGTCGTCGGACCTTGGCAAACTCTTCGTTGGTCAGGATCGGGCCGCTGAGTTCCAGCCGCCGGCAGTCGGCGGCCTGCGGGCGCAGCAGGTTGCCTTCTGACCCCACCCAGACCTCGGAAGAGGTAATCAGCTCCTCGCGGATGCAGTCGATCGGCGGATTGGTGACCTGCGCAAACAACTGCTTGAAGTAGTCGTACAGCAGCCGCGGCTTATTGGAGAGTGCGGCCAGCGGCGTGTCGTTGCCCATCGAGCCGACCGCCTCGACGCCATTGCGCGCCATCGGTTCGATCAGTACCCGCTGGTCCTCGAAAGAATAGCCAAACGCGATCTGCCGCTGCAGCAGCGAGTCGTGATCCGAGGCGGGAACGTCGGGCGCGGGCGGCAGGTCCTTGAGCAGCACCAGGTATTCGTCGAGCCACTTGCGATAGGGCTGTGCGGTCGCGACGGTGTGCTTGATCTCCTCGTCGTCGATGATGCGGCCCTGCTCGGTGTCGACCAGGAACATGCGGCCAGGCTGGAGCCGCCCCTTTTGCACGATGTCTTCCGGCGGAATATCGAGTACGCCCGCTTCCGAAGCCATGACGACCAGATCATTCTTCGTCACGTAGTAGCGCGACGGACGCAGACCGTTGCGATCCAGGATCGCGCCGATCTTCTTGCCATCGGTGAAAGCGATCGACGCCGGGCCGTCCCAGGGTTCCATCAGGCTCGAGTGGTACTGGTAGAACGCCCGTTTGTCGTCGTCCATGCTCTCATGCGCCGACCACGGCTCCGGGATCATCATCATCATCGCGTGCTCGATCGGGCGTCCCGCGAGCACCAGCAGCTCCAGCACGTTGTCGAACATCGCCGAGTCGCTGCCGTTCGGATTGATGACCGGCGGGATCTTGGGCGTATCCTCGCCGAACAGATCGGAATCGAACAGCGCTTCGCGCGCCTTCATCCAGTTGAAGTTGCCGCGCAGCGTGTTGATCTCGCCGTTGTGCGCCACGAAACGATAGGGATGGGCGCGGTCCCAGCTCGGGAAGGTATTGGTGCTGAAGCGCGAGTGCACGATCGCCAGCGCCGTCTCGACCGCCGGTTGCTGCAGGTCGGTGTAGTACTGCGCCAGCTGGGTGGTCAGCAGCATGCCTTTGTAGACGATGGTCCGATACGACAGGCTCGGCAGGTACCAGTATTCCGCCCCATCGAGGGTCGAGTTGCGGATCTCGGAATACGCGCGCTTTCTGATCACGTAGAGCTTGCGCTCGAACTCCATGTCGTCCTGGATCGCAGGATCCCGCCCGATGAAAACCTGGCGGATGAACGGCTCGCTCGCCCGCGCCGTCTCGCCGAGCGAGGCATTGTTGGTCGGCACGGTGCGCCAGCCCAGGAGCGTCTGGCCTTCGGACTGCACGATGTGCTCGAACGCCTCCGTCAGCCGGCGTCGCTTGGTGGGGCTGCGGGGCAGGAACACCAGGCCGCTCGCATACTGATCCGGTCCGGGTAGGGACAGGCGCTCTTTCTTCGCGATCTGCTGGAAATAGGCATGCGGCATCTGAATAAGCACACCGGCGCCGTCGCCGGTGTTGGCCTCGCAGCCACAGGCGCCGCGATGGTCCAGATTGTTCAGCACTTGAATAGCCTGCTGCAGGATCCGGTGGGACTTCCTGCCCTTCACGTCGACTACGAAGCCGACGCCGCAGGCCTCGTGCTCGAACCACGGGTCGTACAGGCCCTTTTTTTCAGGCGGCCCCAGGGGAAGACGACGCGGCCGCGGCCTACGGGCGCCATGCTCGTGCTGCATATTCAAGTTTCCATAGTGAGCGGCTGCACATTCGGGGCGTCTAACCGCCTGAAGGTCACCCGCAGTGAGACCCGTATCCGAGCTTGAGAATTAGACGGATACGAGCGTTACTCTCTGAGTACCAATTTTGTGCAAGAAATGCAACAGGCCGGCCATTCCGGGGGGCCCGCCGGACGCTCGCCGGGGACCCGAGGAACCGACGGCACCGTCGGCCAAACCGGGCCAAACCGGGCCAAACCGGACATAATGTCGTCCGCAGATCCCTCTTCAGACAGCCGATCCAACCGGCGCGAACGAATTGAGACCGGCTCGGTGGCCCTGGCGGCCCCTCCTGGCAATTCTGCCTTCCCATGTCGATTGGAATCGCCAATACCAGCGCGCAGGGTTCCGGGACGAACGCGGCGTCGCTCAGCGGACAGATCCGCCAGATCAAACAGCAGCTCGACGACTGGACGACATGCGTCTCGGCCAAGACCACCAAAGGACAAGCGGAGATTCAGCGCCTGTCCGGACAGATGAGCGCAGCAACGCAGCAACTGCATCGACTCTCCGCCGAGCCATCGCAGTCTTCTCAGGCCACCTCGACTTCGCAGGCCACCTCCGCTTCGCCGGCACGTCTGCTCGACGTCTGGGCCTGATCTAGAGTTTGATCGCCAGCGTCAGGCCGTCACCGACCGGCAGCAGCGTTGCGAACACCCTACTGTCCGTGTGAATTTTTTCATTCAGCGCACGCAGCGCCTGCGTGTCAGCCCCGCGATCGGTCGGGTCCGCGACAGCACCGCCCCATAGCACGTTATCCACGGCGATCAGTCCGCCCTGACGCAGCAACTGCAGCGCAAATTCATAATAGGTGTCGTAGTTCGTCTTGTCGGCATCGATGAAGGCAAAATCGAAGCTTCCGCTCTGGCCCTGAGCGACCAGTGCCTTGAGACTGTCTGCCGCCGGGGCCAGCCTCAGGTCGATGCGATCGGCGAGCTTGGCGAGGGCCCAGTGTCGCCGCGCGATCGCCGTGAACTCTTCGCTGACATCCAGTGCGACCACCCGCCCCTCGGGTCCCATCGCCTTGGCAACCACCATCGCGCTGTAGCCGGTGAAGACACCTATCTCCAGCGTGCGGCGCGCACCCAGCAGACGAATGAGCAAGGCCATGAGGTGCCCCTGCTCGGGTGCGATCTGCATCATCGCTCTCGGATGGCCGGCGGTCTCTATCCGCAACGCCGCCAGATCGGCGTCTTCGTGAATCCCCGTGCGGCGAACGTAGTCCAGCAGCGCTGGCGTCAGATTGATGGTCTCGCGAGCCATGGCGGCCTCCGTTGAAAATCGGAGGTGCCATGATATGCCGTCAAGAACGCGGCGACCGCTCCTGCCTGCGATTATCCATCCATAACCTGCCTACCATCGATGATCCTTAGGCAGGTTACCGGTATAGGGTAAAAACCCTGTCACTTCATTGTTGTCCCGTAGCAGGAGCG
>DATBAM010000147.1:0-20928 GCA_036271535.1 Steroidobacteraceae bacterium | reverse complement strand
GGTCGCGGTCGTGACGGGGGCGTCCTCCGGGATCGGCAGGGCGATGGCCGAGCGGCTGGCGGCCGCCGGGTTGGAGGTAGTGCTGGTCGCGCGACGCGTCGAACGGCTGCGTGCGCTGGCGCAGCGCTGCGAGCAGCAAGGGGTGCGAGCGCACGTCTGTGAGACCGACCTGTCGCAACCCGAGGCGGCCGACCGGATCCTGTCCGCCACGGCGAATCTGGACGTCGGCCTCGTCATATCGAATGCCGGCTTCGGGCTCAAGGGAGAACACGGATCCAACGATGCGGCGGCGATGTCGGGCATGGTCATGGTCAACTGCAATACGCCGATGCGACTGGCGCATGGCTTTGCTTCCCGCCTGCAACGGCGCGGTCGCGGTGGACTGGTATTCGTCAGCTCGGTGGAGGGACTGCTGGGCGGCCCGTATTCTGCGACTTATGCCGCGAGCAAGGCATTCCTCGTCAATCTGGGCGAGGGGCTCTGGGGTGAGTTGTCGCCGGACGGGATCGATGTCCTCACGGTCTGTCCGGGCGCTACCGATACCGAAGCACCGGCGCTGCAAGGGTTCGATGTCTCCAAAATGTCGAATGTGATGTCGCCGGACGAAGTCGCGCAGCGCACGCTCGACAATCTCAAGAACGGTCCGCTGTACATCGCCAGCGAACACTATCAGAAGCTGTTCGAGCAACTGCTGTCCATGCCTCGTCGCACGGCGCTGATGAGCATGGCGAAGAGCATGAAGCCGTCCAGACCTTCCTGAGCGTCTCGCGCCGGCGCAGATCAATCCTCGACCAGATTTCGCAGGCGCGCGAGCGCTTCGTCCCACTGCCCGGATATCTGATCCAGGAATCGATGCAGTTCCTGCAACGGCAACTGCTGCAGTTCCCAATGCCGCTCTCGACCGCTACGACTGCTCTGCACCAGTCGCACGCGTTCTAACGCCTGTAGATGCTTGGTGACTGCCTGGCGAGTCACATCGCCGCCGAAAGTCAGGCGTTTGATCGACTGCGCGCCATCGCGGCGCAGCCGCAGCAACAACTGCAGCCGCGTCGCATCGCCAAGGGCCGCGAACATCGGCGCCACCGTCGCCAGCTTCCCGCCCGGGTCCGACGTGGCGCGCGGCTCCGAGGCGGTGCGCCGCCGTCGCGGCTCAGTGCGCATCGGGCAGCGCGAGATATTTCCCGATCAGCTTCATCTGGTGTGACCATCCGCCGTCATTCGCCTGGAAGGCCTCGAGGCGCCGGCTCATAGGGATCTGGTCGAAGCCCGATTCGGTGAGCTTGAGTCGTGTGGTTTCGCCCACCGGCTGTAATTCGAATGTGATCAGCGTCGTCGGCTCGTTCGAATAGTCGATGTTGCTGTCGATGGCGTACGGGTGCCAGCGGAAAGCAATGCAACGCATCGGCTCGATCCGATCGACCCGGAAGGTGAAGGGTGTTCCGGCGTGCGATTCCTGCAGCGCTGCAACCTCGGGATCGACCCGGGTAGGGCGGATACGGCCTGTCGTGCGCGCCCCGGCAATGAAGGGCCCGTCGAAATCGACGCCAAACCAGAAGCCGAAGCGCTTCGAATCACTGAGGGCGTTCCACACGCGCTCGAGTGGCGCGTTCAGCAGGATTTCTTTCTCGATTCGGTCAGTGTTCATATGCAACCTCCGGGTTGCATATGGTAGAGCTTCGACTGGATGTGAGCAAGTTGGGGTCATCAGACTGCGCGACGCGCATTGCTCCGTGGGGATGGGGGTGGGGGGAATCGCTCGGGACGAGAAAGTTTGCATTAGCAAATACCAGTTCGTTCGGCGCGCCTTTTCGGCACCGACTGCGATCCCCCCCCACCGCAGCGCTGAGGTTTTCCGAAGAGTCTCAGGAGCCTTGCGAGCTAACCCTTCTATCGCGCTTCGCTTGACCCCCCATACAACTGCCTCTTAGACTCACTCTCACTCATCGAGACCGGCTGAGGGAAAGGCCCTTAGACGCCGGGGCAACCATCGGTTCGCCGAAATGGTGCCAACTCCTGCGGTTTCCAGGTTATGCAGCCTGGCCGATAGATGAGGACGCCGGTTCCCGCTCAGCGGTTACCCGAAGGGCGTGCGATCCGCAGGAGTGCCAGGGCTACACGATAGGCACTTCGGAGCGGTTGTTTGAGTTTGTCTCCACAAAAATCCCTGATCGCTGAGATCGCCGACGGCGTCTTTCAATTGCCCGGGCGCCTGAGCCTGCATCATGGCGGCAGCCTCGAGCAGCCCCGCATTGCGTGGCGACTGGCCGGCCAGGCGGGTGCGCCGGTGGTGGTGGCGCTGGGCGGCATCTCGGCCAACCGGTGCGTGTTCGATGCGGCCAATCCGCGCGCGGGCTGGTGGCACGAGGTCGCAGGACCCGGGCTGGCGCTCGATTCGCGGCGCCTGCGGATACTTGGCATCGACTATCTGGGTGGAAGCGGCGACTCCACCGGACCTGCCGAGGGCGGCATGTTCCCCAGCCTGTCCACTTACGACCAGGCCCAGGCGCTCAGCCAGCTGCTGGGGCACCTGCAGATCCCCAAGGTGTGCGCGATCGTCGGCGCATCTTATGGTGCGATGGTGGGTCTGGCGTTCGGCGAGCGGCATCCCACAAAGGTCGAGCGGCTGATGCTCATCAGCGGTGCGGATCGTGCGCATCCGCTGGCAACCGCATGGCGCAGTGTTCAGCGCCGGTTGGTGCGCTTCGCGCTGGCGGGCGGACGCGGAGCGGAGGGCCTCGAGCTGGCTCGCGCGCTGGCCATGGCGACCTACCGAAGTCCCGCGGAATTCGAGCAGCGTTTCGCCGCTCCCCCTCAGCAGACAGACGGTCGCTTCGTCTTTCCGGTCGAGGATTACCTGTTTGCGCGCGGCCGTGACTATGCGGCGCGCTATCTGCCCGAGTCTTTTCTGTGTCTGTCCGAGTCGATCGACCTGCACGGCGTCGACGCCCGCTGCGTCACGACGCCGGCGAGCGTGATCGCGGTGCGCGAGGACCAGCTGGTGCCGGTCGCGGATCTGCGCGCGCTGGCGGCGCGCCTGCCCGACGCCACACTGCACGAGCTGTCGTCGTTGTGCGGACACGATGCTTTCCTGAAGGAAGCAGCGCAGCTGCAACCTCTATTCCAGATTCTTTATTGAGTCAGATCCTCTATTTCTCTATTAGGAGTGAGCGAGCGTTGAACGAGTCAGGTGATGCCACTACGCGCGCGGTGCGTGCCGGCCTCGAGAGCGACGATGTGACCGGTGCGGTCGTGCCGCCAATTCATTTGAGTTCGACCTATGCCTTTCGTGGGTACGGGGAGAAGCGCGCGTATGACTATTCGCGCTCCGGCAATCCGACGCGTGACCTGCTCGCCAATGCGGTGTCCGATCTGGAGGGCGGTGCAGGCGGCGTCATCACGACCTCCGGCATGGCGGCCGTCACACTGTGCCTGCAGCTACTCTCGCCGCGGCCGCGCATCGTGGCGCCGCACGACTGCTATGGCGGATCCTATCGATTGTTCGATGCGCTGCATAAGCGCGAGGACCTGCAGGTCGATTTCGTGAACTTCGGTGACAGTGCCGCGCTCGCCGCCGCGTTGTCGAAGCCTGCCGCGCTGGTGTGGATCGAAACGCCGAGCAATCCGCTGCTGCGGGTGACCGATATCGCCGCGGTAGCGGAACTGGGCCACAAGGCGGGCGCGCTGGTTGCCGTCGATAACACATTCCTGTCGCCCGGCTGGCAGCAGCCGCTGAAGTTCGGCGCCGATCTCGTGGTGCATTCGACCACGAAGTATCTGAATGGCCACAGCGACGTGGTTGGCGGCGCCGTGATTGGCGCTACCAAAGAGCTGAGCGAGAAGCTGGTCTGGTGGGCCAACTGTCTCGGACTGACCGGGTCGGCGTTCGACAGCTACCTCACGCTTCGCGGTGTGCGTACGCTCTACGCACGACTGGCGATTCATGGTCGCAATGCCGAGCAGCTGGCCGCGTGGCTGGCTGGACAGAAGCCGGTATCCCGCGTCTGGTATCCCGGTCTGCCATCGCACCCGGGCCATGAACTGGCTGCCCGTCAGCAGAGCGGGTTCGGCGCCATCGTGACCTTCGAACTGGCCGGCGGTATTCCGGCGGTCAAGCGCTTCGTGGCCGGCCTCAAATACTTCTCGCTGGCGGAATCGCTGGGGGGCGTCGAGAGCCTGATCGCCCACCCCGCTTCGATGACGCATGCGGCGATGCACGAGACCGCCCGCCGGGCCGCCGGTCTGACCGACGGGCTGCTGCGCCTGTCGGTGGGGATCGAAGCGGCCGACGACCTGCAGGAAGATCTGGCAGCGGGGCTCGAACGCTGCGCCGGGTAGTCAACGTATCAAACTGTTCCGGCGTTATGACGCACATAGGAAGTGCAGGTGAAAGGGTGAGGTGCCTATGACTGTCCAGAACCGATTGCTCGCTGCCGTTACGGCGGCCGTACTGACGGTGGGCCTCGCTGCCTCGCCAGCGATGGCGCAGGATGCACCTGCACCTGCACCTGCCAATGCCACGGGCAGCTGGCAGCCGCATAAATATAGATTCGACTTCATGGGGTTCACGACCACCTATACCTGCGACGGGTTGGCCGACAAGCTGCGATTGCTGTTGCGGACCATGGGAGCCGAACCTGGGTTCAAAATCAACGAATCCTGCTCTCGCGGCTTTGATCAACCCGACAAACTGGCCTCGGCCTACCTGACGTTCGCGTCGTTGCAGCCGGTAGCTTCCGGGCCGGCGGTGGAGGGTTCCTGGCAGCATGTGGAACTCGCGCCGAACCATCCCTTCGACCTGGGTCGCGGCGAGTGCGAGCTGATCGAACAATTTCGCGACCGCGTGCTGCCCCTTTTTGCCGTTCGCAATGTCGTCAATAACGTCACCTGCGTGCCGTACCAGGATGTCGGCTCCGACTTCCGGCTGAGTTTCGATGTTTTCGCGCCGGTCAAGCCGCCGAAGGGCGCAAAGCCTGCCGCTACGAAATGAAGAATCTGCTGAACCCCATCGCCTTGAGACCGCGTCGATAGGCGATGGAGCTGCGGTCCGCTGCGATATGTGCCTCCAGCGAGGGATCGAGCGGGAGATTTTCAGGCTTCTGCGATTCGACGATCGCCTTGTCCTCTTCGAACACGCGTCGGTTGAATTCGTAGACTTCCTCGATCGGGCGATCACGGTCGAAGTTGCGGGCAATGGGCACGAACAGCCGGGTCTTCCTGGCCGATATCGGGGTGGCCGCGTTCATGATCACCAGCCTGCCGTCGCCCGGAAAGTGCACCGTGAGCGTGGCCGTGAATGGCAGATGGACGCGAAAATGTCGAAGCCACTCGAAGTCGGGCGGTCCGCGATCCCGGCCAATAGGATAGTTGCTGACGGTGCTGCGATATTCGACTTCGAAGCCTGTCGAGGTTGTTTTGGGCACATAGCGCGGGACCACGGTGTTGCCGGGATCACCGAACGTTGCCTTATGGACAAATCCAAAATGCGCCACATCCAGGAAGCCTTCCATCTGTCTTCCGGCGAAGGCATCGATGTCGATGCTGGGACACACGATCTGCTGGAAATCCGCCTCGTCCCAATGAGGCATTTCAGGGACCGCCGCGGCGCCTGCCGGGTCATCGTGTCGCAGGCAGGTCCAGATCAGGCCGTAACGCTCCAGCGTCGGATAGGTCTTCAGATGCAGGTTGACGGGAATCGGCAGATGCGGCTGCGCGGGGATGTGGACGCAGCGGCCGTCGGCTCCGAACCGCAGCCCATGGTACGCGCATGCGACGGCCTCTCCGATATGTCGCCCGAGGCTCAGCGGCACGCCACGATGCGGGCAGATATCGTCAGCCAGCACCAGTTTGCCGTTGACGCCATACATCACCAGTGGCGCATCCAGCAAAGTCAGGGCCAGCGGTCCGGCAGTGACCTCCCGGGCCAGAGCGATGGGATACCAGTGCCGGGCAAGCTTTTCCCAGTCGACCGGATCAAACGTGCAGTTGCGAGGCAGCGCATTCATCGTCAAACCCTCGTCGATTCAGCTAGAGCCAGTGTTCCCACAGTCGCCAGAAACGTTCGCGCAACTTGCGTTTGAAGGGGCGTTGCCGCCAGCTGTCGGCCTCGATCTGTTGCGCATGCGACAGCCCGTCCTGAAAGTAATGCTGCAATTGCGTGCCTGTGCTGCGTCCGATGACCACCGCATCGACCTCATCGTTGTAGAGCACGCTGCGGTTGTCGAAATTGGATGAGCCCACGATGGACCAGACGCCGTCCGTGATGACCGTCTTCGAGTGCAGGATGCCATCCTGCCGCTCGTAGATCTTGACGCCGGCGTGCAGCAGCCGACCGTAATAGGACTGCTGTACGGCCAGTGCCGGACCGGAATCGCTGTGCGACGGCAGCAGCAACCGGACGTCGACGCCGCGGCGCGCGGCCCGTGCGAGCGCCTGACGCTCCTGGTAGGTAGGGACGAAATATGCCGCCGTGACCCACACCTGCGCAGTCGCCGCACGGATGCTGGCCAGCAGGGCACTGTAGTAGCGAGGTACCAGTTTGCCGTGTTCGCTACCGATGATTCGCACGACCTCGTCGCCGCGCGCTTCCGGCTGGTCCTGCACGTCGGGCAGCTCGTCGCCGGTACCGCCCACGGATTTCCAATGGTCGGCGAAGAGATGCTCGAGTTCATGCACGGCCGGCCCTTCGATCTTCAGATCGGTGTCGTGCCACAGTTCGTGCGATGCGCCCTGGCCGGCGGGCGGCTTGCTGCCGCTGCCTGCGCCGGTGGCGCCGGAAGGATGTTCGCCTGGCCCGCTGCCGATACTTTGATAGTCGGTGCTGAGATTGACCCCTCCCATGATGGCGACCGCGCCGTCGGCGACCAGGATCTTGCGGTGATCGCGACTGTTGAGCGAGGAGTACGGCGACAGCATGTCGAATGAGTTGAAAACGCGGACGCGGATGCCGTTCTCACGCAGGCGCTCGAAGAATCCCTTCGGTGTCGAACCGGACCCCAGGGCGTCATAAAGCACATCGATCTGCACGCCATCGTGGGCTCGTGCGATCAGAAGATCGGATAACTGCTCCGATCCCCATCGGACGTCCTCCAGGATGTAGTACTCCAGGCAGAGGGAGTGCTGCGCCTGGTGGATCGCAGCAAAAGTTGCCTGAAAAGCATCGGGCCCGTCGCGCAGCGTCGTAACGAGGTTGCCGGAGTAGAGCGGTCTGCCGGACAAAGTCTGCTCTACGACGAGGTGGCGGCGCAGTTCGTCGGCATCCGGGGACTGTGCCGCGAGTTTCTTCAGCAAGGCGCTGGTCTCGCGCTGCGACAGGCGGCCCCGGCCATCGCGGACGGCGATTTCTGCGCCGTTCTGCGCCGGAATGTCGTCCGGAACAGTAGGAATACTGGCGCAACCCGTGAGCGTTAACAGGCCGATCGGTAGCCAGGGCAGAAGGCACGCGAAAGCGCGGCGAAAGTATGAGCTCATCGGCAGTAAATCCAACCTGTCGGAAGACGCCGACACGCAGCCACTTTACGGTTTACAGTGACACCCGGGGGCGCGATCATTGCCGCGGTGGAAACACAGTTTGCCAGTAATCCCGAGGCACGCGGAGGGGAATCCCTGCGCATCGTCGTGGGTGAGAACAATGCCGATCTGGCGATGACGCTCACCATGTTGATTGACGATGAGCCGGATATGCACTGTGTTGGTACGGCGAGTTCGACGCGCGCCGTCCTCGGCGCGCTCGAGGAGCATTCTCCGAACGCCTTCATACTGGATCTGTCGCTCGATGATGGTTCGAGCCTGCCGCTGCTGGGCATCCTGCGGCAGCGTCTGCCGGCAGCGGTAATTGTTGTATTCACCGGTCACAAGAACGATCTGCTCAACGAACAATGCGTGCGGGCGGGCGCCAACTCAGTAGTGGTCAAATCGGGCGACTTCGAAGAGTTGACCAGTGCATTGCGCAACGGTCTTGCGCAGGGCTGGCGGGGCGCTACTCCTTAGAGTTGTTTCGTCGGAGCTTAAGCACTAAACTCGCGCCCTCCGGTGGACGGAGTCAGTTTGGCTGACATGCCGTTAAGCCGTAAGAAATGCGGCCAAGTGCTTGATCGAGAAGCCCCACATGGGGCTTTTCTGTTTTTTGGGCACTGATGATGACAGCACCGTTGCGAGAGAAGCTGATTGTTCTGACCGAGCCCTTGCTCGGTCAGCTGGGCTACGAGCTGGTCGACCTGGAGTATGCGCCGGGACGAAACAGCGCGGTCCTGCGGCTATTTATCGACAGGCCCGAAGGGGTGGGCCTGGACGACTGTGAGCGCGTAAGCCATGAGGTTTCGGCATTGCTGGATGTCGAGGATCCGGTGCCGAGCGCTTACACCCTGGAGGTGTCGTCACCGGGCCTGGACCGCGTGTTGCGTATTCCGGCGCATTTCGGGCGTTTTATCGGTGAGCGGATCTGGTTGGAGTTGCGATCGCCCCGTGACGGGCGGCGGCGATACACAGGCCAGCTGGTGTCGCTCGACGAGGCAGGTATTGAACTGAATGTGGACGGCGCCATCGTGAGGGTGCCGTTCGCGGAGATCGGCCGGGCGCGACTGGCGCCGTTGTGGACGTAGAGGCGTAGAGGCGTAGAGGCGAGGAGCTGCAATGAACAAGGAAATTCTGATGGTCGTGGACGCCGTCTCGAACGAGAAGGGCGTCGATAAAGAGATCATCTTCGAAGCGCTCGAAGCAGCGCTGGCCTCGGCTACGCGTAAGAAGCATGGCGAGGACTGGGACGTACGCGTCCTGATCAACCGAAAGACGGGCGACTACGAGACCTTCCGTCGCTGGAAAGTGTTCGCTGACGATTCCAAGGATCTCGAGAATCCGTCGGCAGAGCTGCGAATGGACGACGCGACCGACCTCAGCGCCGACGCGGAACCGGGCGGCTTTGTCGAGGAGCCGATGGAGTCGGTGGCCTTCGGACGCATCGCCGCTCAGCAGGCCAAGCAGGTCATCGTACAGAAGGTGCGTGAGGCCGAACGTGCCCAGGTGGTCGATGCGTACAAGGATCGTGTCAACACGCTGGTGAACGGTGTCGTCAAGCGCATCGATCGGAACGGCATCTATGTGGATCTAGGTGGCAATGCCGAAGGTTTCGTGCCTCGCACCGACATGATCCCGCGAGAGCAGCTCAAGCCGCAGGACCGGGTCAAGGCGTTTCTGCGCGAGGTTCGCGCCGAGCCTCGCGGTCCGCAGCTCTTCTTGACGCGCACCGCACCCGAATTTCTGATGGAGCTCTTCAAGCTCGAGGTGCCGGAAGTCGGCCAGGGTCTCATCCACATCCTGGGAGCGGCCCGCGACGCGGGCATTCGCGCGAAGATTGCGGTGCGCAGCCAGGATCCGCGCATCGATCCGGTCGGTGCCTGCGTCGGTATGCGCGGTTCGCGCGTTCAGGCAGTCTCGAATGAGATTGCCGGCGAGCGTGTCGACATCATTCCGCATGACGAGAATCCGGCCCAGTTCGTGATCAATGCGATGTCGCCGGCGGAAGTGCAGTCGATCGTCGTCGACGAGGATTCGCATAGCATGGATATCGCCGTGGCAGAGGAAAAGCTGTCGCAGGCGATCGGGCGGGGCGGGCAGAACATCCGCCTCGCCAGCCAGCTGACCGGCTGGGAATTGAATGTCATGACCGAGTCGGACGCCGAGGCGAAGAGCGAAACCGAGTCGCGCTCGCTGGTCGAGGTGTTCATGAAGCAGCTCGATGTCGATGAGAACGTCGCCAATATCCTGGTGCAGGAAGGGTTCTCCACGGTAGAGGAAGTAGCCTACGTGCCGGCCGCGGAGCTGGCTGCGATCGAAGAATTCGATGAGGACATGGTCAAGGAATTGCGCAACCGCGCGCGCGACGTGCTGCTGACGTTGGCGATCGTCAGCGAAGAATCGCTGGATCAGTCGATGCCCAGTGATGATCTGCTGACACTGGAAGGGATGCGCCCAGATCTCGCACTGGCGCTCGCACGCCGCGGTGTTCGCACGCGCGACGAGCTGGCCGAGCAGGCGATCGACGACATCTCGGACATCGAGGGTCTGTCGAACGACGAGGCTGGAAATCTCATCATGAAGGCTCGAGCCCATTGGTTCGAAGCCCAGCACTGAAGTCTGGGCAGGCAGGCAAACTATGGCTGACGTAACAATCTCGCAATTCGCTGACGTACTGAAGGTGCCGGTCGATAGACTGATCGCACAGCTCGATCAGGCCGGCATTACCGTATCCAGCCCGGAAGACATGATCAGCGAGGATGCGAAGCTCGAGCTGCTGACGCACCTGCGCCGGGCGCATGGCGGCGCCAACGAAGGCTCCGCGCCCAATCGCATCACGCTCAAGCGCAAAACGCAGAGTGAGCTGCGCCTGTCGAGCAATCAGGGCCGCGCCCGTACTGTCAATGTCGAGGTGCGCCAGAAGCGCACCTACATCAAGCGCGACGTGCTGGAAGGGCAGGCGCGGGCACAACAGGAACAGATCGATGCGCAGAAGCGCGAGGCGGAAGAAGCGCAGCGTGCACTGACTGAGCATGCCGAGACCGAACGGCGCGAGCGCGAAGCGGTCGAAGCCGAGAATCGGCGCCGTGTCGAAGAGGAGCAGGCTCGCAAGCGCGCGGCTGAAGAGAGCCGACGCCTGGCCGAACAGCAGGCCGCGGACGAGGCTGAGCGTGAACGCCAGCGCAAAACCACCGCTGCAACCGAGCCACCGCGCGAGGCGCGCCCCGCTCGCGAGGAGCGCCAGGCGCCGCCGCCGGCGCCACCACCGGCACAGGGACACCACGGCCACCATCAGCCCGGCCATCATCAGGCGCCGCCAGCGCCGCCGCCGGCTCGCGACGACAACGACGCGTCGCGCACGCGCTACGGTCGCCAGGAACTGCACATCGCAGGCGACGTCAGCGCCCGACACAAGAAGAAGAAGCGGCCGTTCAAGGGCGGTCGCATGATGCCGTCCAGTGGCGGTGAGGCCAAGCATGGTTTCGAGATGCCGACCGCGCCGGTAAAGCGCGAAGTGGCGCTCGGCGAGACCGTCACCGTGGCCGAGCTGGCCCAGAGGATGGCGGTGAAGGCGACCGAGGTCATCAAGGTGCTGATGAATCTTGGTGTGATGGCAACGATCAATCAGCCGATCGAGCGCGACACCGCGACGCTGGTGGTCGAGGAGATGGGTCATACCGCCAAGCAACTGCGGGAAAACCAGATCGAAGAAGGGTTGCAGGGCGCCGATACCGAAGACGCGGCCGAGACGCGTGCGCCGGTGGTGACCGTCATGGGTCACGTCGACCACGGCAAGACCTCGCTGCTCGATCGCATCCGGACTACCAAGGTTGCCGCCGGCGAGGCCGGTGGTATCACGCAGCACATCGGTGCATATCACGTCGAGACGCCGAAAGGATCAATCACGTTCCTGGATACGCCCGGCCACGCGGCTTTCACTGCGATGCGCGCGCGTGGTGCCAAGGCGACCGACGTCGTGGTGCTCGTGGTCGCAGCCGACGACGGCGTCATGCCACAGACGATAGAGGCGATTCAGCATGCCAAGGCGGCCGGTGTGCCGATCGTCGTGGCGGTTAACAAGATCGACAAGCCAGGCGCCGACCCGGAGAAGGTGCGAAACGAATTGTCGAAGTACGAGGTGGTGTCCGAGCAGTGGGGCGGCGAGAACATATTCGTTCCTGTCTCGGCCCGTACCGGTGAGGGCATCGACTCGCTGCTGGATGCGATTCTGCTGCAGTCGGAAGTGCTGGAACTCAAGGCGCCGCGCAGTGGCCTGGCCTCCGGTATCGTCATCGAATCGAGCATGGAGAAGGGCCGCGGTGCCGTGGTGACGGCGCTGGTCAAGCGCGGCACACTGAAGACCGGCGATGCCATTCTGGCGGGCGCCGAATTCGGCCGCGTCCGGGCACTGTTCGACGAAGCCGGCAAGAACGTCAACGAGGCGCTGCCCTCGATGCCCGTCGTGGTGCTGGGGCTGTCAGGTGCGCCGAATGCCGGCGAAGAGCTGCTGGTGGTCGAGAGCGAGCGCAAGGCACGCGAAGTCGCGCTCTATCGCCAGAGCAAGTTCCGCGACGTGAAGCTTGCGCGCACGAGCACGCGTGCAGAGGACGTGTTCTCGCAGATGGGAGAGGCCAAGGCCGGCATCATTCCCGTGCTCATCAAGACCGATGTGCAGGGCAGCGCCGAGGCGCTGCGTGATGCGTTGAACAAATTGTCGACCGATGAGGTCAAGGTCAGCATCGTTGCCAGCGGCGTCGGCGGCATTACCGCGTCCGACATTCAGCTGGCTGCTGCCTCCAAGGCATTCGTCATCGGCTTCAACGTCCGAGCCGACTCGGCTGCCCGCGACACGGTGAAGGAAACCGGCGTCGAGATTCGCTACTACAGTGTGATCTACGAGGCCATCGACGACGTCAAGCACAAGATGAGCGGTCTGCTGGCGCCCGAGATCAAGGAACAGATCGTCGGCATTGCCCAGGTACGTGAAGTCTTTCGTTCGAGCAAATTCGGGGTGGTGGCCGGCTGTCTGGTCACCGAGGGTACTGTCAAGCGCAACAACCCGATCCGCGTACTGCGGGAAAATGTCGTGATCTTCGAAGGCTCGCTCGAGTCGCTGCGTCGTTTCAAGGACGAAGCGAGCGAAGTGCGTGCCGGCACGGAGTGCGGTATCGGCGTGAAGAACTATCAGGATGTCCGGGTAAACGATCAGATCGAGTGCTTCTCACGCATCGAAGTTATCCGCACGATCCAGTAGGCGATCTTTCGACGCGATCACATGCTGAAAGCTACCGCCAGATCGTCGCGCATCGCGTCCCAGATGCAGCGCTCGCTTGCGGCGCTGCTGCAGCGGGGTGTGCGGGATCCCCGGGTCGGCAACGTCACCGTGACCGCGGTCGAGGTTGCCGGCGACCTGAGTCTGGCGCGCGTGCACGTACTGCCGTTCGCCCGGAGCGGCCCGGCGAGCGAAATGCTCGAAGGGCTGCGCAGCGCTGCAGGCTATCTGCGCGGTGAACTGGCACGCGAACTCAAGCTGCGACACATGCCGCGGCTCGAGTTCCAGCTGGACGAATTGATCGAGGGTGCGCACCGGCTGACTTCGCTGATCGACAGTGCCGTTCGCTCCGACCGCCAACGGGGCGGCGAGGGTGAGGCGGACGCCGACGCCGAGGGCCATGCCCCTGTCCAACCCGACGACGGGGAATCTTGAGCCTCCCGGCGACGGACGGCCTGCTGCTGCTCGATAAGCCGCTCGGGATGTCGTCGAACACGGCGCTGCAGCGGGTGAAGCGACTCGCTGGCGGTGTGAAGGCGGGGCACACCGGCAGTCTCGACCCGCTTGCAACCGGCATGCTGCCGATCTGCCTGGGCGAGGCGACCAAGCTGGCGGGCGAGATGCTCAGTCAGCGCAAGAGCTACGAGTTCGAGCTGCTGCTCGGCGAACGCTCCGAGACCGGGGATGCGGAAGGCTCGATCGTCGAGCGATGTGCGGTGCCGGTGTTGACCGAGACGGACGTCGCTGAAGTGCTGCTGCGCTTCCACGGCCCCAGTCGCCAGATACCGCCCATGTACTCCGCCCTCAAACGCCAGGGCCAGCCTCTGTACCGTCTGGCACGCGCCGGCATCACGGTCGAGCGCGAGCCCCGGGATATCGTCATCGAATCGCTGCAGCTGGTGAGCCTGTCGTCGCCGGCACTCACGCTTCGGGCGCTGTGCTCCAAGGGCACTTATGTCCGGGTACTGGCCGAGGACATTGCCCGGGCGCTGGGTACCTGCGGGCGGCTGCAGCGGCTGCGCCGGCTGTTCGTCGAGCCGTTCGGCGAGGAGTCGATGCTGACGCTGGATGAACTCGAACAGCACACCCGCGATGGTCGGGCCTGGCCGCTACTGACCGCCGACCGGGCGGTCGGGCACCTGCCGGCGCTCCATCTGGCAACTGGGGCGGTCCGTGCGCTGTCCCAGGGGAAGACCTTGCCCCTGGCAGCCCCCCGCGACGGACAGTGGCGCCTGTACGACGAGGCGCGCACCTTCGTGGGGCTGGGACTGTCCGATGCCGACGGTACGCTGCGGGTTCAGCGGCTCTTCTGTGCCGCACAGCAGTAAGCCTCTGTTTCGGCTTGAGACGTTGAGGGTCTGCGGTTAGAATGCGCGGCCTTCAAAATGACGTAAATATTAAGCAGCCTAAGAGGGTTTTCACTGCAATGGCTTTGTCCACCGAACAAAAGAGCGGTGTCGTCGCGCAATACCGCCGCGGCCCCAGCGATACCGGGTCGCCGGAGGTACAGATCGCGCTGCTTTCCGAGCGCATCAATGGCCTCGGCGAGCATTTCAGCACTCACAAACGCGATCACTCATCGCGCCGCGGCCTCGTCAAGCTGGTCAACCAGCGCCGCAAGTTGCTGGACTATCTCAAGGCGACGACTCCCGCCAAATATCAGGAAGTGGTTGAGCGCCTCGGGCTCCGCCGCTGACCGTTCCGAAGGCCGCGCATTTCGAAGCAGAAATGCGCGGCTTTTGCCCCTCTGCGCTGCATAAATATTTGAGGTTAGAAGCGTGACTTCTTTCAAGAAGACTTTTGCCTATGGTCCCCATTCCGTCACCCTGGAGAGCGGTGAAATAGCCCGCCAGGCCGATGGCGCCGTGCTGGCAACGATGGGAGAGACGGTGGTGCTGGTGACCGCGGTTGCCCAGAAGACCGCCAGAGCCGACCGGGATTTCTTCCCGTTGACGGTCAACTACCAGGAGAAGACCTACGCCGCGGGACGCATCCCGGGCGGCTTCTTCAAGCGCGAGGGGCGGCCCTCCGAGCGTGAGACGTTGACCTCGCGTCTGATCGATCGCCCGATCCGTCCGCTGTTCCCGGATGGCTTCTTCAATGAGATCCAGGTCGTCGCGACGGTGCTGTCGCTCAACCCGGATATCGATGCCGACATTCCGGCCCTGCTGGGAGCATCGGCCGCGCTGATGATCGCCGGCGTGCCGTTCAACGGGCCCATCGGCGCCGCGCGCGTCGGGTTCCGCGACGGTCAGTACCTGCTCAATCCGACCCGTGCGGATCAGGCGACCTCGCAACTCGACCTGGTCGTTGCGGGCACGCAGCCAGCCGTTCTGATGGTCGAATCCGAAGCCAAAGGTCTATCGGAAGAGACGATGCTCGGCGCCGTCGTCTTCGGCCACCAGCAGATGCAGGTCGCCATCGACGCGATCCGCGAACTGGCAAAAGAGTGCGGAAAGCCGCGTTGGGAGCTGGCTCCGGCAACGGCAGCGGCGGCACTCGATCAGGCGGTTGCCGGCAAGGCCGAGAGCGCGCTCTCCGAGGCATATCGCATCACCGAGAAGCAGCAGCGTTCCACGCGCGTCTCGGAGATCAAGAAGGAAACGACGACGGCACTGACGGCCGATGCGACCGCCGGTATCAAACCGGAGGCGGTCAAGGATTCACTGTTCCGTCTCGAGAGCCGGATCGTGCGCGAACGCATCCTGGCCGGTGAGCCGCGCATCGACGGGCGCGACCTGAAGACCGTGCGGCCGATCAACATCCGTGTCGGTGCTCTGCCGCGGACGCATGGGTCGGCACTGTTCACGCGCGGTGAAACGCAGGCGCTGGTCACGACCACGCTGGGTACTACCCGCGATGCGCAGATCATCGACGCGCTCGAAGGGGAGCGTCGCGAACCCTTCATGATGCATTACAACTTTCCGCCATTCTCGGTCGGTGAGACCGGCATGATGGGCTCGCCCAAGCGCCGCGAGATCGGTCACGGCAATCTGGCCCGTCGCGGCGTCAAGGCCGTGATGCCTGACATGGAGACATTCCCGTACGTCATCCGCGTCGTATCGGAAATTCTCGAGTCCAACGGTTCGAGCTCGATGGCGAGCGTCTGCGGCGCGAGTCTGGCGATGATGGACGCCGGCGTGCCGATCAAGGCGCCGGTCGCGGGTGTGGCGATGGGCCTGGTGCTGGAGGGCAGCCGCTTTCAGGTACTCACCGATATCCTGGGCGACGAGGATCACCTCGGCGACATGGATTTCAAGGTGGCCGGTACCCGAGATGGCATCACCGCCCTGCAGATGGACATCAAGGTCGAAGGCATCACGCCCGAGATCATGCGCGTAGCGCTCGATCAGGCGCGTGCGGGACGGCTGCACATCCTCGATGAGATGGCAAAGGTCATCCGCGAGCCGCGCTCGAAGATGTCGGAGTGGGCCCCGTCCATCATCACCCTGAAGATCGACCCGGAAAAGATCCGCGACGTCATCGGCAAGGGTGGCGCGGTCATTCGTCAGATCACCGAAGAAACCGGCACGACCATCGATATCGAGAACGACGGCACGGTAAAGATTGCCTCGGTCAACGGCAGCGCTGGGCGCGAAGCGCAGCGTCGCATCGAGCTGATCACCGCCGACGTCGAAGTCGGCCGCGTGTATGAGGGCCGGGTAGCGAAGCTGATGGACTTCGGCGCGTTCGTGACGATATTGCCGGGCCGCGATGGCCTGGTACATATCTCGCAGATCTCAGATGAGCGCGTCGAGAGAGTGTCGGACAAGCTCAAGGAAGGCGATCAGATTCGCGTCAAGGTGCTCGAAGTCGATCGTCAGGGCCGTGTGCGCCTGTCGATGCGCAACGTCGACGGCGACGATCACGCCAATTAGAACTTAAAAACAGGTCGAATGGCAGCAGGTCAGGGTCTCCTTGCGAGGCACTGATCCGCTGGTATTCTCCCGGCAATACTACCGGGATGACAGCAGGCGACCACCGCCTGCTGACACGATCTCCCTGTTCGCCAGCCGTTAGCTGGGCGCGTTCGCCGCCCGGACCAGTGTTCGGAAGATTTCTTCCTGAGCACTGTGCCAGCGTTGATAGTTCTGATTCGCCAGATGACTGGCTGCCGCAGCGGGTTCGCCTTCCGGCGGTTTCTCGCTGAGGAACAGACGCAGGTTCTGCTCGAGATAGGCGGAGAGCATTCCCTCCATCCCTACATCGTGGCAGCGGATCAACTCAGCCAGGAAGTCCTGACTGAGAATGGTTCCGTTACGCTGTTCCTGCTCGGCAATCACCTGCAACAGAACCGGACGCGTGATGTCCTGCTGAGTTCTCTTGTCGATGACGGAGAACTCAACGCGCCCTAGTACCAGGCGCCGAACATCGTCCAGGGTGATATATCGACTCTCGACCGTATCGTACAGACGACGGTTCGGATACTTCTTGATGATACGCAGCTCGCTCATAAGGATGCCCCCGCACAGTCAAACGCACGCAGACCCTCACAAACCAGTACGAGACTTACCACAGTAAAAGCGGTACCGAAACCCCTGGAGCGTTGCACAAGCAAAATTGCCACGATGCTGAGACGTGGTTCACTTCCTAACGGGGTTAATCCCTGCGCGGCGGCTCGACCCGACGAGGGTTACCGCTCTTATAAATTTTATAATTCCATGCTATCGATAGCGGTCGTCGCGATCTCCGTACTGGCGTTCGCGGCGTTCGCGGCGCTCCTGGGCTTCGATCGACAGCGTGGCGACCGGGCGTGCTTCGAGCCGTTTGATGCCAATCTCTTCGCCGGTCTCAAGGCAATAGCCGTAACTGCCGTCCTCGGTGCGCTTCAGGGCCTCGTCGATCTTACGGATCAGCTTGCGTTCGCGGTCACGCGTGCGCAGTTCGAGGCTAAACTCCTCTTCCTGGGTCGCGCGGTCGTTGGGATCGGGAAAATTTGCCGCCTCGTCCTTCATGTGGGAGACGGTGCGGTCGACTTCCTCCATCAGGTCCTGTTTCCAGGTCGATAGAATGGTCTGGAAGTGACTGAGCTGTTCCTTGCTCATGTACTGCTCGCCACGCTTCGCGACGTACGGCTGTACGTTGCGGGGGCCTGCCAACAGGCTGCTGGTTTCCGAATCGTCGCCCTCCGTCTCAGTTGCTTCCTGCTCTACCAGAGTACGCATGCGCGCGGTCTGGGAAATGCCAGGGGAAACGGGCTGCTCGGGCGCGTGGCCGGCGGCGGTTTCTCCACGCTCGGCGCGGCTGTGAGCGGGGTCATGGGCCCCGGCAGTCTTTTTCGGTGTCTTACCCTCAGCCTTGACAGAGGTGGCGGCCACGGCTTTACGGCTGGTCGCGGCGGCCCGGCGAGGCTCGGCGTGACGTGGCTCGACGTGGCGTGGCTCGGAATGACGGGGCTCAGGTTGGCGCGCCGTAACCTTCGGAGTTTTATTGGGTTTTTTGATCTTCGATCCGGGCTTCTTGCCGGTCATCGGCTCGCTCCTGAATAGGCCGGTCGTTAAAGAGCGCGCGATTATACCTACGCAATCCTGACTGTACAGAGTCAGAAACGGGTGTTGCACCACAGCCCTCGAACTGGCCGGGGCCCTTCAGGGCAGTGAGACAGGGGCAGGCGGTTGCCAGCCCTGGGCGCGATGCTCGGCAACGACGCGGGTGTGAATGCCGCCGCGGACGTAGAAGTCGGCGTGCAGCCGGAGGAATCGAGGCGAAATTGCACCGACGAAGTGACCGAGGATCTCGTTCGTCACCGCCTCGTGAAATGCGCCGCGGTCGCGAAATGACCAGATGTACAGCTTCAACGATTTGAGCTCGATGCACAGCCGGTCCGGCACGTACTCCAGTTCGAGCGTCGCGAAGTCGGGCTGGCCGGTCAGCGGGCACAGGCAGGTGAATTCCGGAATGCTCATGCGGATCGTGTAATCGCGTTCCGGAGCGGGATTCGGAAACGTCTGAACCTGAGTGGAAGGCTGGCTCGGCATTGTCGTTCGAATAATCTACACTACCAGCGCGCCATGCGCGCACGGGGTCGATCATCAGCGCGCCGGTAACGGGGATACAACGACATTGAGACTCAACAAGGTCAGGCTTGCCGGATTCAAATCTTTCGTCGATCCCACCTCGGTAACGCTGCCGAGTAACCTGACCGGTGTCGTCGGCCCCAACGGCTGCGGCAAGTCCAACATCATCGATGCGGTCCGTTGGGTGATGGGTGAGCTGTCTGCCCGGCACCTTCGAGGCGAGTCGATGGCCGATGTCGTGTTCAACGGCTCCAGTGCCCGAAAGCCCGTCGGTACCGCGTCGGTCGAACTCGTATTCGACAACAGCGACGGCAAGATCGGCGGCGCCTATGCCAGCTACAATGAAATTTCGCTGAAGCGCGTGGTGTCGCGCGATGGCAGCTCGGCCTATTTCATCAATGGCGGCCGCTGCCGCCGCAAGGACATCACCCAACTGTTCCTGGGAACCGGCCTGGGATCGCGCAGCTACGCGATCATCGAGCAGGGCATGATCTCGCGCGTCATCGAGGCGCGTCACGACGACATGCGTGCCTTCATCGAGGAGGCGGCCGGGATCTCACTATATAAAGAGCGACGCCGCGAGACTGAAACGCGCATGGCGGATACGCGGGAGAACCTTGCCCGGCTGCAGGATCTGCGCGACGAGGTCGAAAAGCAGATCCGTCATCTGCAGCGCCAGGCCAATGTCGCGCGTCGCTACCAGGAACTCAAAGCACGCGAGCGCAACCTGACTGCGGAGTTGCTGGCATTGCGCCTGCGGGAACTGGACAGCGGTGCGGCGGTGCAGGACAGCGCGGTGCGCGAGTGCGAACTGACGATGCAGCAGGCGCTCGCCGATCAGCGTTCGGCGGAAGCCGCGATCGAACGCCAGCGCGAATTCCAGTCCGAACTGACGGACGCGGTATCGAAAGTACAGGGACGCTATTACGAGCTCGGCGCTGAAGTCACCCGCACCGAAGAGAACATCCGTTACACGCGCGAATTGCGTGACCGTGCCCGCACCGATCTGACTGCACTGAACGCCTCCCTCGGTTCGCTCAGGGAGCAGATCGCGCATGACGAGCAGCAGCTTGCATCGCTGCGCGCCGAGATTGCCGTGCTCGAGCCCCAGGTCGAGGCGTATCGCGGCAGCGAACAGACGGCGGGCGGCGTTCTGCGCGATGCCGAAGCGGACCTGGCGTCCTGGCAGCAGGGCTGGGAGGCATTCAACCGTGAACTGGGCTCCGCCGGCCAGAGTGCGCAGGTCGAGTCGGCGCGAATGGAGCAGCTGGAGAGTCAGCTGCATCGGCTGCGCTCGCAGGCCGAGCGTCTCAGCGTCGAGCAGAGTACGCTCACCCTCCAGCATGCCGACTCGCCCCTCGATGGGCTGAGCGAACGCGAGGCCGCCGCGAGAGTTGCCGCCGACGCACTTGGCCGTGATCTCGCATCGGCCCTCGACCAGGTTCAACAGCTGCGCAGCTCGCAGCAGCAGACCGATATTCAGCTCGAGCGCAGCCGGCGCGAGCGCGAGCAGGGCCGATCGGAGCTGATGTCACTCGAGGCGCTGCAGAAGGCCGCGCTGCGCGAGAAAAACCCGCGCGTGGGCACCTGGTTGTCGGCGCGCGGCGGCGATCAGTCGGTGCCGCGGCTCGCCGAAACGCTCGAAGTGCAATTGGGCTGGGAGCGCGCGGTCGAGACGGTGCTCGGTGACTATCTCGAGGCGGTGGGAGTCGAGACGCTCGACCAGCTGGAGTCGCAGCTGCCCTCGCTGGACACCGGAAGTCTAACGTTCTACGAACGTCGCGACGCCGCCGAGCCTGCGCCCGGCACGCTGGCCGAGAAGGTGCGCGGCCCCGGAATGGTAGCCGCGATATTGCAGAACATCGAGACGGCGCCATCGCTGGCCGTGGCGCTTCAGCGTCGAGCGCAATTGCAGGATGGCCGGTCGATCATCACCGCTGGTGGTGAGTGGCTCGGGCGGGACTGGCTGCGCGTCAATCGTGGTGGCGACGTGCATGCCGGGGTGCTCGAGCGGGAACACCGCATCAAGGAATTGCGCGAGCAGTGCGCGACCGCCGATGCTCGCGTGCGGCAGTTCGAACAGCAGATCGCATCGCTGCGCAGCCAGATCGGCGAGGCCGACAAGGCGCG
>DATBAM010000146.1:0-34864 GCA_036271535.1 Steroidobacteraceae bacterium | reverse complement strand
ACGTGTCGGAACAGTTCCCAGTCATTGCCAGCATAGAACCCGTGGACGCCAGGAAGACCCCAACGGGTGCGTCCGAGCCATCCAAAGGCCATGGGGAACATCGGATGCGCGAGCATCGTGCCGTAGCGGGTCGATGCCCCGTATCCCACTTCGCGATAGAGCGGGTTCAGGTCGCCTATGCCGTTGCACCAGTTGCGCAGCGTGTCAGGCGTGGCGTCCTGGAGATAGGGTCCTTCGGGTCGCAGCTGCAGGCCGATCATCGCACGGGCGTCGGCAATGGCCTTGTCCGTGATCAGGCCTTCGGCGGGGGCATTGCCGACATCGGAAGACGGGACTGGTGTGCTCAAGACGTACTCCTAGAATATAGTGCATTGTGCATTTAAGCCTCAAGGTCGCCGTACGGGGGCCCAGGCAAAGGCCCCAGCGGCCGCTTCGCCAATGGCCGATGCGCGCAACATTGCGTCGTAGTGCTCGGCGTTGACGCCCGCGGCCTGTAGCACCGCTGCGGTGTGTTCTCCGAGTTCCGGCGGCGCAAGAGTCGCGGGGTTCGCGTCCGGGTCGTGCACGCGAGGGAATTCCGGCACCTCGAAACGATAGCCGCGATAGCCCATGTGTCGAAGCTTGGCGCCGTGGCGGGCGTGCGGTGACTCCAGTACCCGCTCGATGGGCATGACTTCGGTGAAGCCGACGCCGGCGGACGCGAGGCTTGCTGCGACGGCGTCGTAGCTACGCTGCGCTACCGCAGCGCGAACCATGCTCTCGACCTGCTCGCGTGCCTTCTTTCTCTGACGAAGCGTGGCCAGCGATTCATCCTGTCCGAGCTGCAGCGCCTGAGAGAATTTCTGCCAGTGCGCGTCGCTGAGCATGAGCAGGTAGATCCATCGCTCATCTTTCGTTTGATAGGCGCCGTAGCCGGGCATCGCGAATTCGCCGTGCGGCTCTCGTTCCGGCCTGCCCAGCAACTGCTGCTTGAGCTGGACGCCGACGAGGTCGCGTGAAGCGACGTGAAGGCCGGTCTCGTAAAGGCCTACTTCGACCGGTGCTGCGGGCTTGCCCTGTTGCATCTGCAGCATCTCGGCGAGGATGCCTATCACGGCATAGGCACCGGCGAACTGATCGTGGTACGACGGGCCCAATCGGCTCGGTCGACCGTTGACGCGGTTGGATTCCATGACCCCTGTGGAGGCTTCGGCGACCGGATTGGATGCCAGGTCGTCCGACTGCGGACCGGGCCCGTATCCGCGGATATGGCAATAGATGAGCTTCGGATTGATCGCCTCGACGTCCTCGCGCGTGAGCTTCAACTTGCGCGCCGCCTTCGGTGACAGGTTGTGCACCAGAGCATCGGACGTCTGCAGGAGTTTTGCGAACGCGTCGCGTCCCTCCGCTTTTGACAGGTCGATGCAGACGCTCTTTTTTCCGTGGCTGTAGGCGATGAAGGTACCGCTGGGGCCGCCGCGAACCAGACTGCGCGTCGGGTCTCCTGCTGGCGGCTCGACTTTGATGATCTCCGCGCCGAGCTGCGAAAGGATGTGGGCAGCGAAAGGCGCGGCGAGCATGGTGCCCAGTTCGATGATGCGACAGCCGGCGAGAGGGGCAGGGGTCATCTTCGAATCCAATACTCGCTACGGCAAAGAATGCATTATATATTATCGAATCGTTGACGGGAGGAAATCGGTGACGCAGGACTTCGGTGGGTGGATCGGGAGGACTGAGGAAGCCCATGATCGGATCACGCCGTCGGCTGTTGCTGCCATGGCGGCCACGCTCGATCTGGAGCGCCCGCCCCAGGCGGGGGAACCCCTGCCTCCGGGCTGGCAATGGTTGTTCTTCAATCCGGCGGCCCGTCGCAGTGTGCTGGGCGACGACGGTCATCCGCGACGAGGGAGGTTCCTGCCGCCGATCGACCTGCCGCGCCGCATGTGGGCTGGCAGCCGTGTGAGGTATCTGGCCGATCTGCCGGTCGATGCTCAGGCGAGCAGGCGCAGCCGGATACTCAAAGTGGCGAACAAGCAGGGCAAGCTGGGCGCGCTCACCTTTGTCACGGTCGAACATACGACGGTAGTTGGCGACGAGGTCCGTATCAGTGAGGAACAGGACCTCGTCTATCGCGAAGCTGCATCGCCGGGGGGCACGGCCGCATCGATCAGTCGACACGACGAGGCGGGGCAGTGGATGCGGATCGTCGAGCCTGATCCCACCCTGTTATTCCGCTATTCGGCCTTGACGTTCAATGGTCATCGCATTCACTACGACCAGCACTACGCGCGCAGCGAGGAAGGGTACCCGGATCTGGTCGTACAGGGACCGCTGACGGCGACGCTCCTGCAACAGTTCGCCATGGAACACGGTGGCGGACGCAGACTCGTGCGATTCGATTTTCGCGGCGTCACGCCGTTGTTCGTCACGCGAGCCTTCCAGCTGGAAGGCAGAGCGCTCGACGACGGTACGCTGTCGCTCTGGGCCCGCGGCCCGGACGGGGAACTGGCGATGTCCGCGACCGCGGCTTTTTGCTGACAGTCACAACGGCGCGCTCGGTTCAAGCGCCGATTATTGGAAGTCGTCAGCACGTCGCAGTTCGTCGAATAGGCGCCCGATATCTTCGACCGCCGGCCCCTGTCGCACTTGTCAGGAACACATGGGAGTTCCTATGGTGTCGGTCCGTCTGATTCAGGAGCGATGACGATGAAACAGTGGATCTTTGCAGCAGTCGGCGCCGCGATCGCGATGACGAGTGCGGCCGGTGACGTCGGCGTCTCGGTCAACATCGGGGAGCCCGGATTCTTCGGGCAGATCAACGTCGGCGGTGTGCCCCAGCCGCCGGTCATTTACACCCAGCCGGTGGTCATATCGCACGGCCCGGACTATGTGCCCGAGCCCATCTATCTGCACGTGCCCCCGGGCCACGAACGTTACTGGGCGAGGCACTGCGAGGAATACCACGCCTGCGGGCGGCCGGTCTATTTCGTGCGCGATGACTGGTATCGACACGAATATGTCTCGCATTACCGTAGCGGCGAGTGGGGCCATGAAGAGCACCGGCGCGAAGAAGAGCATGCTCACGAGCGATGGGACCACGACCACGATCGCGGCCACGACTACGGTCATGACCATGATCACGACCATGACCATGACCATGACCATGACCATGACCATGACCATGGGCATGACCACGATCACTAGTCCAAGGGTGTGCGCCGCCATTTGAATTGACGATCGTCCGGAGCGCTCGCAGAATTGCGTCTCCATGCAGCTCTGCGGCACGACATCCGAAGATCTTCCGGCAGTACTGGCCACCGGCGTCGGCGATGTACAGACGGTTTTCGTCTCGCTGTCGGCACGCGAGCCAGATGGGCGTGACGCCGAATACTTGCATTGGCATTCGCTGGATCATCGGCCGGAGCAGTACCGCGTGGCGGGGCTCCGGCATTCAATGAGGCTGGTATCGACGCCCGCCTGCCGGGCTGCGCGTGCTGCCACAAACAACCGATACGATCGCGTCGATCACGTCATGACCTATTTCTTCACGCGCGACGCAGCGTTCGATCAGTTCCGGGCGCTGAGCGGCGCGCTGAGTGGGGACCGTCGTCCCTTCAGGTTGCCGAGCGTCGATTCGGGTTACTTCGCCTTGAAAGGTAAGTCCGCGGCGCGCGGGGCAGTCGCCGGCGCCGACGTCATTCCGTGGCGGCCGGCTCGTGGCGTCTATCTGATATTGGAGTCCGGCGCCGCGCCGGCGGCTGCGCTCAGCGAGGTTCCCGGTGTCGCGGGTGTCTGGTGGCATGAGGGCGGACAGTCACCGGCTGCCGACGTTCCCAACAATGCCGGCGTGCAGCTGACGTATTGCTATCTCGATGATGATCCGGTCGCCACGGCGCAGCGTCTTCGCCCTGTGCTCGAGCAGCGATGGATAAGGAGCGGGGTGCAACCGTTATTGGCCGCGCCGTTCCAGATGCTGGTGCCCTTCGAGTGGGAACGCCACCTGCCCTGAGGATCGCTGTCGCTCAGGCGTTGTTGCGCTTCCAATTGACGATCGGCGAGACGACGAGGTGATCGATGACCTCGGCGATTTCATGGACGCTCAACTGATTCGGTCGGCGCAGCCACCACGCCAGAATCTCGACCGTCGAGGCGACACCGAAAACCGCGCCCAATTCGACCGGTACCCGCGTGACGGGTGGCATATCCACCGGTCCCTTGATCATGGTCTGGCGCAAAAACTCCTCGCGCACCGCACCGGCGGCGCCGCCGGTCAGCAGTGCCGTCCAGAGCGCCCGGTGATCGTCAACGTACTCGCACAGTGCCAGACAGGAACCCTGAGTGTCCGATGCAACCAGCAGAGGTTTCGCAAGGTCGAGCAATTTGCTGATCTGCTCTTCCGCCACGTCTTTGAGCAACTCGGCCTTGGATGGATGGTGGCGGAAAAAAGTGGCGTATCCGATCTGCGCTTCGGTCGCAATATCACGGATCCTGATCTGGTCGAACTGCTTGCGTTCGAGGAGCGACAGGAGCGCGCGCCGTAGGGCGCTACGGGTGCGAACCATGCGCACGTCCGTAATCGGAGCGGAGGTAACGACTGGTGTAACGTCGGTCATAAGCGACCTGCCATGACAGTTGTCGTGATCGCCATTATAAGGATTTTTACTTTTATATCAGTGGCTTGAAAGATGTCCATGATCTGATTTCTAATTGCGCAACCTGGGGGATGTGCTCGGTAATGCTGAGCAAGCTCAGTACTTTACCCCGGTTGGCCGTGCCGCGCACGGTTACCGTTTCAGCCCCGCAGATAGCGTCGCAGCGCTCCCGGGAAATCACGTGTCTGCCAGAGGTGCAGAAAGGTCGACATCATCTGCAGCCGCGTGCGCGCGGACTCGTGCTCCACGAGCCTGGGATCGAATCTGTCCGCGACACTCTCGAGGTCCGGTATCTGGCGCTGCAGCGACGCCGGTACGTCCAGCAGCCACGCGAGCCCCATCAGTGCGATGTAGAGATTCAGATGTAGCTGTAACGCTTCGAGATCCAGGGCTGGGCCGCCGCAGGCCTGAAACTCGCGATCGAACAGCCCCAGCAAGCCATCGAGATGACGGTCCCACAGTTCGATCTCGGCCGCGCTCAAGGCACCCCATAGCGCCATTGCGATGTTCATCTGGCTGACATGGCCCCAATCCATCAAGCCACATTCGATCTGCCCGCCGCCGTTGCGCCAGAACCAGGCGTTGTCGACGTTCGCGTTCCAGTGACACAGCGCAATCAGTTCCGGCCGCCGATGCAGCAGCCGCTTGATGCCGGCCTCGTGTTCGGGAAATGCCACGACCTGATCGCGTAGACGGGCTATGAATGATTGCGACGCTACGTCCGGCGGCAGAAGTTGCGGATAACGGGATGCGAACTCTGCCAGCCGCGATACCCGGTTCTGCAGTTGTTGCGCGGTGTACGGCGCGCGTTCGCTCACTGCAAGGCGGTCCGGATCAAATGAAAAGCGCGCAGAGACGTCGGGCGGCAATCGCCCGGCTTTGTGTGTGCCGGCCAATTTCCCCAGCGCACGCATCAACGCCTGGTAGTGTTCCAGCATCGATGGCATTTCGTAGTCCCTGCATTTCTCATAGTGACGCTCGATACCGTCAGTCCCGAAAAAAATTCGTTGCGTGATGAGAATGCCGGTGCCGGAGTCGTGCTGATAATCGGCGAACAGGCATGCGGGCACCGCGATCGGAAATGCGGGCAGTCGCGACAGCGATGCAAGGTGCACCTCCGATTCCATCTGGCGCCTGGCCTGATCGCGAATCGTGTCATCGAAGTCGCGCGAGAATTTCACAAAAAGTTGGGTCGGCGGCGCGCCTGCTGCTCGTTCATAGCTGACGCTGAGCAGCGCCTTGCGTCCGGTACTTCCGCCTGCGAACTCCTGGAATTCGGTGATCTTCGCGACCCGGTTGTCGCGTTCGAGCAGGCCGCCGGCCTGGAAAGCGCTGGTAAGAAACGACTCGCCGCCCGCCAGCAGCGCGCCACCGTGGGCCGGAATCCGCATGCCGGTCATATCGCCGGCCACCCAATCCGTGCGCGCTTGGGTCATTCGTACAGCGGATAGACGAAAATCATGGATGTTGCGTCAGCCTCTTAATATATTGTCGTCGTTATCACACATTTCCTGCATCACGACAAATAACGGAAACCGCGTGCGCGGGGGCGGAGGCATGATGACCGGTGCATCGACAGCGACAGTGAATGACGCGCGCGTCAGCGTGCGACGAATCATCCATGCGATTCACGTGGTGCCTGATCTGGCCGCCTGCAGGGCGCGCTACCTCGATCTGCTCGGCGGCCTGGTATTCGCCGAAGGCTACTTCGAGGCTGAGGATCGTGACATGGCGCTGCTGTATGTCGCCGACTTCATGATGGAGCCGATGGCGCCGCGCGATCCCAAGCGGCTCGAGAAGCACGTTGCGCGCTATCTGCATCGATACGGTCCCGGGTTTCAGTCGTTTGAGCTCGGCGTCGAGCACGGCCCGACCGCGGCCACACAATTCAAAGCCGGCGGTAGCAAGCTGTCGGCCGAGTACGGGAATTTTTTCTACGTTAGACAGGAGTCCACCGGCGGCGTGCTGCTCGAAGTGTGTGACGGGCCGATGCCGAACGATCCGCACGAGTATCGCCCGTGGCGCTCCGACTACATCGTCGGTCATCCGTCCACACTGCTGGGTCTCGATCACATCGCGTGCATCACGCCCGACGTCAACGCGTCGATGGCGTTTTTCACCAGGCAGGTCGATGGCGAGTTACAGAGCGACGAGCGCGTGGTCGCGCCACAGCCGGCCCGTCGCATCCTCGTACGCCTGGCGGATACGCGTGTGGCCTTCATTCAGCCCGACGATCCGAACTCGGGCCCTCTCGGCAAGTTTCTGACGCCGCCCACCTCCGGCATCTATGCGATGGTGTGGCGAGTGAAGGACGAAACTGCCGCGGAAGCGTTCTTTCATCGCAAGGAAGTTCGGACGACACGCGAGCACTGCGTATCGCGTGGGTTCGCAATCGATCCGAGCGATTTCCTCGGCGCACGTCACGAGTTCGTAGCGGCCTGATATGGCATCGCTGACGCTCTGGCCGCTGACGCAGATCGGCGAGGTCGTGCCAGGCGACCATCTTGGAAAGCTTCTTGCGCACGCGCTGACGGCGGCCGGGCTTACGCCGCGGGCGGACGATGTGCTGATCGTCACGCAGAAAGTGGTTTCCAAGGCGGAAGGACGCTTTGTCGATCTGGGTTCGCTGGTACCGGGACCGCGCGCCTTGAAGCTGGCGGCCGAGACGGGCAAGGATCCGCGCTTCGTCGAGCTGGTGCTGTCGGAATCCATCGCTGTGATCAGAACCGGACCCAATGTGCTGATCACGCGCCACCGCTCCGGTCTCGTGATGGCCAATGCCGGCATCGATCGCTCCAACATCGGTCCCGGGGGCGACGAGCGCGCGCTGCTGTTGCCGATGGACGCCGATGCATCAGCTGCAAGCCTACGTGCGGTACTCGGGTCGCTCCTGGCGACGCCGCCGGCGGTCGTCATTTCGGATAGTTTTGGACGGCCATGGCGCTACGGAGTTACCAACGTTGCCATCGGCGTCAGCGGGATTCCCGCGCTCGTGGATAGGCGAGGCCAGTTGGATCGCAATGGTCGCCGGCTGGAGGTCACGCAGGTGGCCCTGGGTGACATGATCGCCTCCGCCGGCGGTCTGCTCAGCGGGGAAGGCGCCGAAGGCGTTCCGGCGGTGCTGTTGAGTGGGCTCAAATGGGACACACCCGATCTGCCCGCAACGGCATTGCTGCGGCCATTGGCCGAGGACCTCTTTCAGTGAGCCCGGCGGACGGGGATCGGGTGACGGTGCTGACCGGCGGCGTGGGCGGCGCCAAGCTGGTGCTCGGCATGGCCCACGCAATGCAGCCGGAAAAACTCACCGCCATCGTCAATACCGGAGACGATTTCATGCACATGGGTCTGCATGTGTCGCCGGACATCGATACCTTGCTCTACACGCTCTCGGGCAAGGCAAATGCCACTCAAGGCTGGGGACGGGAAGGCGAGAGCTGGAACTTCATGCAGGCAGTGCGTTCGCTCGGCGGTGCGGACTGGTTTGCGCTCGGCGACGGCGATCTGGCCTTGCACGTGCTTCGTACGCAGCGCCTTCGCGCCGGCGCGAAGCTGTCGACGATCATCGGCGAGTTCGCCCGATCGTGGGGTCTCGCGATCACCATCGTTCCCATGACTGATGATTGCGTCGAGACCCGCGTCGACACGCGTGAAGGTGAACTGTCGTTCCAGGACTATTTCGTGCGACGGCGTTGTGAGCCGGCGATAGACGCCATCCGATTCAGCGGCGCACAGCAGGCGCAGCCGGCGCCGGGAGTGCTCGAGGCGTTGCAGAGCCCCGACACGCGAGCCATCGTGATTGCGCCGTCCAATCCTTTTTTGAGCGTCGATCCGATTCTGGCAATTCCCGCCATCCGCGCGGCCTTGATGAAGCGGTCGGCCCCTGCGATCGCCGTGTCTCCGATCGTGGCGGGCGCGGCCGTCAAAGGACCGACGGCCAAACTCATGCGCGAGCTCGGTTTGAAAGTCAGCGCGGCCGAAGTCGCCCATCACTACGATGGACTGATCGATGCGATGCTGGTCGACGAACGCGATCCGCCGGACGCCTGTCCTATTCACCATCTTCGCACCGATACCCTGATGCATACGCTCGAAGACCGGATTCGCGTGGCGCGCGCTGCGCTCTCGCTGGCGCAGTCGTGCTAAGACGTTGATATTCATGCCTGAGGGAAAACGCCATGGGCACCTCCCACCTGGGGATCTCAAACGGTGACCGCTTGCTCCATAATGGCGTTGATTTGAGCGATCGCTCAAACCGGTAACGGCTCGAGGGGGTTCGAGAAAATGGCTGCGGAAATTCTGGATGCGGAAGCACTGTTGTCGGAAGCCCGCGCGAGAACTCATCTGGACGATTGGGGCGATGACACGTTGCCCGGGCGTTTCGCACTCGCGGTAAATTTTCTGCGCAGTCAGAACATGGATGAGCAGGGGCAGCGCGCCGCGGCCGATGTCTGCCTTTGGCTGCTGACCTCGCGACTGGAATTGTTCCAGGACTTCAAGCGCTATCCGATCGGCGACGAGAAGATCGTCAAGCCGTTGTTCGCGACCGGTGAGCCACGCTCCGGTACGACCCTGCTGCACGCGCTGCTGTCGGTCGATCCGCATGGGCGTTCGCTGCGATTCTGGGAGGTGATGTATCCCTCTCCACCACCGGGTCTATCGGGAGCGGAGGACCCGCGACGTGCCAGGGCGGATGACGACTGGCGGGAGATCAACCGCCGGATGCCGTTCTGGCTCAAAAGCCATCCCTACAACGACATGCTCGGGGAGGGTCTGCCCGAATGCGAGCGCACCTGGGCTATCGATTTTCGCGTGATGACGCCGACGGCCTGGTGGCGGGTGCCGATGGGCATGAATGTGGTGGGCCTGCCCAGCGATCCGCGCGCGCAGTATCGACTGCACAAGATGATGCTGCAGCAATTCCAGTACAAGCGGCCGACGAAATACTGGGTGCTCAAAGGGTTTCATGGCATGCGACTCGATGCCCTTTGGGAGACGTATCCCGACGCCAGCATCCTGTGGGTGCATCGCGATCCCGTGCAGGCGATCGCGTCGCGCATCGTGCTGACTGGTGAACTGGTGGAAGGTCTGACGGGATCGGTGGACTGGAAGGAGGTGGCCCATCTCCAGCTTGGCCTGTGTCGTGCCGGCTTCAAAGCCACGCTGGCCAACCCGCAGATGAACGATCCGCGCATCCATCATGTGCGCTACCAGGACTTCGTTCATGATCCCGTGGCGACCATAGGCGGCTTCTATCAGCGCTACGGTGTTCCGTTCGGAAACGATACGGAACAGGCGATGCGCAACTATCTGCGGGACAACAGGGGCGATCGGTACGGCAAGTTCAAGTACTCGACCGATGTGATCGGTGAAGACGTCGACGCGCTGCACCGGGAATTCGAACCGTATCGAAAGCGTTTCAACCTGGATATCGAAAAGCGAACTTGAGGAGCGGGTAGATGGCCTTCGGAGATGGTCGGGACGACGAGGCGCTGCGCACTGCCTGGCGACAGTTCTGCGAGCGCCTGCTGGCCGCAGGCGATCGTGTATTCAAGGACTACAATCCGCCCGCGCCACTGCATCGCGCCGACGCTTTTCGTTTCCTGACGCAAAATCTGGGTCAGGCGTTCGATCTGGCGCTGGAGACCCGTGACACGCGTTTCCCGGTCATTCATACCTTCGTCACGCCGTTCTGCAAGCTGGGCGGTGACTGCGCGGACTTCGTCTACCAGCAAGCCTGGGTCGACGGACAATCCGTCTACCGGATCTCCGGCAATCGCGGAACCGCGCGATTCCTGAATTTCACCGTGCAGGGTCCGCGTCCGGCTCCGCAGCCCGGTGTTGCGCCGAGCCTGCACGAGCCGTTCGGCGATGTGCCCGAAGCGAACCTGTTCGGACACCAGCTTAAAACCCAGTGGGATGGAAGTTTCGAACTCATCATCGGCGGCCCCAGACGCGAAAAGAACTGGCTGCCGACGACGCCCGGCACCCGCAAGCTATTTTTGCGTCAGGGTTTCGATAGTTGGAACGAAGCCCCGGCACGATTTCGCATCGAACGGGTCGGTATGAGCGAACCGCGGCCGCTGCCTGGCCCCGAGACACTGGTGGAGGCGATGGACTGGGCCGGCAATTTTGTCACCGGCATCATGGATGACTGGCCGGACAATCCCTATCAGCATGGCGGCGGCCTCACCGATGCCAAGAACGTCAATGCGTTCCCCGCGCCGCCGGCAGGTGTGGCGGCGTCGGACAAGAAACGCGGTCGTGCCGCCATCAACATGACGTGGAAACTCGCGCGCGACGAGGCGCTCATCATCGAATTCGATCACCACGATGGCTTTTGGATGATGACCAACATGGGAATCTTCTTCAACAGCATGGACTATCTCTATCGGCCCGTGAGCTACACCCCGAGCCGGACAAAGGTCGACTCGGACGGCAAGGTCCGTCTCGTGCTGTGTCATGACGATCCCGGCTATCACAACTGGGTCGATACACAGGGTTTCGAAGGTGGGAACATGACCTATCGAAATATGATGAGCGAACATCAGACGAGCTTCCGTACGCAGCTGGTCAAGAGCGCACTGCTGTCGCAAGCGTTGCCGCCCGACAGCGCACGCGTGTCCGCCGAAGAGCGCATTCAGCAGATGCATGAGCGATTCGACGGCATCCGACAGCGCTACTGTCTTTAGCTCGCTTGCCCGCGAATCGGCGACGCGATCGGCCGCGTGGCTACTTCCAGCGCTCGAGCGGCCACAGGTCGATGGCCGGCTCCTCATACGGGTGAACCTCGACGATCGCTGCGATGACTTCTTTCACCAGTCGGCTGTCGCACATGAACTCGATTCGTTCCTCATCGACTTCTTCGAGCTGGCCTATCCGGCCGATCGCGGGGTGAGCACCGGCACCGGGCTGAAAGCGGCCGATTCCCCGCACCGAAAAGCTGCAGTGGCTGTACCTGCCCATCCGGCCCCCGCCGGCACGCGCGATCGCCTCGCGCACGGGCTCGGCGTGCGTCGCGGGAACGAATACGACGATCTTATGTTCGCTCATGTTCGGGCGATGCTGACCGAAGCCCGGGTGACCGGCAAGCTGCTGTCAAGCGGACGACGGTACGAGACGTTCCGATCGCGTTCGCCCGATTCGCCCGATTCGCCCGGGTTCTTGTAGGATGGGGGACATGACGGAAACACAAAAGGTTGCAGTACTCGGGGGCAGCGGCAAGGAAGGCAGCGGGCTGGCGCTGCGATGGGCCAAAGCCGGATATCAGGTCACGATCGGCAGCCGCGACGCTGCCAAGGCCCAGGCCGCGGCGGCCGAGCTCAACGGCATCCTGAAAAAGGATGTCGTTCGCGGCGCCGCCAATCGCGACGCGGCAGCAGCCGCCGACGTGGTGGTACTCACTGTGCCGTACAACGCCCAGCAGCCGACCGCGACCGAGGTTCGCGAGCACCTTTCCGGCAAAATCCTTATCGACGTTACGGTGCCACTGAAACCACCGAAGGTCAGCGTGGTCAACATCCCTCCGGAAGGTTCGGCGGTGGTGGCGCTGCAGCGCCTGCTGGGAGCCGATGTTCGCGTGGTGTCGGCGTTTCAGAACGTATCGGCGGCACACCTGCGCGACCTGGAGCACACGGTCGAGTGTGATGTACTTATCTGTACTGACGACGATGCCGCCGGCAATGTCGCGGTGGCGCTGGCAGAAGCTGCCGGTCTCAAGGGCTGGCGCTGTGGACCCCTGGCAAATTCGGTCATCAGCGAAGGATTGACGTCGGTCCTGATCGCCATCAATCAACGCTACAAGATACCGGGCTCGGGTATCCGCATCACGGGTACGCCGAAGAGCGGCTAGGAGGCCTACCGATGGCAGCGCCAACATTGCGCGTGTGGGCGGTCGTTCCGGTTAAGGCACTGGGTGCTTCCAAGCAGCGCCTGGCTGAGGTGCTGGGCAGGCGGCGCGAGCCATTCGTCCGGGCATTGCTTTCGCAGACACTGTCGGCGCTGACCGGTGCGCGCCGGCTGGCCGGGACGCTGGTGGTGACGGCCGACCCGCAGATCGCCGAAGAAGCCACGCTCGCCGGCGCCGAGGTGTGTCTGGCGGACGTGGATCTCAATGGTGCCTGCGTACGGGGATTGGCCGAAGTGCGGGCCCGCGGGGCCGACGCGTGCATGCTGGTTCACGCGGACCTCGCGCTGCTGACTTCGCGCGGTGTCGATGCCCTGGTGAGCGCCTATCTGGATCGCCGCCAGCAGCAGGGTAGCTCGCTGATCGGTCTCGTACGCTGCAAGGAAGGCACGGGTACCAATGTGGTGCTGGTGGATCCGTGCCAGCCATTCGTGCCGGCGTTCGGTCCGGCAAGCTTCGCTGCGCACCAGCTTGCGGCGGGAACTCGCGGGTACGAATTGCGTTCCGACGAGGCTGCCTTCGATGTCGATACGGTCAGTGATCTACGGCGTCTCGCACGGGCGATGGTGCCCGCGCGATTGCGGCCCTTCGTTTCGGGTTCGACCGAGATCGAGCCCATGTCGCTGCTGGACGTGCCACTGCCGGTACTGGTGAATCGTGCCGCGAGGTTGCGCGACGAAGGCCATGAGGCGATCGTCACCTATTCGCGCAAGGTATTTCTGCCGCTGACGCACCTGTGTCGCGACGTGTGCCACTACTGCACGTTCGCGCGCACGCCGCGCCGGCTGGCACAGGCCTACATGAGTGTCGACGAGGCCATCCGGACGGCCGCAGCCGGCGCCCAGCGCGGCTGTAAGGAAGCCCTGTTCACCCTGGGAGAGAAGCCGGAACTGCGCTACACCGCGGCGCGCGAGTGGCTGAATGAGGCCGGTTTCGACAGTACGCTGCACTATGTCGCTCACGTGGCAGCGGCAGTACGAGACCAGACCGGTCTTCTGCCGCACATCAATGCCGGGTGCATGACCGCGGCCGAGATGGCCAGCTTGAGGCCAGTGTCGGCTTCGATGGGACTGATGCTCGAGAGCACCTCGGAGCGTCTGTGCGCGAAAGGCGGTCCGCACCATGGTTCACCGGACAAGCGGCCTGCCATCAGGTTGGCGACGATCGAGGAGGCGGGGCGCCAGTGCGTGCCGTTCACGACCGGCCTGCTGATCGGGATCGGCGAGACCCGCGCCGAGCGTATCGATGCGTTGCTGGCCATTCAGGCGCTGCACGAACGCTATGGGCATATACAGGAAATCATCATCCAGAATTTCCTGCCTAAGGCCGGCACGCGCATGGCCAAGGCGGAGCCCGCGTCGACCGAGGAACTGATCTGGACCATCGCCGTCGCGCGCAATCTGTTCGGCCCGCAGATGAATATCCAGGCGCCGCCCAATCTGAATGCCGGCGCGCTCGATGTGCTGGTACAGGCGGGTATCAATGATTGGGGCGGCGTCTCGCCGGTGACGCCCGACTACGTCAATCCCGAAGCGCCATGGCCCGAGATAGAGCGGCTGCGCGAAGAGACGGCGGCAGCCGGAAAGACGCTCGCAGAGCGGTTGACGATTTATCGCGAGTACGTCAGCGCGCCTGAAATCTGGCTCGATCCCGCGATGCGCCGACCGGTGCTCGAATTGAGCGACGGGAGCGGTCGCGGGCGGGAAGATGCGTGGCGCGCCGGGCGTTCAGAGGACGCCCCGCCGATGCGGGTCTCGCGGCGCGGACAATCGTCCTCGCTATTGCGGATGCTCGACGAACTCGGCGATCGCGGCGCCGAGCGCCTCGGCATCGACGAGGTCGCAACTCTTTTCGACGTGCGCGGCGCTGACTACACGGCGGTCTGCAATGCTGCGGACGCGCTGCGCGCCCGGGTGGTCGGCGATACCGTGACGTTCGTGGTCAACCGCAACATCAACTACACCAACATGTGTACGTACCACTGCGGTTTCTGTGCGTTCTCGAAAGGCACGCGCAAACACGAAGGGGCCGAGCGGGGGTATCTGTACGATACCGAGGAGATCGGCCGACGTGTCAGCGAGGCCGCGCAGAAGGGCGCGACCGAGGTATGCCTGCAGGGTGGCATCCATCCGAGCTTCAATGGTAATACCTACCTCGACATCCTGCGGGCGGTAAAACGGGCGGTTCCCGCCATGCACGTACACGCCTTCTCGCCGCTCGAGGTCTGGCATGGCGCGCACACCAATGGACAGACGCTGCACGCATTTCTGCAACAGCTGCGCGACGAAGGTCTCGGGAGTCTGCCGGGGACGGCAGCCGAGATTCTCGATGACCCCGTGCGACAGGTATTGTGTCCCGACAAGATATCGGCCAGCCAGTGGCTGGAGGTGATCGAGACCGCTCATCGGGTGGGTCTGCGTACCACCTCGACGATCATGTATGGACACGTGGAGGACTACCGGGCCTGGGCGCGGCATCTACTGGCGCTTCGCGAACTGCAGCGTCGTACCGGCGGTATCACGGAGTTCGTGCCGCTCCCGTTCGTCGCGCACGAAGCGCCGCTCTACAAGCGCGGGCAGGCGCGCCCGGGACCGACTTACCGCGAAGCGGTGCTGATGCATGCAGTGTCGCGGCTGGTGCTGCATCCGCATATCCCTCATGTTCAGACGTCCTGGGTCAAGATGGGACGCAGCGGCATCCGCACCGCGCTGCAGGCCGGCGCGAATGATCTGGGCGGTACGCTGATGAACGAGAGTATTACGCGTGCCGCGGGTGCAACGCACGGCCAGATGCTCGCGGTCGAGGAGATGCGCGACATTGCCGGTGCGCTCGATCGCAGGTTGATGCAACGGACCACCCTGTACGCTTCGCGGGACGAATCGCAGGCGGGTCGCGTGGTGTCGGTCGATACCTGCAGAAGTGTGGGGTCGCTGCCCGCGGCGAGCTGAGCTCATGCCGCGATAGGCTGCGCCTGGTATGGCTGCAGGAAAGCGTAAGAAACCTCGCTCCCTCAAGTCCGCTCGCGCCAAAGGCTCTGGCACGAGAGGCTCTGGCGCCAAAGTCTGGGAGCGGCCGCCGCCACGGTCGGCATCTCATACGCATCTGCGTCCGGCAGCGAAAGCCAAAGCCAAGGCGCGCGCCAAACGTGAGGGGCGCCGATATCCGAACCTGGTCGACAACATCCGCGCGGCCCGCGGCAAGTAACGCTCAGCCGCCGGCCTCCACCGCTTTCCATTATTTTTCGTGCAGGTTAACGTCGTGCGCTTCGCCAGCCACGAGCTACTCCATGTCAATCCAACTCAGCAGCCCGTCCGGAATGCGGGCCGAGTTCAATGCAAACGGGTCACTGTGTCGCTTCAGCAGTGATGCGCTGTCGTTGCTGCTGTTTCTCGGCAACGAAATGGAGGGCGGCCCCGCCAATCTCTATCTGCGGCGCCGCGGCCCGCAACCTGGGTCGCTGCCACTGCTGGGCCCTGCCAGCCCCACGCGTTTCACCGCCGATGCAGCCGCCGGCCGACTGATTGGCACCGGCGAATGGCTGGGCATCCGATATCGGGTGCAATTCCGGCTGGCGCAGGGCGCTACCGCGTGGTTCTGGCATGTCAGGCTGCAGAACACCGACACCGCACCTGTGGGTCTGGACCTCACGTATGTCCAGGATCTGGCGCTGGCCGCATACGGCGCGGTGCGAATGAATGAATTCTACGTCAGCCAGTACATCGACCATACGCCGCTGAGCGATCCGGTGCACGGGACGGTCATTGCGTCCCGACAGAATGCGGCCGTCGACGGACGCTTTCCATGGAGTCTGATCGGTTCACTGCGCTCGGCGGTTTCGTACGGAACCGACGCCCTGCAGTTCTATGGGCTTGGTGCGCGTGCGGGCGCGCCACCGGTCGCTCTTCTGTCAGAGTTGCCGAGCCAGCGTCTTCAGCATGAACATTCGATGGTGGTGGTGCGCGATCAGTTGCTCGAGCTGGCTCCCGGCGCGAGCGCGGACGCGGGCTTCTGGGGCAGCGTGACGGCGGACCATCCTGCCGCCACTGCGCCATCCGATCTCGCGCAGGTGAAGTCCGTGTTTTCCCTGCCGGAAGCCCGGCCCGATCCGGTTGCCGCGTCGGGCGCCGATGCCGGCGCTCCCTTGTCGTGCGATGATGATGCGACGCTTTTCAGTGAATCGCCGCTGCTCAACGGGCGGACGCTCGAGCGATCCGGGCTGCTGAGTCTGTTTGCTTCACCCTGGCGGGAGGAAGAGCGGGACGAAGATGGCAGTACGCTCTCGTTCTTCTACGGTACCGACCGCCACGTCGTATTGCAGAGCAAGGAACTCAAGGTACTGCGTCCGCACGGGCATCTGCTTCGAACAGGGAAACACATCACGCCTGATGAAACCGCTCTGACATCCACCGTATGGATGAGCGGAACATTTCATTCGATGCTCACCCAGGGGCATGTGAGCATCAATCGCATGTTGTCCACCGTACACACTTATCTGGGGTTGTTTCGCTCGCACGGGCAACGCGTCTTCATCGAACTCGAAGGCAAATGGCGGCAGCTTGGCGTGCCCTCCGCGTTCGAGATGACACCCGACAGCTGCCGCTGGATATATCGGTTGGAGCAACAAACGGTCGAGGTGCGTACCGAGGCTCACAGCGATCCGCATGAACTGCGCCTGGTCATAGAGGTGACGGAAGGAACGGCGGCACGTTTTCTGATTTCCCACCATGTAGCGCTCAATGGTGACGATGGCAGCATCAATGGCGCGGTTCGCTGGCGGCGTGACCGCGACGATATCGTGCTCTCGCCCGATCCGGGCGGTGAGGTCGGTTCGCGCTTCCCCAAAGGGGCGTTCAGGATCGGTCCGATAGGCGATACCCGGATCGAACAGGTGGGTGCCGATGAGCTGCTGTTTCGCGATCAGTGCTCGCGACAGCAGCCGTTCGTCGTGATCGTGACCGCAAGCTCCAGGAACGTCGGCCTGTGGATACGCGGTGAGCTGGTTCCGAAAGACAGCACTCCGGTACTGCGGATCGACGGTCAGCCGCTGATACCGACGATCAGTATTCTGCCCGCCAGCGACGGGGCCATGGGTCGGCACGCGGCTGCGCTGGCCGATATCGCGCCGTGGTTCACTCACAACGCGCTGGTGCATTACCTGTCGCCCAGAGGGTTGGAACAGTATTCGGGCGGCGGTTGGGGTACGCGCGACGTCTGCCAGGGCCCGATCGAGATGCTGTTGGCGCTCGATCGGACGGCGCCGGTGCGCGATCTGTTGCTGCGCGTGTTCAGACAGCAGAACCCCGACGGGGATTGGCCGCAGTGGTTCATGTTCTTCGACCGCGAGCGTGGCATCCGCCCAGGCGATTCGCATGGCGATATCGTGTTCTGGCCGCTGGTGGCGCTTGCGCAATATCTGATCGCCTCCGGCGATTCGGCTTTCCTCGATGAGCGTGTGCCGTACTTCGACATGGCAAACGCGGCCGGGCAGGGGGTCTCGATCTGGGATCACGTCGAGCGGGCGCTCGAGGTGATCGAGAAGCGGGTGATTCCGGGGACGGCTCTGGCCGCCTATGGACACGGCGACTGGAACGACTCGCTGCAACCGGCCGATCCTCGTCTGCGCGAGCACATGTGCAGTGCGTGGACGGTGACGTTGAACTATCAGATGCTCAACACACTGGCGTCGGCCCTTCGTGCCAGTGGCCGCACGCTCGATGCCGCGGGTCTCGAGAGCATGGCGCATCGCGTGCTGGACGATTTCCAGCGCCGACTGATCGTCGATGGAGTGCTCACCGGCTACGCGATCTTCGATACGGACGCCGTGCGCTATCTGTTGCATCCCTTGGACAAGACCACGGGACTGCGCTACAGCTCGCTGGCAATGATTCACGCGATTCTCGAGGACATGCTGACACCCGAGCAGGTACGGGCCCATCTCGATCTGATCGATACCTCGTTGAGCGGTCCGGACGGCGTGCGGCTCTTCGATCGGCCGATGGCCTATCACGGTGGGCCGCAGCAACTGTTTCAACGTGCGGAGAGTGCGACCTATTTCGGGCGCGAAATCGGCCTGATGTACATGCACGCGCATCTGCGCTATGCGCAGGCAATGGCGCACATCGGCAACGCCGATCGCTTCTTCCAGGCCTTGTGCCAGACCAATCCGGTCGCCATCGATGAGATCGTGGCGCGAAGTACGCTGCGCCAGTCGAATTGCTACTATTCGAGTTCCGACGCGGCATTCTCGGACCGTTATCACGCCAGCGACGAATACGATCGCGTGCGGGCGGGCGGCATCGATCTCGACGGTGGCTGGCGCGTCTATTCGAGCGGAGCCGGCATATCGCTCGGGCTCATCATGCGCCGCTTCCTCGGGCTGAGCAGAGAGGCGAAAGCCTTGAGCATCGATCCGGTGATGCCCACGGCGCTCGACGGATTGAGGCTGCGGACGCATCTGCTCGGCAGTCCGCTGGACGTTACCTACCGTATCGGCCTTAACGGCTGCGGCGTCAGCAATGTCGAGCTGAACGGTCAACAGCTCGCATTCTCGCGGCGAACACATCGCTATCGTACCGGCGCCGCCGACGTACCGATCGGTGCGCTGCGCGCGTGCCTGACGCCGGATCGGAACATCATGACGATCTCACTGGGATGAGCAGAATTTGACAGCAAGGGCCGGAGTGCGCGGCGCGGGCGGCCGGTGCACCCTGCGGTAGTGCCATCCGGTTCCCAAGGAGATCACCATGCAGGCCCAGACCACGCCCCGCCCGTCGTCACGTGCTGAGGCAAAACGTTGGGCAGCGGTGGTTGCCCGCGACCGGCGCGCCGATGGCGACTTCGTCTATGCGGTTCGCACGACCGGCATCTTTTGCCGTCCTTCGTGCGCTGCAAGGCTCCCTAAACCGGGCAACGTGTCGTTCTTCGACACCACCGCGCTTGCCGAGTCTGCGGGCTTCAGGCCCTGCAAACGCTGTCGGCCGACAGGACAGTCGATTGCCGTACGGCAGACCGAGAGGATCGCGCGGGCTTGTCGGACGATCGAGCGTTCGGCGGCGCCTCCTTCACTGGCCGATCTCGCGCGGCAGGCGTCGCTCAGTCCCTATCACTTTCACCGGCTGTTCAAATCGACGACGGGGCTGACGCCCAAGCAGTACGCCGATGCCAACCGCTCGCGACGGATGCAGGCATCGCTGGCTCGTGGCGATTCGGTGACCGAGGCGATTTTCGGGGCCGGCTTCAATGCCAACAGTCGATTCTACGAACAGGCGGACGGCATGCTGGGCATGACACCCACCCGGTTTCGCGCCCAAGGCGCCGATGAGCAGATTCGATATGCCGTGGGAGACAGTTCGCTCGGCGTGGTATTGGTCGCTGTCAGCAAGCGTGGCATCTGCGCGATCCTGCTGGGAGACGACGCCGCGGCGTTGGCCGACCAGCTGCGTCAGCGGTTCGCGCGCGCGTCGCTGATTGCCGCCGATGGCGAACTGGGCAAGCTGATTGCACGCGTGATCGACGTGGTAGAGGAGCCGATCCAGGCTGTGGCGCTACCGCTGGACGTGCGCGGTACCGCCTTCCAGCGTCGTGTCTGGCAGGCCCTGCGTACCATTCCGGTCGGTACCACGACCAGCTACGCGAAGATCGCGCGCCGTATAGGTTCTCCCAAGGCGACCCGAGCAGTAGCTCAAGCCTGCGGGGCCAACGTGCTGGCCGTCGCGATACCGTGCCATCGCGTCGTGCGGGCCGACGGCGGCACGTCCGGCTATCGGTGGGGTATCGAACGCAAGCGCGCATTGCTGCGCAGGGAAGGTGTGGATACGCCATGACTGTGACCGGGCAGCCAGACCCGCGTGCACTCGGTGCCCAGATCGACGCACAGGGATGGGCAGTACTACCACGGGTGCTTCACAGGGCCGACTGCGCCGATCTTGTCAGCCGGTATGACGATGCCGAGCAGTTCCGTTCGCGTGTAGTGATGGCGCGTCACGGGTTCGGTCTTGGTGAATATCAGTACTTTCGTTATCCGCTGCCTTTGATGATTCAGCAGTTGCGGGATCAGCTCTACCCATCATTGGCCCAGACCGCGAACGACTGGTATCAGCGCATGCGATGCGATGCCAGATTTCCTGCCACGCACGCCGAGTTTCTCGATCGCTGTCATCAGGCGGGCCAGAGACTGCCGACACCGCTGCTGCTCAAGTACGGCGCGGGCGACTACAACTGCCTGCATCAGGATCTGTACGGCGAGCACGTGTTTCCGCTGCAGGCGGCCGTTCTGCTGTCTGAGCCTGGCGAGGAGTTCGCCGGCGGTGAATTCGTACTGACCGAGCAGCGACCGCGAATGCAGAGCCGCGCCACGGTGGTTCCGTTGCGGCGCGGTGATATGGTTGTCTTCGCGGTCAATCACCGGCCGGTGCGCGGTAGCAGAGGCGACTATCGTGTCACTCAGCGTCACGGCGTCAGTCCCCTGCGCTCGGGGCAACGCTTCACGCTTGGCATCATTTTTCACGATGCGGGCGGCACCTGACACGGCGCGGGACGCTTCCTACTCGATTTACGGCCAAAGCCTGCGACAGCGCGTCAACCGAACGCGACTCGTCTGCCGGCGCCCACCTCTGCAGGATGGCGACAGCTGAACGGGCTGATGGCAAGGAGATGAATGGAATGAAACGCAAAGCGCTGTTGCTCATGATGGGTATCCTGCCGGTGCTGGCGCTCGGGGCGGTCTCGAGTGACGACGAGAGTTTCTACAAGAGTGCCGCGGAGGGTGGGTTGGCCGAAGTGGCCGCGGGAAAGATGGCGGAGGACAAAGCGGGCAGCGCCCAGGTGAAGGACTTTGGCGGCATGATGGTCAAGGATCATTCCACCGCCGACGCCAAGCTGTGGAAGATCGCCGGCGATGCCGGCGTCAAACTACCTGCGACACCTGGCGTCGAGCAGGTCGCTACGAGTGAGCGTCTCAAGCTGTTGAGCGGACCGTCGTTCGACAAGGCTTACATCAAGAACCAGATCGAGGCGCATCGCGACACGGTCGCCCTGTTCAAGAAGGAAATCGCCTCGGGCAATGATGCCGCTGCGAGGCAGTTCGCCACGCAGACGCTGCCCACGGTTCAGAGCCATTTGGAAAAGATCATGCAGATTGCGGGGGCGGCAGGCATCAGCGCCGATTGAATCGGTGCGGATTGAAATAGTGCAATAATGACGCCTGCGCCGGTCGGGTGCGGCCGGCGCCGTCTGGCAGCGGAGATCCCATGCATATGAGCGTCTTCAAACGATCGATTCTGGGCAGTGCGCTGGTGCTCTCGGCCTGCGTTTCATCCCACGTCATGGTCGGCAAGGCGCGTCCGCCGATTTCTCCGCAGGACGTGCAGGTCTATTTCCAGCCCCCGCCAAAATTCGAGCAGATCGCGATTCTCGACACCTCGAGCCGAGCGTCGCTCTCTTTCAGCGCTCAGGGTAAGACAGACAAGGTCATCGAGCGATTGAAAGAACAGGCCGCCAAGCTGGGCGCGAACGGTGTGCTGATCCAGAGCATTGGCGATCGTGCATCCGGTTCGGTCGGCATCGGCTTCGGCGCCGCGTCGGCGGGCAGCGGTGTGGGTGTCGGCACTTCCAGCGCCAGCTACCAGAAAGCCGGCAATGGCGTCGCCATCTACGTTGCTCCGAATTGAACTGTGGGTAAGTTGATTCTCGTACGACACGGAGAAAGTGTCGGCAATCGCGATCGCATATTCGCGGTGAATCCCGCGCAACTGCCGTTGACCGATCTCGGTTATCGACAGGCGCTGGCGGTTGCTCACCGCATCAAGGAGCTGTTCCAGGCGGAGCTGGTGGTTGCGAGCCCCTATGTACGTGCACACGAGACCGGGCGTGTCATTGCGGAGACTTTGGCGCTGCCGCTCGAAATCGAACCAACCCTGTACGAGCGTGACGTCGGCTCTCTGGTGGGCACCTCCTACGATTCGCTGACGCTGGCGCCGGGCTACGATCTGGCAATGCCGTGGCGCTGGCGTCCCGAGGGCGGCGAGAGTTACGAAGATGTGCGCGACCGCGTCAGCCCGATCCTGGACCGACTGGCCAGGGCACATCCTCAGCGCGATGTCGTGATCGTCAGTCACGGTGGCGTGATGGTGACCTTGTGGGCTCATGTGACCGGCGACTGGCGCAACGCCCGCACGCCGCGCAACTGTGGCGTGCTCGTGATCGAGCATGGGCCGGATGGCTATTCGCCTCCGCGCGCGATCGACGATAGTTGCGATGCGGCGGATGCCGGTGGTTGATATGACAGCTGACATGATGGCCGCCGAATACGTTGCAGCGTCCATCGACGGCCAGGGACTGATGCGACTGCAGTTGACACGCCCGGACAAGAAGAACGCCTTGACACCGGTCATGTACCGCAAGCTTGCGCAACTGCTTCGCGAAGCCGACGAGAATCCTCAGGTGCGCGTGGTGACGCTGACGGGAAGCGGCGATAGCTTTTGTGGCGGCAACGACGTCACCGACTTCGTGCCGCAGCAGGGCACAGTGCCGGATGCCAGTGCTGCCATGGATTTTCTGGCGTCGATTTCAGCGATCAAAAAGCCAGTGATAGCGGCCGTCAACGGGCTGGCCGTGGGAATCGGCGTCACGCTGCTGTTGCACTGTGATCTGGTCTATGCCGCAGATACCGCCACCTTCGCGATGCCGTTCGTCAATCTGGGCATCGTTGCGGAAGCGGCGTCGACACAGATACTGCCAGCGCTGCTCGGCCACCAGCGCGCCTGCGAACTACTGCTGTTCGGCGAGCCGATCGATGCGAGCCGGGCACTCGCGATCGGCCTGGTCAATGAGATGCTGCCCCTCGCGCAGCTTGCTGCACGTGCCGAGGAGCGCGCAGTCAGATTGGCTGGCAAGCCGCTGCCATCCGTGCTGGCCATGAAGGCACTGCTGCGACGACCGGCGGACCCCGTCGATGTGCGCATGCAGCTGGAAGCGGTCGAATTCGTGCGCTTGCTGCAAACACCCGAAACCCGGGCGATCATCGAAGGGTTCCTGCGGCGTCGTCGATAGCGACCTCATCCGATCAGGTGCCGATGACGATCCTGATGTCTCGAACAGCGCCGTCCCCCAGTGCCGCCAGGGCCAGCCGATATGCCGGGCTGTCGTGGGCCGCGATGGCTAAATCCACCGTATCGAACTCGATCAGCACCGTGCGTTCGGACTGCCCGGCCTCATAGGTTTTCGAGGGCATACCGCGTGCCAGGAAGCGCCCACCTGCCGCTGTGATCGCAGGTCCCGCAAGGGTGGCATAGGCCGCCAATTTGGAGGCATCCCGCACCTCGCGATAGCACGTGATCCAATATCCCCTGGGCATGAACATTTCCTGCGATCCGAAGTCTCAGATGGTACCGTCGGCGCACGCTCGATGTCATGCGCGCTCTGCAGGGCGTCAGTAGACATAACGTTTTACCTGTCGGCGCATTCCCACGCCGAGACGGATAGCCGACGTTGTGCCTCGTCCGTACACTCATACGCATCAGGATGTGTGCAGGTGGGCGGAAAGTGTCGTCTCAAGAGTCTGATTTTCGAAGATTCGGCGGACCGCCTCACTGCCCGACCATCGAGCTACTTCCAACTATTGAGTTTTCGCCCATGGCGCACGGTGTGTCGCAGGGTTCGTTCGACGTCGACGACGGGGGCCTCGTGGCCGGCGCGGTATTGCGTTCGCGCTACGTGCTGGAGGAGATAATCGGGCGCGGCGGCCATTCCCTGGTGTTCCGAGCCAAGGATCTGCATCGATCCGCTGCAGAGGATCCCACGGGCGATCGCATCGCGCTCAAAGCGCTGCAACCGGCTTTTCGGGGCAGTTCACGGGCGATCGAGCGGCTGGGGCGCGAGTTTCGCCAGATGCAGCATCTGGCACATCCGGGAATCGCGCGTGTCTTCGACCTGGATTGCGACGGGGATATCTGGTTCATCACGATGGAACTGATTCGGGGCCAGTCGGCGGCGGATTGGCTGCGGACCGCACCCTGCGTCGGCGATGCGATGCAGGTTATCGATCATTGCGCGGAGGCGCTTCGTTACGCGCACGCGATGCACGTGATTCACGGTGATCTGAAGCCGTCGAACATTCTGATAACTTCCGACCGGCAGGTGAAGCTGATCGACTTCGGCTCGGTGCCGTCACCCGGGGATCGTGTCAGCTACGCTGCAGCGACGCCGCGCTACGCAAGTCCGCAGGTTCTTGCCGGGATACGTGCAGAGGAGCGCGACGACGTATTCAGCCTTGCCTGCGTGAGCTACGAAATACTCAGCGAAGGTCAGAGACCGTTCGGCGATCAGTCCGCCCTCGATGCGCATCGTGCGCGTTTGTGTCCGGCCGCGATTCCCGGCATGCCGGTCGAAGTATTTGCGGTGTTGACGCAGAGTCTGTCAGGCGACCGTGAACAACGTGCGGCGTCGCCGGAGATCTTTCGACGCGACCTGCTCGGGAACGCTTCGATGCTCAAGCGCCGGACTGCAGTCAGTCCCCGCGGTACATCGCGGCGCACCCTGCGGCGCGCAAGCCTCGCCAGTGCGGGTGCTGCCGCTGCGTGTTCGCTGGTATTGCTGCTTCCGGCAGCTCGAAAGATCGTTGCCGGCGACGAGGATGTCGCCGTGGCGCAGACGACCCCGGACGCCGGTACCGCGTCGGCATCGCCCGTGACGGAACTGGCCGCGGATCGCGTTGCCGATCACGGGTCGGTCGACACTCATATCAGTGATGCGCCGTTGGCCGCGACCGCTGCGCCGCGCGCGGCGGGCTTAGTGACCTTCGAGGATGCGACGCTGCTCGCGAGCGGTGCGCAGGCGCTGATCGCGATTCCAGTCAGGCGCCTGCAGTCGACCCGAGGTTCGGCCGCGGTCGAATGGCAGCTCGAAGGTGGCCAGGCGAATGTCGATTACAAGTCGGTGCAGTCGCAGATCGTCAGATTCTCCGACGGTGAGGCGGTGCGCAGCATTTTCATCCCGCTGGAGCACAACGCCGCATCACCGGGCGCACCTGGCTTGCGCTCCTTCACGGTAACCCTTCGTCGCGTCGATCACGGCGTGAGGCTGGGCGCCGTCACCCGCATCAATGTGACGATCGTTCCCCAGCCAGTGCTTTCAGATCTGAGCAACACGGTCGCGGCATCGTTCGTCGGGCGATAAGCCGCCGCCGCCGGGCCGGCCTGACTCTCCCTGCGCTCCGAGTGACACGGACGAACGGGGCGCCGTAGAATTGGGGCCAACAGGCGACAGGAGAGGCCTCGATGAGTTTGTTCGGCAAGCTTGGCGGCGAATTAGTCGATATTGTTCAATGGACTGAAGATCGACCAGACATACTTTCGCATCGCTTTCAGCGTTACAACAACGAGATCAAGAGCGGCGCGAAACTGACCGTGCGAGAGGGGCAGCTCGCCGTCATGGTCAACGAAGGCCAGCTCGGGAAGGACCAGGTGGCGGACGTATTCAAGCCCGGCATGTACGAGCTGAAGACGTCGAATCTGCCGATCCTTTCGACGATCAAGGGCTGGAAGTACGGTTTCGATTCACCGTTCCGGGCCGAGATCTACTTCTTCAACACCCGCAAGTTCACTGACCTGAAATGGGGCACGGCTGGCCCCGCGATCATGCGAGACGCCGAATTCGGCGCAGTGCGCGTGACAGCCTTCGGCATCTATTCCATCCGCGTCAACGATCCTAAAACCTTCCTGGTGGATCTGGTTGGCACGCAGGAAGACTTCACTACCGAAGATATCGAGGCGAATCTTCGCGGCAAGGTCGGGATCCGCGTCAAGGAAGTGATGCCCGAGATCGGCGTACCCATCATCGATCTGTCCGGCAAGGTGGTGGTGGTCGGGGACAAGATACGCGAGCGTATTGCAGGGGACTTCGAGCACCTGGGTCTCGAGCTGTGCGAGGTGCAGGTACAGAACATCGGCTTACCTGAGGAAGTCGAGCGGGCGATCGACCAGCAGGGTGCGATGCGCGCCATCGGCAATATGCAGAATTTCAGCCAGTATCAGGCTGCGCAGGCGCTGCGTGATGCTGCAAAGAACCAGGGCAACGCCGGCGCCATTCTGGGCGTAGGTGTCGGCGGCATACTCGGTCAGAATCTGGGCGGCGCGCTGCAGCAGCCAGGTCAGGCGGGTCCCGGCATTGGCGCGGCGCCACCCCCGGCTGCGCCGCCGCCGATTCCAGGAGCGGCGAGCTTTTTCGTGGCCGTCAACGGTCAGCAGTCCGGGCCATTCGATCTGGGCGCGTTGCGGGGGCAGGTCAGTGGCGGCGGTCTGACTCGCGACACCCTGGTGTGGAAACAGGGCATGAGTGCCTGGGGCAAGGCCTCCGAGCAGGCTGATCTGGCGGCGCTGTTCAACAGCGTGCCGCCACCGGTTCCGCCCCAGTAAAGCAGCAGTCGCTCACTTGGTCTCAATACCGAGCGGCCAGCATCCCTGTTCCGGATGCGGCGCCAAGCTGGAGTTCGCACCGGGAACGCTGAGCCTGCGTTGCCCGTACTGCGGTACTCAGAACGAAATCGCCATTGCTTCGGAGCAGACCCGGGCCAAAGCGCTCGAGCACCTCGATTTTCTGACGTATTTGCGCGAGCAGGCGGGAGCGGAACCCGAACTCGAGCGCCAGACGGTCAAATGCAACGCGTGTGGCGCGGCTGTGCAATTGCCTCCCAATGTCACCGCAGACCGCTGTCCATTCTGTGCGGCACCGCTGGTTGCCAGCAACGCCTACGCCCACCGTACGATCCAGCCCCGTGCCGTGGCGCCCTTCGTCGTCAAGGAGTCGCAGGCGCGTGAGTCATATCAGCGCTGGCTTTCGGGTCTGTGGTTCGCACCCAATGCGTTGAAGCAGGCGGCACATGCCGAGCGCGGCATCAAGGGTGTCTATCTGCCGTACTGGACCTACGACGCCGAGAGCCAGACTCCCTATACGGGCGAGCGAGGGCAGGTCTATTTCGAGGAAGAGCGCTACACCGAGAACGGTCGGGAACAGGTGCGGCAGGTGGAACGCGTGCGCTGGTGGCCGACGGCCGGCGAGGTGAAGGTAACTTTCACCGACGTACTGGTAGCCGCCTCGACGTCGGTGCCGCGTCATTTCGTTCAGAACCTGTCGCCCTGGCAGCTCGATCTGCTGGCACCGTATCGCGACGACTTCGTCACCGGCTTCACGGTCGAGGCCTATCAGACCGGGCTCGAACCGGGCTTTGGAATTGCGCAGCAGGAAATGGAAGTGAAGATTCGGTCGGCTATCTGCCAGGACATCGGTGGCGATCGCCAGCAGATCCTGACGATGGCGCCTGCCTACATCGATATCACCTTCAAGCACATCCTTTTGCCGATCTGGCTGTCGTCGTACCGTTATGCCGACAAAACCTATCGGTTCGTCGTCAACGGCCAGACCGGTTCGATTCAGGGCGAACGGCCGTGGTCAGTCTGGAAGATTGCGGGCGCGGTGCTTGCCGCTATCGTTGTGCTGATCGTCATCTCGTCTCTGCGCCATCATCATTGAGCGATCATTGAGCGGTCGCGGCGCTGTCAACCTTGCAGTATCTCCCGTAGCGAGGCGATCTCGCCGTCGATCGAACGAAGGCGATCCTGCGCGCCGGCTTTGCCGAGTGCGTGCTCGCGTAGCGCTCGCAACGCCTTGAGTTCGAGTTCAGTGATGCGAGAAAGGGCCTGCTCGCGCGCCTTGTTTCTGGCGGCAACTTCGGGCCGAATCTGCCAGCGACGGGAGGCGGCACTCCACTCGTGATCGGCCGAGGGCTGCGGCGGCAGATGATCGACCACCTTTCCGGTCGCGATATCGACCTTCTGCGTCGTGAAATCGTAGTGATCGCCTTCAATGACCACGTGATCCGGCGGTGTATTCTGCGCAATCATGTCCGGATCCGAGACCATCAGGTGACGGCCGCTGAAAAGGCCGGTTTCACGGTGATAGAAAGAGACCACGTACATCCTGGGTTTCGTATTTTCCATCGCTTCTCCGATCAGGTCGTCAGGCTGCGGCCAGCTGCTCCACCGCCGCGGCTTGTGAGGGCGTCAGTGTCCAGTCTGCCGCACGCAGGTTGTCTTCCAGCTGTCCAACCTTGGTCGAGCCGGCAATGACGCTCGGGACATACGGCTTTGCCAGCAACCAGGCGATCGCCAGCTGGCTGAGCGAATGCTGTTCTCCGGCCGCATAGTCGCGCAGCCGATCGATGATGCGAAAATTCTCGTCGTTGAGCTGCGAACTCATGTTCTTCCACCGGTCGAAGCGCGTACCGGCCGCGGGTTCGGTTCCGCGTTGATACTTGCCCGTCAGCAGTCCGCTGGCCAGGGGGAAATACGGAATCAGCGACATCCGTAGTTGTTCGAGGGTCGGTGCGAGCCTGGAGGCTGCTCCCTGCTTCAGCAGGTTGAATTCCTCCTGGCTGGCAATGAACCCGCGCAGCTTCTTCGAAGCTGCGGCCGAGTCCGCCTTTCCAAGCAAACTGGCGCTCATGTTGGAGGCGGCAACGAACCGGACCTTGCCATCGCGCACCAGCCGATCCATCGCGCCCAGCGTGTCGCCGATCGGTGTCTTGGGATCCGGAGCGTGCAGGTACAAAAGGTCGATGTAGTCAGTCTTGAGGCGTGTCAGGCTGCGCTCCGCCGCCTGGATGACGTAGTCGGGACTGGCTCCGCCGGCCACGCCCGGCCCCGAGTGGCCAAACTTGGTTGCGATGACGACCTGCTTGCGATGCGCGCCCAGGGCGTTGCCCAGCACGACTTCCGATTCGCCGTAGATATCGGCCGTGTCGAAAAAATTGATGCCGGCGTCGAGCGCGCGCGCGATCACCGGGCGGGATTGAGCCTCGTCGATCAGCCAGCCGAAATTATTGCATCCTAGTCCGATGACCGAGACTTTCAAACCCGAATGACCGATCTCGCGCTGCTCCATGATATTCCGCCCGTTTCGCCTGTTTGCATGATTCTAGACGAGCGCCGCGAAGTGTGTGCGTCGGAAGCGCTGCCGCAAGCGCGAGTACCAATGACCAGACCGTACCGGTGACGATGAAGCTCGTACCGAGGGTCAGAAATGCCCCGGCTTTGTTGCTGCTTTGCGGGGAGATGAATTGTGGCAGCAACGCCAGAAAGAACAACGCCACTTTCGGATTGAGAACATTGGTAAGAACACCCTGGCTGAAACAGATGCCGGTGCCGACGAACAGCCAGTAGCCATGGATACCCAGCCTCATGGGGTCTGCGGTGCAGATTGTTTCCGGCATACCAGCAGCAGTTCGTCTACGTGCGTCGCATCGCGCATGCCGGTCTCGAACGTCAGCTTTTTCTGAAAGCGAACGCTTAGCGGCATGATAGCGCGGTTGTACCACCACATCGCTCGTTCGCGTTGGTGGGTCATCCACCACATACCCAGATCGAGCAGCTTCGACGACTTCGGCTGCATGCCGTAAATCGCACTTCGCTGCACCGACAAGCCATGTCGCGTCAGGATCTGCTGCAGCTGGTCGGGCTCGTACCGCCGCCGATGGCCGCAGAAGTCATCGAATGCGGTCCATCGCGCCGAATGCAGTGGCACCGACAGCAGGATATATGCACCTGGTCGAGCAATGCGGACGATCTCCGTCACTGCGGCATCATCGTCGTCAACGTGCTCGACGATATCGAGCGCGCATACCAGGTCGAAGGTGCCGGAGGGAAAAGGAAGCGACGAAATCTGCGCTCTTACGGCGCTGGCGCCGTGGGCCCGCAGCGTATGGAGCGCGGCGTTGCTGATATCAACGAACTGCGTCTTCGCCAGCGGCAACCGCGGTCGCAGGCCGGGAGCGATTTCCACCTGCATGCCCGAGGCCGGCAGCAGGGATTGCACCAATGGCCACGTATTGAAGCGCTCTGCCTGGATCAGGCGTACACCGCCCCAGAAATCGTCGTAGAAGCGCTGGTTGGCCGCCAGCATCTCGTCATCGTCGCGTTGGGCAGCCGGTGCCGGAGTCGCCACGGTAGGCATCGAGGCAGCCTACACTAGTTTATGCGCCGGCGGGGCGGTTCACGGATAGCGAACCGGCACTGCGGCGGGCGGCTCTTCGGGCAGCGGAATGAATTCGTCATCGCCCTCTACGCGGCCAAAACGCTGCGCGCGCCAGTCGGCTTTGGCCTGGTCGATGCGTTCGGTCGAACTGGAGACGAAATTCCACCAGAGATGTCGCGGTCCATCGAGTGGCTCGCCCCCCAGCAGCATTACGCGCGCGCTGGATTGTGCCGTAACGGTGACGTCCTTTCCCGTCTCCAGAATGACCATGCGACCTTCTTCCACGCGATGCGAATCGACCTCGATCGGGCCGCGGACGACGTACAGCGCGCGCTCGACGTGCTCTGCGAAGATCGGACATCTTGCGTCGGGGTCGAGGAGGATGTCCGCATACACCATGTCGGACAGAGTGCGGACAGGCGATCGCAATCCCTGCCAGGTGCCAGCGATCAGGCGCAGCGATGTACCACCGATCTCGGTCAGCGGTAGCACTGTCGAAGGATGGTGGTCGAAGGACGGCGCACGCTCTTCTTCGCTGCGCGGCAACCCTACCCAGCACTGCAGTCCAAAGAGCGCCGGTCCCGCAGAGCGCGCCTGCGGCGGCGAACGTTCGGAGTGCACGATGCCAGAACCGGCGATCATCCAGTTGACCTCAGACGGGCGGATGACCTGGGCGCTACCCAGACTGTCACGATGCATGATCTCGCCTTCGAACAGGTAAGTAACCGTCGCCAGTCCGATATGTGGATGGGGCCTCACATCCAGGCCCTTACCGACTGGAAGACGAGTCGGACCCATTTGATCGAAGAACACGAACGGACCAACCGTGCGATAGCGCGGTGCCGGCAAAGCGCGCCGCACCTGAAAGCCATCTCCCAGGTTGCGCAGGGGGGGATCCAGCGTTGCGACGATGCTCATGCGCTTCCGCCGGTCTCGGTATCGTCATCGATGCCGAGCGCATCACGTTCCAGCGATGCCACGAATTCCTGCACATCGGGGACTGAGCACTGATCGCCCTCGAGCATCGAACGCAGCAGTGACGCCAGGTGAACACGCAACGATTCTGCGATCACGCGGTCGGAAAAGCGCTGCAGAGTGCCGATGAACTCGTCGATCTCATCCAGACACTCTTCGATCTCACCGGCCGTTTCTTCGTCATCCGGTATCGGGTCCGGCATCGGCGTACTCCTGTGCTGTCGATCGGCTCACGTTACATCAGCGGCGATCGGCTTTCGCCGCCGATATTTGCACGATCGCCCCATGAATGCGAGAGCCATCGCTCCCGCTGCCTCGATAGAGTCTCTCCCGCGTCTGGCGCTTCCCAGACAAGGCAGCAACTCAGGAGGACTCATGAATAGTTTCGATGTCTCGGCGATCGGCAATCTGGCCCGCAATCCGGAACTGGTGAACAAGGCGGATACGAGCTACACACGGTTTTGTCTCATCGGCAACGACTATGCGGGGCGCGAGGACGACGGTAGCGCCCGCGAGGTGGTGACCAGCCTGTGGTTCGTGGCGTTCGGTCCCCTCGGTGAAGCGATTGCCGCCAACGCACGCAAGGGCGACCAGTTGATGGTGAAGGCCCGGATACGCGCCAACAATTGGACCGACGACCAGGGGGAGAAGCAGTACGACTACAGCTTCGTAGTCGATGGCTTTCGCTTCGGTGCGCCGGGCCGGGCCAAACGCGATGAGTTTGAATCGCGACGCGAACAGCAGAGCCCGACCGGCTCGGCCGCGAGCTTTGGTTGATCGCGATGTGGGGCAGAACGGTACGGGGCGCGACGACGCTGTTTGCCGTCGGACTCACGTCATGGCCGCTGGTTGCTGGTGCACAGGCATCACCCTTCCTGACTGGCGCGACAGCGCTGCAAAGCAACGTGCTCGCCTGGCTCACACCCGTTGCGGTGTTGCTCGTCATGGCGCTCGGGGCCATGGCTATGGCAAACCGGATGTCCTGGGGATGGTGCCTCGGCGCCATTCTTGGGATTGCCATCGCGTTCGGGGCACCGCAGATCGTTTCCTGGATCCGTGGAATGTTCGGAGTCTGACGTGATCGAACATCAGGACCGACTGACTCGAGAGCCACTGTTCGTCGGCGCCACCCGCCCGCCGATGCGCTGGGGCGTCACGTATTCAGCGTTGTTGTTCAACCTGATCTTCACTATGGAGGTCTTCCTGCTTGGTCGGAATCTACTCACGCTCATGATCTGCCTGCCGGTGCATGGCATCAGCGCGCTGCTTTGTGCGCGTGACGCGCGCTTCTTCGATCTGCTGGCTCTCTGGGTACGAACGCGGCTGCCGGCGCTGCTCACCAACCTGCGCTATTGGCGGGCAAGCAGTTTCTGCCCGTTGGTCGTCGACCCAGCGGACACGCGCGGCCGCCGTCGCCGCCGGTCGGTCGAAGCTGTCTTGTGGATATCCAGAGGGCCGCAATGATGGGTGCGTTTGGACGTTCCACAGCCATGCGGCGCGAACGGGCGGTCGCCGACTCCATTCCGTTCAGCGCGCAAGTGAATGCAAACATCGTATGCACCACCTCGGGCGACTTCGTACAGGTATTCCGCCTCGACGGTGCAAGCTTCGAATGTACGGATGACGCCGCGCTCAACTTGCTGCACGAGCGCCTGAACGTTCTGTGGCGAAACCTGGCCAGCCCGCATCTCGCGGTCTGGACCCACGTCGTGCGTCGTCGGGACGCCGGTGCACCGCCCGACGCCGCCTCCAACGGATTCGCCGATACCCTGCATCGGCGCTACGTCGAGCGCCTCCGACGTCAGACGTTGATGACCAACGAGATTTTTCTGTCGACTGTTTATAGACCGACCAGTGGAGCCGCGATGGGTCTCGTCGCGCGGCTGCTGTCAGGGGTTAGACGTGATGTCAGTCAGGAGAGCGAAGTCCAGGCCATCGATTTCTGTGACAAGTTGTCGCAGACGATCGAGGCGGCGCTGCACTATTACGAGCCGCAACGGCTGGGATGCTATCAGGTGGCGAATACCTGGTATTCCTCGGTGCTGGAGTTCCTGTCGATGCTCATCAGCGGTGAGCACAGTCCGGTGCCGCTGCCCCGATGTTCGGTCGCGCAGGTTCTCGGCGCTTCGCGGCTTTTCTTCGGTAGCGAGACCATCGAATACCGCTCGGCGACACGAACGCGCTGTGCGGCGATGCTGGGCATCAAGGAATATCCGACACCCAACGCAGTGGGCATGTTCGATCGGCTGCTGTCGGCACCGTTCGCGTTCGTGCTGACTCAGTCGTTCACGTTTCTGAGTCGGGCCTCGAGCGAAGGCCTGTTGCAGCGTCAGATGCACCGAATGGCGAACGCGGGAGACTTCGCGGTATCGCAGGCAGATCAGCTCAAGCTGGCCCTGGATTCGCTGGCCAGCCAGGAGTTCGTGTTCGGCGATCATCACTGCACCCTGCAGGTCGTCGCGGAACTTCCGCTCCCCGGCCAGGGCGACCAGGAGCTCTCGCTGCGGACGCTTCACGATCAGATCGCTCAGGCGTGCGATCTGCTGGCCGCTACCGGGATGACAGTGGCGCGCGAGGATCTGGCTTTGGAGGCGGCGTTCTGGGCACAGCTGCCGGGCACATTTCCGATGCGCCCGCGCAAGTCGCCGATCACGTCGCGCAACTTCGCCGCAATGAACGCATTTCACAACTATCCGACCGGTCGCGCGCGGGACAACCATTGGGGGGATGCGCTGGCTGCGCTGGTAACCAGTGCTTCGTCGTCCTACCACTTCTCACTCCATGCGAGCGATCCGAGAGAGCCGGATGGCGGCAGCCGGCGAGACACCGGGCATACCTTCATCTGCGGGCCTACGGGATCTGGCAAGACCGTGCTGATCGGCTTTCTGATAGCGATGTCGACGCGAGCCGGCGCGACGCAAATCGTGTTCGACAAGGATCAGGGACTGGAGATTCTCGTACGTGCGCTGGGCGGCGAATACCTGCCGCTGAAGAATGGCGTGCCGACGGGATTCAATCCACTGCGACTGGACCCTACCAAACACAATATCGAATTCCTGAAGGTCTGGTTGCGAAGTCTGGCCCTGAGCGGCTCGACGCGAGCACTCAGCGTCGCGGAGCAGGCGGATCTGGATCAGGCGCTGCACGGAACACTGGCGTTGCAGCCGCCTAGCCGGCGCCTGTCGCGGCTGATCGAATTCCTTGATCCGGTCGATCCGGAAGGGGTTCACGCGCGATTGTCGCCGTGGTGCGAAAGTGCGCAGGGTGACTACGCCTGGGTGTTCGATCATCCAGAGGACCTGATCGCGCCTCGCATCCAGGGACAACCGAT
>DATBAM010000145.1:0-2169 GCA_036271535.1 Steroidobacteraceae bacterium | reverse complement strand
ACCGAGGGCATCGAGCTGGCCGCCAGCCTGTGGCGCGTCGACCGGCGCCTGATGAAGGCCGCGATCCCGCAGATGAGCCCGCGCGTGTCGGTGCACGTGCCTTGCTACAACGAGCCGCCCGAGATGGTGATGGCGACGCTGGATGCGCTGGCGAAGCTCGACTACGACAATTTCGAAGTCATAGTGCTGGACAACAACACGCCGGACGCGGCGACTTGGCTGCCGGTGCAGGCGCACTGCGCCACGCTGGGCGAACGCTTCCGTTTCTTCCACTACGACAATATGGCAGGCTTCAAGGCCGGCGCGCTGAACGAAGCGATCAAGCTCACCGACCCCACGACGAAGTACATCGCCGTGATCGACAGCGACTACCAGGTCGAGCCGTTCTGGCTGCGCCGCGCCCTGCCGTTCTTTGCCGCTCCCGAGATCGCGCTGGTACAGGGGCCGCAGGACTACCGCGACGCGCGCGACAGTATCTTCAAGGCAATGGTCTACGAGGAGTATCGCGGCTTTTTCCAGATCGGTATGGTGGAGCGCAACGAGCACAACGCCATCATCCAGCACGGCACGATGACCATCGTGCGCAAGGACGCTCTGGAAGAGGTCGGCGGCTGGGCCACTTGGTGCATAACCGAGGACACCGAGCTGGGGCTGAAGCTCTTCGAAGCAGGCTACAGCGCCGCTTACATCCCGGAGTCTCTTGGCAAGGGACTGATCCCCGACACCCTCGATGCGTTTATCAGCCAGCGCTATCGCTGGGTCTATGGCGCGATGCAGATCATGAAGCGCCATGCCGGCGCGATCTTCTTGGGCCGCACCAAGCTGTCGGCGGCGCAGCGCTACCAGTTCCTGGTCGGCTGGCTCCCGTGGATTTCCGACGGGCTCGGGATGATCGTGACCTACATCGCGCTGATCTGGACGGCGCTGATGTGGACGGCACCCCAGATGTTTGACGTGCCGCTACCGACTCTGTCGGCCAGTGCGCTGGCGCTGTTTGCAGCCAAGACGATGAAGACCCTGTTGCTCTATCCGCAGAAGGTGCGATCGGGCATGCGCGGCGCGATCATGGCGTCGGTCGCGGGGCTCTCGACCACGCATGCGGTAGGCAAGGCGGTGATCGCGGGCCTCTTCACCCGCGGCCAGCCGTTCCTGCGCACGCCGAAATGCGAAGACCAGGCGCTGCTGAGCCAGGCACTGCGCAAGGTATGGCAGGAGACGACGCTGTTCGGGTTCTGCATGCTGGCGCTGCTGTCGCTGGCGACAGGCTCGCCGGTGGACGATCCGGCAATCCAGCTCTGGATGGTGATGATCACGGTGCAGAGCCTGCCGTATCTCGCAACCGTCGTGACCGCGTCGCTCAGCGCGGTGTCGAACAGGCATCCGTCGAAGGTGTCCGTGCCGGTCGCCGCGCCGGCACCGAAGCCGGTGCTGCCCAAGGCAGCCTAGAGCGCGATCACCTTTCCGGGGTTCAGGATGTTCTTCGGATCAAGCGTGCGCTTCAGGGAACGCATCACATCGAGTTCGGCGGCGCTCTTGTAGAGTGCCAGCTGGTCGCGTTTCTGAACGCCGATGCCGTGCTCGGCGCTGATCGAGCCGTGGAATTCGTGAACGATGTCGTGCACGGCGCGCTGGACCTCTTCCCAACGGGAGAGAAACGCAGCGGGGTCGCCGCCTTTCGGCACGCTGAAGTTGAAATGGATATTGCCGTCGCCGATGTGCCCAAAGCTGACGGGCCGGGCGCCGGGTAGGATTTTCAGGACGGCTGCGGTGGCCTTTTCGATGAAATCCGGAATAGCACCGACGGGAACGGATACGTCGTGCTTGATCGAGGCGCCTTCGCGCTTCTGGGCCTCGGACATGTTCTCGCGAAGTGCCCACAGCGCCTCACGCTGTGCGTCGCTCGATGCGACGACAGCGTCGGTTACGAGCCGACTCTCGGTCAGCGCGGTTTCGAAGATCGCGGACAAGTCGAATTGCGCGGCGCTGGTGGCTTCGATCAGCACATACCACGGCGAGGGCGCGGTCAGCGGATCGCGGGCACCGCGAATGTGCGCCGTGACCAGTTCAATGCCGATGCGCGGCATGATCTCGAATGCGGAGATAAGGCCGCCGGTGTGTTCCTGCATCTGTGACAACAGCTTCACCGCCGCATCGGGCGATGCGATGGCG